>NZ_JBHSQO010000025.1:21551-105163 GCF_042658445.1 Saccharothrix lopnurensis | reverse complement strand
GGTCCGGGGTCGGCCGCCGGTCCGGGGTCGGCCGCCGGTCCGGGGTCGGGCGGCGGCTCGAAGTCGGGCGGCTCGGGGGGCAGTTCGTCGAACGGGACCGGGAGCGGCTCGCCGAAAGAGGCCGGCCCGTCGGGCGCCGGCGGTTCGTCGGGGGAGGACGGCTCGTCGAACGGGGCCGGTTCCTCGGGCAGCACCACGTCCACGGTGTGGCCGGACACGGCCACCGCGCGGGCCTCGGCGGGCACCGGGGCGGGCTCGGGCTCGGCGAGCAGGCGCTCCAGCGCCGACAGCACCAGCTCCGACCCCTCCACCACCGCCGCGCGGCGCCGGCCCAGCGGGTCGGCCGGCCACTGGGCCGACTTCGTCTGCGAGGCCAGCGGGTTGGGTGCGTCCTCCTCCGGCGGCGGCGCCCAGACCGCGATGTCCGCCGGCGGGTGCTCCGCCGCCAGCACCGCCGCGCGGATCTGGGTCAGGAACGTCGAGGGCCCCTTGGGCCGGTCCCCGGTCTCGGCCCACCAGTGCCCGGACACCAGCAGGCTGTGCTCGGCCCTGGTCAGCGCCACGTACAGCAGCCGGCGCTCCTCGACCAGCCGCCGGGTGTCGAAGTCGGCCTCGTGCCCGACGAGCGCGTCCTCCACCTCCTTGCGGTCCTGGTCGGGTGAGAGCCACAGCGTGGGCAGGTCCTCCGCGTCGCCGCGCAGGTCCGCCGGCAGCTCCGGCACCGTGCGCAGCCAGGACGAGGACTTCTTGCGCCCCGGGAACACGTCCTTCACCACGTGCGGCACGGCCACGATGTGCCACTCCAGGCCCTTGGCCGAGTGCATGGTCAGCACCTGCACCCGGTTCTCGGCCACCTCCACCTCGCCCGGTTCCAGGCCGTCCTCGGCCTGCTCGGCGGTGTGCAGGTAGTCGACCAGCGTGGGCAGCGTCGCGGACGGGCTGGCGGCGGCGAAGTCGTTGACCACGTCGGCGAACGCGTCCAGGTGCGCCCGGCCGACGCCGCCGGGGCGGGACAGGGCCTCGATGTCCAGCAGCAGCGTGCGCTCCACGTCCGCGACCAGCTCCGGCAGCGGCTGGTCCAGGCGCCGGCGCAGCGCCGACAGCTCGGCGCCCAGCCGGCGGATACGGCGGTAGCCCTCGGCCGAGTACGCGGTCGGGTCGCCCGGGTCGTCCAGGGCGTCGGCCAGGCCCGCCTGCTCGGCGTGCTCGCCGGGCAGGGCGTCGGCCAGCACGGACAGCGGGTCGTCCACGACGGCCTGCCGCGTGGGCGCGCCCGCCAGCTCGCGGGCCCGCGCCCACAGCGCCGCCAGGTCGCGCGCCGCGACCCGCCACCGGGAGCCGGTGAGCAGGCGGGCGGCCGCGGTGCCGGCCAGGGGGTCCACCAGCACCCGCAGGGCGCTGAGCAGGTCGCGGATCTCGGGCTCGTCGAGCAGCCCGCCCAGGCCGACGACCTCCACCGGCAGGCCGCGGTCCCGCAGCGCCGCCGCGATGGCCGCCATGTCGGAGCGCCGCCGGACCAGCACGGCCGCGGTCGGCGGCTCGTCGCTGGTGTCCAGGTGCGCCTCCCACTGCGCGGCCACGGTCTCGGCCAGCCAGTCCAGCTCGCGGCGCACGTCGTCGAACAGGGCCACGCGCACGTCGCCGGGCCCCGCCCCGTCGCGGGCGCGCAGCTCCTCCACGTCCAGGCCCATCTCGCGCAGCGGCGCGGACACGGCATTGGCCAGGGTCAGCACCTCGGGCGGGTTGCGGAAGCTGGTGAGCAGCCCGTACTTGCGGGCGGGCGGGAAGTCGTGCACGAACCGGGGCAGGTTGGCCGCGGACGCGCCGCGCCAGCCGTAGATGGCCTGCGCCGGGTCGCCCACCGCGGTGACCGGCATGGGCTCGCCCCGGCCGAACAGGGACCGCAGCAGCACGCGCTGGGCGTGGCCGGTGTCCTGGTACTCGTCGAGCAGGACCGCGCCGTACCGCTCGCGCTCGCCGCGCGCCACCTCGGGGTGCTCCTGGGCGAGCCGGGCGGCCAGCGACATCTGGTCGGCGAAGTCCATCGCCGCCTCGCGCCGCTTGCGCGCCTGGTACGCCTCCAGCAGCGGCAGCAGGCCCGCGCGCAGCCGCTGGGCGTCGACCACGGCCTGCAACGACTGCGGCAGCGCGGCGCCCTGCCGCGTGGTCCTGGGCGCCGATTCGATCGCCCGCACCAGCCGCTCCGCGTGCCGGTTCAGCAGGTCCGGCTCGACCAGGTGCTCCCCCAGCTCGCCGGCCAGCGCGATCAGGTAGTTGGTGACGGTGGCCGGGACCTTGTCGGTGTCGATGTCCTCCCCCCACGTCGACACCACGCGGTGCGCGAGCTGCCACGCCGCGGTCTCGGTGAGCAGCCGCACGCCCGGTTCGACGGGCAGCCGCAGGCCGTGCTCGCCGACGAGCCGGCCCGCGTAGGCGTGGTAGGTGAGGATGACGGGTTCGGTGGTCAGCACGGCGGCGCGGCGTTCGCCGCTCGGGTCGAGCCGGTCCAGCAGCGGCGACCCGGCCAGGCGCCGCAGCCGCGACCGCACCCGCTCGGACAGCTGGCGGGCGGCCTTGCGGGTGAAGGTCAGGCCCAGGACGCGCTCGGGCGTGACGAAGCCGTTGGCGACCAGGTAGACGACGCGCGCGGCCATGGTCTCGGTCTTGCCCGCGCCCGCGCCGGCCACGACCAGGCCGGGCGCTCCCGGCGCGGAGACCACGGCGGCCTGCTCGGGCGTCGGGCGGGGCAGCCCGAGGGCTTCGGCGACCTCGAACGGGCCGGCGAGCTCCCCCGGCTCACCCGCTCGTTCGACCCCACCCGGCACGACCACAAGGGGGCATTCTTCGACATCACGCCCCGCTACCTACGGCGACCCGCAGTACGACGGACTATTGCCTGCTCACAGCCGTCCTCATTGGCTGACCTGCCGCCCCGAGGAGTGGATCGGGCACGAGGTGCGGGCCGGGCACCGGTCGCAGTCCGCGTTCTCCGCCGCGCGGTAGGAGGGGCCGACGCTGGACCCGGCGGCCACCTGCACGGCCTCCAGCCACACCCGCACGCCCTGCTCGTCCAGCGGCGCCTGCTCCAGCTCGGCCGCGCCGGTCTTCTTGTTCTCCTTGGCCACGTAGAGCAACCGCGCGCCGCCCGGGTCGGTGCCGAGGCCGAGGTGGGTGAACCCGCCCAGGGCGGTCGCCAGCTGGTACACGGCCAGCTGGGGGTGCTCCTGGGCCTCCTTCCTGGTCACCGGGTTCTTGCCGGTCTTCACGTCGATCACCACCGGCCGCCCCTCCCGGTCGGTCTCCAGCCGGTCGACGCGGCCGCGCACCCGCAGCCGCGGGCCGCCGTCCTCGCGGGGCACCTCGACGGAGATCTCCTCCTCCACCGAGACCTGGGTGAGCTGGGAGCGGCTGGAGGCGAGCCAGTCGAGGAACGTGTCGAGCATCCGCTCCACGCGCATCCGCTCGCGCCGGGAGAACCAGGGCGCGCCCGCGTCCACCGCCGCCCACGCCTCGTCCAGCTTGACCCGCAGCTCCTTCTCGTCCGCGCCGGCCGCGGCGGCCTGCGCCAGGGCGTGCACGAGGGTGCCGGTGACGGACGCCAGCTCGGCCGGGTCCTGGCCGCCGTGCCGCTCGACCACCCACCGCAGCGGGCACCTGGTCAGCACCTCCACCGTGGACGGCGACACGCTGACCGTGTGCTCCTCGGTCCACAGCGGGTCGTCCGTGGTCACGTCCGCCAGGCCGTACCAGGCGTCCGGGTGCGCGCCCGGCACGCCCGCCGCGGCCAGCCGCGCCAGCTGGTCGGCCGCCCGCCGCCGGCGCTCGTCGGGCTCGTCGTCGTCGCACACCACGCGCCGCAGCTCGCCGACCAGCTCGGCCAGCACCAGGCCGCGCTGCGGGGTGAACACCGCCCGCTCGGGCGCGCCGGTGGACAGCTCCTCGATCTCGTCGAGGAACCGCGACGGCTGGAGGTCCTCCCCGCGCACCGCGCTGACCAGCAGCGACCGCCGGGCGCGGCTGGCGGCGACGAGCAGCAGTCGCCGTTCCTCGGCCAGGATGGGGGCGATCGACGAGACGGTGTCGGCCTGCACGCCCGCCACCACGTCGAGCATCCGCTCCACGCCCAGCAGCGACCCGCGCAGCCGCAGGTCCGGCCAGCTCCCCTCCTGCACGCCCGGCACCGCCACGACCGTCCACTCGCGACCGGCGGCGGCGTGCGCGGTGAGCACCGACACCGCCTCGCCGACGGGCGCGGCCGGGGCCAGGGTGTCGCCCACGATCTGCTGCATCGCCAGGTAGTCGACGAACCCGTCGGCGCCGGCGCCGGGCAGCCGGTCCACGTACCTGGCGGCCGCCTCGAACAGGCCCACGACCGCGTCCAGGTCCCGGTCGGCCTGCCTGCCGCCGAGGCCGCCGCGCGCGGACTGCGCCACCCACCGCTGCTCCAGCCCGGTGCCCTGCCACAGCTCCCACAGCACCTGCTCGACGGTCAGGCCGTCCGCGATGGCCTTGCGGACCCGGCGCAGCAGGCCGGCGACGCGCCGCGCGGGCAGCGCCTCGGCGTCCTCCAGCGCGGCCAGCCGGTCGGCCTGCTCGACCACCTCCACCAGCAGCTCGCCGCTGGCCCGGTCGCCGCCCGCGGCCAGTTCCAGCCGTCGCAGGCCGCGCCGCAGCCGGCGCAGCGCCAGCGGGTCCGCGCCGCCGAGGGGCGAGGACAGCAGCATCGCCGCGGTGTCCTCGTCGAGCGACCCGGGCACGGCCGCGCAGCGCAGCAGCGCCAGGAACGGCAGCACGGCGGGCTGCTGGGCCAGCGGCAGCTCGTCGTGCGGCACGGCCACCGGCACGCCCGCGGCCAGCAGGGCGCGTTGCAGCACCGGCAGCACCCGCGTGGCGGACCGCGCCACCACCGCCATCCCGGACCACGGCACGCCATCCACCAGGTGCGCGCGGCGCAGCTGGTCGGCCACCCAGCTCGCCTCCTGCGCGGCGGAGGCGAACAGCCGCACCTGCACGTGACCCCCGCCGTCGACCGGCTCCACCTCGCGGGCGGGCGAGGCGCCCGGCAGCCGGGACGCGAGCCGGCCCACCGCGGCGCGGATCTCCGGTGCCATCCGGTGACCCCGCCGCAGCACCACCGCGGGACCGGGCGCCCGACCGAGCAGGGTCGGGTCCGCGCCGCGGAAGGAGAACACCGCCTGGTCGGGGTCGCCGGCCAGGACGAACTCGTGCGCGGTGTCGCCCAGCACGCGGAGGAACTCCAGCTGGAGCGGGTCGAGGTGCTGCGCGTCGTCGACGAGCAGGTGCCGGACGCGCCGCCGTTCCGCCTCCAGGACCAAGGGCTCGGTCTCGAACGCCAGCAGCGCGCTGCCGACCAGTTCGGCCGCGTCGTAGGACGGCGCGTGCCCCTGCCCGCTGCTGGCCAGCAGGTTGACCTGTTCGTACTGGGTGCCGAACAGGCCGGCGGCGATCCACTCCTCGCGGGCGTGCTTGCGGCCCAGCTCGGTCAGGTCCTCGGGGGCGAGGCCGCGCTCGGCGGCGCGCAGCAGCAGGTCGCGCAGCTCCTGGGCGAAGCCGGGCAGGGTCAGCGCGGGCCGCAGCCGGGCGGGCCACCTCGGCGCGCCCATGTCGACGTCGCCGGCGAGCAGCTCGCGCAGCACCGCGTCGTGCTCGGGGGCGGACAGCAGCCGGGGCGCGGGCTCGCCGTTGAGCACCGCCTGGGCGCGCAGCACCGCGAACGCGTACGAGTGCACGGTGCGCACCAGCGGTTCCTGGGTGGTGGGCAGCACGCCGTCGGTCGCGGGCCCGGCCAGCAGGCGGGTGATGTGGGCGCGCATCGCCTCGGCCGCCCGCCGGTTGGCCACCAGCACCAGCACCTGCTCGGGGTCCGCGCCGCCGCGCCGCACCCGGTCGGCGACGACCTCGGCCAGCAGCGTCGTCTTGCCCGTGCCGGGGCCGCCGAGGACCCGCAGCCGCCCGCCGGGGTGCGCGAACACCTGCCGCGCGGGCGCGTCCCAGTCGCGGCGGGGTTCCTCCCGCCGCTCCGGTCGCACCAGCAACGGCGCCCTGTTGACCACCACGGCAGGAGATGGAACCACGTCGCACCGACAGACCCGCGGGCGGCAGGCCGTGGAATGCTGATCGGCGTGGACGAACAGTTGCACGAGTCGGTGCGGGAGGTCGTGCGCTCCATCCCCGCCGGGCGGGTCGCCACCTACGGTGACGTGGCCGACCTGGCGCGCGCGCCGTCGCCGAGGCTGGTCGGGCAGGTCCTCAACGGCGACGGCCACGACCTGCCGTGGCACCGGGTGCTGCGCGCCAACGGCACCTGCGCGCCCCACATCGCCGAGGAGCAGCTGCAACGGCTGCGCGAGGAGGGCGTGGTCGACCGGGAGGGCAAGGTCGACCTGCGCAGGTACCGGTGGGAGG
The DNA here is from genome assembly GCF_042658445.1 of Saccharothrix lopnurensis. NCBI lineage: Bacteria > Bacillati > Actinomycetota > Actinomycetes > Pseudonocardiales > Pseudonocardiaceae > Saccharothrix > Saccharothrix lopnurensis. Next base: position 98,737 of record NZ_JBHSQO010000025.1, on the reverse strand, counting down.
AGGCCGTCACGGAGCCCGAGGAGGAGCCTCCGGGGCTGTGGTGACGTCCGGGGCGACGTCCGGGGTGGTGGTGGTCGGGGTGACGCGCGCCCGGACGCGCGCCACCTCCCGCTCGACCTCCGGGTCGCCGGTCAGCGCGGCCGCCAGCTTGAGCTGGGGCAGCGCCTCGGCGTGCCGGCCCAGGCGGCTGAGCGTGCGGCCCAGCAGCAGGCGGGCGTAGCCGTCGGCCGGGTCCAGCCCGACCAGCTCGGTGAGCACGCGCTCGGCCCGGCCCAGCGAGGCGGACCGGAAGTGCGCCAGCGCCAGCTCGGTGAGCACGGTGCGGTCGCGCGGGGCCTGCTCGGCGGCCTCGGCGAGGTAGCGGGCGGCGCCGCTGGGGTCGCCCGCGGCCAGGAAACCGCGGCCCCGGCGCAGCAGTTCGACGACGTCGGTCATGACAGCTCCTCGTCCGCCGCGGTGACGTGGGGGACCTGGGTCCGCCCGAGTCGCCCGGCCTGGTGGTCCTCGATGGCCTGGATGATCTCCGCGCGCGTGTTCATCACGAACGGGCCGTAGCGCGCGACGGGCTCGTTCAGGGGCAGGCCGCCCAGCACCAGCACGTCCCACGGGGTGGCGGCGTGCGCGGTCAGGGCGCCACCCCGGCCCAGGACGGCGAGGTGGCCCTCGTCGAGCGGGCGGCGCTCGGGGCCGACCGTGCCGCGGCCGGCGAGGACGTAGACCATCGCGGTGAAGTCCTCGGGCCACGGCAGGTCGAGGCGGGCGCCGGGGCTGAGCGTGGCGTGCAGGTAGGTGATCGGGGTGCGGGTCGCGCCGGGGCCGCGGAAGCCCGCCACGTCACCGGCGACGAGGCGGACCAGCGCGCCGCCGTCGCCGCTGGACAGCAGCGTGGTGTCGCGGGCGGCGATGTCCTGGTAGCGGGGCGGGGTCCACTTCTCGGCGCGCGGCAGGTTGACCCACAGCTGGACGCCGTGGAACAGGCCGCCCCGGGCGACGACGTCCTGCGGCGGCAGCTCGGAGTGCAGGACGCCGCTGCCCGCGGTCATCCACTGGGTGCCGCCGTCGGTGATCAGGCCGCCGCCGCCCGCGGAGTCCCGGTGCTCCAGCGCGCCGTCGATCATGTAGGTGACGGTCTCGAAGCCGCGGTGCGGGTGCCAGGGCGCGCCCTTGGCCTCGCCGGGGCCGTACTCGACCGCGCCCATGTGGTCCAGGAGCAGGAACGGGTCGGCGTTGGCGAGACCGACGCCCGGGAAGGGGCGGCGGACCCGGAAGCCCTCGCCCTCCAGGAACTCCTGAGCCCGGACGACCTCGCGCACCGGCCGCCACGCGGTGGCGGTCTGCGGCAGGTCGGGGAGGCGGGGGAGGGTGAGGGTGTCGGCGGTGACGGCGGGCACGGCTGCCTCCTTCGGCCGGCCGCCCCGGTTCGGGCGGCACACCCGCGTCAACCTGGTTGAAACCTCAACTATTCCGCGCGAATGTTGAACTCGGGGGTCCTGAACGTGGGACACGGTGGTCGCGAACGTACGACTCGCGCGTTCCGGACGTACGACACGCCGGTCGCGAACGTACGACACGCGCGAGTCGTACGTTCAGGGCTCGCGAGTCGTACGTTCAGGACCACCGTGTCCCACGTTCGCGACCACCGAGTTCTGCGTTCGGGACACCGGGAGGGGGTCAGGCCGCGGGGCGGGAGTGGTGGGACTGGTGGTAGCGCAGGAGGACGGCTTCCGTTACGCGGGGGTGGGCGCCCAGGGGGGCCGTGACCACCGGGGCGCCCGAGGTGGTGGCGGTGCGGTGGAAGAGGCCCGGGGCCAGGAGCCAGGAGGCTACGGCCACGCGGCCCGGGGTGCGGGCCACCACGTCGGCGATGCGCGGGGTGGCGGTGGCGGCGTAGCCGATGGCCACCGGGCCCACGTGGTGGGAGAGGGCGGTCGCGGTGGCGCGCACGTCGGCCAGGGCGCGGGGGTCGGAGGAGCCGGCGGCGGCCAGGACGACCGGGTCGCCCGGGTGGTGGCCGGCCTCCGCCAGGCGGGACAGCAGGGCCGGGAGGAGGGCCGGGCCCAGGTGGTCGGTGATGGTGGCGGCGGGGTGGCCGGAGGCCGCCACCTGGGCGGGGATGTCCACCCGGACGTGGTAGCCGGCGGCCAGGAAGGCGGGGACGACCACGGCCGGGCCGGGGGTGGCGGCGAGGACGGTGGTGACGTCGGGTCGGCGGACGTCGGCGTAGGCGACGCGGACCGGCACGCCGCCCAGGCGGGCGCGGACCCCCGCGGCGATCTCCTCGACGACCTCGGCGCCGGCCGGGTCGCGGGTGCCGTGGGCGACCAGGACGAGGGTCATACGGCCACCCCGGCGGGGTCCACGGCCAGGCGGTAGCCGCGCTTGACCACGGTGGTCACCATGCGCGGTTCGCCCAGGGCCGTGCGCAGCCGGCCGATGGCGGTCTCCACGGCGTGCTCCTCGCCGCCGCCGGGCAGGGCGGCCAGCAGGTCGCGGCGCGGGACCACCCGGCCGCGGGCGGCGGCCAGCGCGCGCAGCACGGCCATCGGGGCGGGCGGCACGGGGCGCAGCTCGCCGTCGACCACCACGGCCTGGCCGCGCAGCTCCACGTCGCGGGTGGCGATGCGCAGGCGGGTGGCCCGCGCGGGCAGCTCCAGGGTCAGCTCGCGGGCCAGCGCGCCGATGCGGGCGCGGGCGGGCTGCACGACCGGCACCCCGGCCCGCACCAGCGGGGCGGCGGTGATCGAGCCCACCCCGACCACCAGGACGTCCCGCCGGAGCGCCGCCAGCAGCTCGGGGCGCCGGCCCAGCTGCTCGGCGGTGCGCAGCACGGACGCGGCGGCGGGCGCGCTGGTGAAGGTCAGGGCGTCCACCTGGCGCACCAGCACGGCCTCCAGCAGCCGCTCCAGCGGCGCCGGGTCCTGCGGCCCGGTCCACCGGTAGACGGGCACCGAGACCACGTGCGCGCCCGCGTCCCGCAGGGCCGTGGTGAACTCCGGCAGCGGTTCGCCGTGCAGCTGCACCGCGATGCGCTTGCCCGCCACCCCGGCGCGCAGCAGGTGGTCCAGCAGCTCGGCGTTGCTCTCGCCCTCCGGCGACCACTCCTCGACCAGGCCGGCGGCGCGGACGGCGCCCCGGGCCTTGGGGCCGCGGGCCAGCACCGTCGCGCCGGACAGCCTGGTCAGCAGCCGCGCGGCCAGGCCCCAGCCCTCGGCGGCCTCGACCCAGCCGCGGAAGCCGATGCCGGTGGTCGCCACGGCGACGTCCACCGGCTCCTCCACCACGGTCCGGGTCGCGGCCAGCAGCTCCGCGTCGTCGGGCAGCGGCACGATGCGGATCGCGGGGCCGTGCAGCACGGTGGCGCCCTTGCGCTCCAGCAGCGCGCCCAGCTCGTCGGCCCGCCGGGCGGCGGTCACGCCGATCGTGTACCCGGCCAGCGGGGCGGCGGTCACGCCGAACCGGCCCGGACGACGTCGCCCACCGGGGCCCCGTCGGCCGGCCCGACCAGCACCACGCCGTCGACGACCTCCACCGGGTGCGCGGGCACGACCGCGGCCGGGTCGTCCAGGCACGCGCCGGTGGACAGCTCGAACGCCTGCTTGTAGACCGGCGACACCACCACCGGCACGCCGCCCCGGTCGCCGACGAGGCCGCGCGACAGCACGGCCGCGCCGCTGAACGGGTCGATGTTGCCGAGCGCGTGCACCGTCCCGGCGGAGGTCAGGAACACGGCCACCTGCGTCCCGTCCGGGAGCAGGGCGGCGACGCCGCGGTCGGGCAGCAGGGCGCTCAACGCGCAGACGGGTGTCATCGGGAAACCTCCACCGGGTCGTTCTCCCCGCCCGGGGTCGGAACCCCCAGCAGGACCGGAACCTTCTGGCCGCGCTCCTCGCGGAAGGAGATGGTCGGGTCGGGCGTGCCCGGCGCGTTGACGAACGAGGTGAACCGGGCCAGCTTTTCGGGGTCCTCCAGCACGCCGCGCCACTCGTCGGCGTAGCTGGCCACGTGCCCGGCCATGGCGGCCTCCAGGTCGGCGCAGATGCCGAGGCTGTCGTCCACGACCACCGCGCGCAGGTGGTCCAGGCCGCCCTCCAGGCCCTCGATCCACGCGGAGGTGCGCTGGAGCCGGTCGGCGGTGCGGATGTAGAACACCAGGAACCGGTCGATCAGCCGGACCAGGGTCGCGGTGTCCAGGTCGGGCGCGAGCAGGTCGGCGTGGCGCGGGGTGAAGCCGCCGTTGCCGCCGACGTAGAGGTTCCAGCCGTTCTCGGTGGCGATGACGCCGAAGTCCTTGCCGCGCGCCTCGGCGCACTCGCGCGCGCAGCCGGACACGGCGGACTTGAGCTTGTGCGGCGAGCGCAGGCCGCGGTAGCGCAGCTCCAGCGCGATGGCCAGGCCCACCGAGTCCTGCACGCCGTAGCGGCACCACGTGGTGCCCACGCAGGACTTCACCGTGCGCAGCGCCTTGCCGTAGGCGTGGCCGGACTCGAACCCGGCGTCCACCAGGCGCCGCCAGATCCGCGGCAGCTGGTCCACGGTCGCGCCGAACAGGTCGATGCGCTGCCCGCCGGTGATCTTGGTGTAGAGGCCGAAGTCGCGCGCCACCTCGCCGATGACGATCAGCTTCTCCGGGGTGATCTCGCCGCCGGGGATGCGCGGCACCACCGAGTAGGTGCCGTTGCGCTGGATGTTGGCCAGGAAGTGGTCGTTGGTGTCCTGGAGCGCGGCCTGCTCGCCGCCCAGCACGTGGCCGCAGTCCAGCGACGCCAGGATCGAGGCGACGGTGGGTTTGCACAGGTCGCAGCCCCGGCCGCGGCCGAAGCGGTCGATCAGCTCGGAGAACGTGGTGATCCCGGTGGACCGGACGACCTCGAACAGCTCGGCGCGCGACTGGTCGAAGTGCTCGCACAGCGCCTTGGACTGCTCCACGCCGCACTCGGACAGCAGCTTCCTCAGCATCGGCACGCACGAGCCGCAGCCGGTGCCCGCCCTGGTGCACGCCTTGATGCCGGGCACGTCCACCGCGTCGCCGGAGGTCACCGCGTCCACGACGTGCTGCTTGGTGACCGCGTGGCACGAGCAGACCTGCGCGTCGTTCGGCAGGGTGAGCTCCACGCCGCCCGCCGGGCCGATCAGCGACACCGGGTCGCCGGGCACCGGGCGGCCCACCAGCGGCCGCAGCACCGGGTACCGGGAGGCGTCGCCGACGAGGACGCCGCCGAGCAGCGTCCGCGCGTCGTCGGAGACCACGACCTTGGCGTAGGTGCCCGCGACCGCGTCGTTGACCACGACCTCCAGCGCGCCCTCCTGCCGGGCGTGCGCGTCGCCGAACGAGGCCACGTCCACGCCGAGGAGCTTGAGCTTGGTGGACGTGTCGGCGCCGGGGAACGCGGCACCGCCGCCGAGCAGCCGGTCCGCGACCACCTCCGCCATGGAGTACCCCGGCGCGACCAGGCCGTAGACGACGCCGTCGAGGTTGGCGCACTCGCCGACGGCGTAGACGTCCTCGGCGGAGGTGCGGCACGCCTCGTCGACCAGGACGCCGCCGCGCTCGCCGACGGCCAGGCCCGCCGCGCGGGCCAGCTCGTCGCGGGGCCGGATGCCCGCGGAGAACACCACGACGTCGAGGTCCAGCTCGGTGCCGTTGGACAGCCTGGCGATGAGCCGGCCCCGGTCGCGCTCGATGGCGGAGGCGGAGGTGCCGGTGTGCACGGTCAGGTCGAGCTTCTCCACCAGCCGCTTGAGCAGGCCCGCGCCGCCCTCGTCGACCTGGAGCGGCATCAGGCGGGGGCCCAGCTCCACCACGTGCGGCGAGATGCCCAGGCCGCGCAGCGCGTTGGCCGCCTCCAGGCCGAGCAGCCCGCCGCCGAGCACCATGCCCGCGCGCCGCCCGGCGCGGTGGGACCGCACCGCGCCCTCCACGGTGGCGCGGATGGCGTCGAGGTCCTCGATGGTGCGGTAGACGTGGCAGCCGGGCAGGTCGCGGCCCGGCACCGGCGGCACGAACGGGACCGAGCCGGTGGCCAGCACCAGCGCGTCGTAGCCCAGCACCCGCCCGGAGGCGGTGCGGACCTCCCGGGCGGCCGGGTCGAGGTGCGCGACCGGGTCGCCGAGGTTCAGCTCGACCAGGTCGTCGTCGTGCGGCGCCAGCGCGAGGGAGGACGCGTCCCGGGTGTCGACGTAGGAGGACAGGGCGACCCGGTCGTAGGCGGGGCGGTTCTCCTCGGCGAAGACGACGACCCGCCACTGGTCGGTCGCGTCCTTCTCCCGCAGCGCCTGGACGAGGCGGTGCCCGACCATGCCGTGACCGACCACCACGAGCGTTCGAGTCATGGACCAATCCCTCCTCCTGCCCGGCCATGCTCACCGGGCGCCGTGTCGCGCCGAGGTCGTGAATGTTGCGCAGGCGTTAAAGCAACCTCACGTCGCACGTCAACGCGGTGTGCGTCAGACGCCGGCGTGGGCCAGGCTCGGCACCCGGACGAAGACCCGCCGCCGCAGGTAGAACCACCACGTCGTGGTCACGCACAGCGCGTAGAACGCGAGGAACGCGGTGAGGGCGGGCGCGAGCGTCCCGCCGCCCTCCAGCGAGAACTTGAACACCAGGTTGACCAGCACGCCGCCGAACGCGCCGACCGCGCCCGCGATGCCGACCACCGCGGCGGCCTGCCGCCTGGCCGGGGCGAGGTCCGCGACCTGGGTGGCGAAGATCGCCGGGATCATCCGGTAGGTGGACCCATTGCCCATGCCGGCCAGCACGAACAGCCAGGTGAACGAGCCGAAGAACAGCGGGAAGCTGCCGAGCTCGGTGCTGGCCAGCACGCCGACCGTGCCGATCCCGAGGCCGACGAAGGTCAGCAGGGTGATCCGCGCGCCGCCGAACCTGTCCGCGAGCCAGCCGCCGAAGGGCCTGCTCACCGAGCCGATCAGGGCGCCCAGGAACGCCAGGGCGACGAACTCCCGGTGGTCGGCGAAGCTCAGCCTGATCAGCGACGGGAACGCGAACGAGAAGCCGATGAACGAGCCGAACGTGCCGATGTAGAGGAACGACATCACCCAGGTGTGCTTGTTGGACATCGCCGCGCGGTAGGAGGTGCCGTCCGGTTTGGCCTGCACCAGGCTGTCCATGAGGAACCACGCGCAGGCGGTGGCGACCACGATGAACGGCATCCAGAACGCGGCCGCGTAGGCGAGGTTCACGCCCGCGCCGAGGGTGATGACCATCGGCACCACCAGCTGCACCACGGCCACGCCGAGGTTGCCGCCCGCCGCGTTCAGGCCCAGCGCCAGGCCCTTGCGGCCCTCCGGGTAGAAGAACGAGATGTTCGCCATGGAGGAGGAGAAGTTGCCGCCGCCGAAGCCCATGGCGGCCGCGGTGAGCAGGAAGAACCAGTAGGGCGTGCCCGGGTTGACCACCGCGGTGATCAGCATGGCGCAGGGCACCAGCAGCAGGCCCGCGCTGATCGTGGTCCACGCCCGCCCGCCGAAGCGGGGCACCGCGAACGTGTAGGGCACCCGCAGCACCGCGCCGACCAGGTTGGGCACGATCAGCAGCCAGAACTGCTGGCCGACCGAGAAGTCGAACCCGACCTGCCCGAGGCTCACCACCACGATGCTCATCAGGCTCCACACCGTGAAGCCCAGGTTCTCCGCCAGGATCGACAGCACCAGGTTCTTGCGCGCCACGCGCTTCCCGGTGCGCTCCCAGAACGCCGGGTCCTCCGGCTCCCAGTGCTCGATCCACCGCCCGCCGCGTTCGCCCCGCGGCGCCACCCCGGTCTCCACCACCGTCTCCACCACCGTGCTCAAAGAACCCTCCCGGACACCGGCCTGCACTGGCTGGAACAGTAGGAACGGCCTGTTACCCCCGCGTTGGACGAGGTGTCGCGGCCGACAACTCCCCCGCACATCACGCGGGCTGCGGCTGTGAGGCCGCGAGCCAGTCGACGATGCCGCACACCGCGTCCCTGCAGCCGCCGCAGCCGGTGCCCGCCCGGGTGACCTCGGCCAGCGCCGACACGGTGGTGGCGCCGGCGCGCCAGGCGCCGACCAGCTGGCCCTTGCTGACCGTGTTGCAGCGGCAGACCAGGGCGGAGGCGGGCAGGTCGGCGGGGCTGGCCTCGCCGCCGCCCGCGGTGGGCAGCGCGCGGCCCAGCAGCAGGGCCAGGCGGTCGGTGGGCGCGGCCAGGCCGCGGTCGTAGAGCTGGGTGATGGCCGCCGCCGCGTCGGGCGCGCCGAGCACGATCGCGCCGGCCACCCGGTCGTCGCGCAGCACCAGCTTGGCGTAGCGGCCGCGCGCCGGGTCCTGGAAGCACAGCACCTCGGCGTCCGGGCAGTCCACGTCGACGTGGACGTCGCCCAGCGCGGCCAGGTCGACATCGCGCGCCTTGAGCCTGGTCACCACGGTGGTGCCCGCGTAGCGGGCGGCCGGGGCGGCGCCGGTGAGGCGGTCGGCGAGCACGGCGGCCTGCTCCCACGCGGGCTGGACCAGGCCGGACACCGTGCCGACGTGCTGGGCGCAGTCGCCGATGGCGTGCACGCGCGGGTCGCTGGTGCGCAGCGCGTCGTCGACCAGGACGCCCCGGTCGACCTCCAGGCCCGCCTGCTCGGCCAGCGCCGTCTCGGCCCGCACGCCCGCGGACACCACGACCAGGTCGGCGGGCACCGAGGTGCCGTCGACGAGCTCCAGGCCCTCCCCCGGCACGTACCGGCCGGCCAGCGCGCCGAGGCGGAACTCGATGCCCAGCCCCTCCAGGGTCCGGGCGAGCACGCGGCCCGCGCCGGGGTCGAGCTGGCGCTCCATGAGGTGCCCGACCGGGTGCACCACGGTGACCAGGCAGCCCCGGCCGGCCAGACCGCGGGCGGCCTCCAGGCCGAGCAGCCCGCCGCCGATGACCGCGACCGGCGTGCCCGGCGACGCCTTCTCCACGATCAGCGCGCAGTCGTCCAGCGACCGGAACGCCACCACGCCCGGCGCCATCGCCCCGTCGCCGTCGCCGTCGAGCAGCCCCTCGGTCGGCGGCACCCAGGACCGCGCGCCGGTGGCCAGCACCAGCGCGTCGTAGGGCACCTCCCCGTCGCCCACGTGCACCACCCGCCGGGTGCGGTCGACCTTGCTGACGGGCTCCCCGAGCCGCAGGTCCACGCGCCGGCGGGCGGCCCAGTCGGCGTCGTGCAGCCGCACCGCGTCCGCCGTCAGCGACCCGGCCACCACGCTGGACAGCAGCACCCGGTTGTAGGCGGGGTGGTCCTCGTCGCCCAGCACGGTCACCGCGACCCGGTCGGCGCCGGGGTCGCGACGGCGGATCTCGTCGGCCAGCCGGGCGCCGGCCATGCCGTAGCCCACGACGACAACGTTCCTCATACCGTCTCCAATCGGACCGCGCACACCTTGAACTCGGGCATCCGGCTGGTCGGGTCCAGCACCGGGTTGGTCAGCAGGTTGGCCCGGCCGTCGCCGGCGTAGTGGAAGGGCAGGAAGACCACGTCGATCAGCAGGGACGGCACGCAGCGCACCCGCGCCAGGGTGCGGCCGCGCCGCGACACCACGGCCGCCCGGTCGCCGTCGCGCAGGCCCGCGCGGGCCGCGGTGTCCGGGTGGACCTCCACGTAGGTCTCGGGCTCGGCGGCGTTCAGCTCGGCCACCAGCCGGGTCTGCGCGCCGGACTGGTAGTGCTGGAGCACCCGGCCGGTGGTGGCCTGGAGCGGGTAGTCGGCGTCGGGCGGCTCGGCGGGGCCGCGGTGCTCGACCGCGGTGAACCGGGCCCGGCCGTCGGGGTGGGCGAAGCGGTCCAGGAACACCCGCGGGGTGCCGCGGTCGACCACGGGCCAGTGCAGCGCCTCGCCGGCGCGCAGGCGGTCGTAGGTGACGCCGGAGTAGTCGGCCGCGCCGCCCGCGGAGGCCCGGCGCAGCTCCTCGAACACCACCTCGGGCTCGGTGGGGAACCGCTCGGCGGGCTGCCCGAGCCGGGTGGCCAGGCCCCGCAGCACGTCGAGGTCGCTCCGCACCCCCTCGGGCACGGGCACCGCCTGCTGCCGCAGCAGGACCCGGCCCTCCAGGTTGGTCATGGTGCCGCTCTCCTCGGCCCACTGGGTGACCGGCAGCACGACGTCGGCGACCGCGGCCGTCTCCGACAGCACCAGGTCGCACACGACCAGCAGGTCCAGCGCGGCCAGCCGGTCGGTCACGTGCCCGGCGCGCGGGGCGGAGACGACCACGTTGCTGCCGAACACCAGCAGCGCCTTGGGCCCGCCGGGCTGCCCGAGCGCGTCGAGCAGCTCGTAGGCGGACCGGCCGGGACCGGGCAGCTCGTCCACGCCCCAGACGCCCATGACGTGCTCGCGGGCCGCCGGGTCGTCGATCCTGCGGTAGCCGGGCAGCTGGTCGGCCTTCTGGCCGTGCTCCCGACCGCCCTGGCCGTTGCCCTGGCCGGTCAGGCAGCCGTAGCCGGAGCCGCGCCGGCCGGGCAGGCCCAGCGCCAGCGCCAGGTTGATCCACGCCGACACGGTGTCCGCGCCGGTGGCGTGCTGCTCGGCGCCGCGGCCGGTGAGCACGTAGGCGTTGCCCGCCTCGGCGAGCATCCGCACCGCGGCCCGCTGGTCGGCCACCGGCACGCCGGTGACCCGCTCCACCCGTTCGGGCCACCAGGTGGCGGCGATCCGCCAGGCGTCGTCGAAGCCGGTGGTGCGCTCGGCCAGGTAGTCGCGGTCCAGCCGGCCGTCCGCGACCGCGGTGTGCAGCAGGCCCAGCGCCAGCGCCAGGTCGGTGCCGGGGGCGGGCTGGAGGTGGAGGGTGGCCAGCTCGGCGGTCGCCGTGCGGCGCGGGTCGACCACGATCAGCTCGGCGCCCCGCAGGTGCTGCACGAACGGCGGCATGGTCTCGGCCGGGTTGCCGCCGATCAGCAGCACGGCGTCCGCGCGGTCGAGGTCGGTGACCGGGAACGGCATCCCGCGGTCCAGGCCGAACGCCCGCAGTCCCGCGGCGGCGGCGCTGGACATGCAGAACCGGCCGTTGTAGTCGATCTGGGAGGTGCCCAGGGCGACCCGGGCGAACTTGCCCAGCAGGTAGGACTTCTCGTTGGTGAGCCCGCCGCCGCCGAACACGCCGACCGCGTCGGGCCCGTGGGCCGCCCGCAGCGCGGCCAGCTTGTCCGCGACCAGGTCGAGGGCGTCGTCCCAGGTCGCGGGCTGGAGCACGCCGTCGCGGCGGACCAGCGGCGTGGTGAGCCGGGCGGGCGAGGTCAGCAGCGCGGCGGAGGTCCAGCCCTTCTGGCACAGGCCGCCGCGGTTGGTCGGGAACTCCCGCGGCGTCACCCGGCCGTCGGTGATGGTCATCGCGCACTGGAGGGCGCAGTACGGGCAGTGGGTGTCGGTGCCTGCCCCGGCCGCTCGCGCGCGGGGTGCGTCGAGCACGGGCGGGCCTGCGGCGGTGGAGTCGGTCACCCGCCCGACGGTAGGAACGGGCTGTTAACGCCAGAACGCGCGGTGTTTCGTCCACGCGAACTTGCCTGCTCAGCGCGCGCGGGGCGCGGGTGAGGTCAGAGCAGTTCGGCCACCCGCGCGGCGGCGCGCTCCAGCCCGACCAGCGACCGGGGGCCCGAGCGCGGGTGCAGGGCGTGCACCGCGAGGCGGAACAGCACGGCGCGCAGCAGCACCTGGGGCCACTCCTCCAGGTGGGCCCACCGGCCCAGGATGCCGGGGTCCGCGCCGCCCCACGCGAGCGCGTCGACCGCGACGACCGCCGCCCCGTAGGGCGCGGGCCGCCAGTAGGCGCTGAAGTCGATGATGGCGGGCGGCGCGTCGCCCGCGAACAGCACGGTGCCGAACAGGTCGCCGTGCACGACCTGCGGCCGCAGCGCGATCGGCTTGCGCCCGGCCGCGTGCTGCTCGAACAGCCGGCCGCCCAGCTCCGGGTCGAGTTCGACGGGCTGCTCGTCCCAGGCGTGGCGGTCGGCGGCGGCGAACAGGTCGGCGCGGGCGTCGAGGAACCGCGGCTTGGACAGCCCGGCGGTGGCCTGGTGGAGCTTGACGGCGACCTCGACGACCTCGTCGTGCCGGGGCTCGGCGCGGCCGGACAGGTACCTGGTGGCCGCCCAGCCGCCGACCACGTAGCGACCGTCGGTGGAGCGCAGCGGCCTGGCCACGCGCAGGTTGTCGATGTCGAGCGCGTCGAGGGTCTTGGCGACCCAGGTGGCCTCGGCGGGCTTGCCCGCGGGCCGGACGGCGGCGTCGCCGCACTTCCACACGGGGCCGCCGTCGATCAGCTCCGGTTCGGCGTCCCGCGCGCCGAACGCGGCGCGCACGTGCGACGGTGGCGGCTCCGGAGACGGGTTCACGGCCGGCACGCTACCTGCACCGGCCGTCTCGGTGGTGGACCTCGCGACGGCAACCTGTGGTGTCCACGCGTTCGGCGTAACCGCAATAATGCGGTTTCAGCAGCGGGGTAGGCGCTGTGACCAGAACCACCCGCGCCGCGTCCGCTCCCGGGTGTGTCGCGCCTGGCCGGGGGTACCCGTCCGGGTCGCGCGGGCGGTGGGACCGGGACGGTGGGCGGGGCCGTCGCGACGACGACCCCGCCCCGTCCGTTCGCTCAGTAGGTCGGCAGGCTCGGGTCGACCTGGCGGGCCCACGCGATCACGCCGCCGCCGACGTGCACGGCGTCCTTGAACCCGGCCCGGTGCAGCACCGCCAGCGCCTCCGCCGACCGCGCGCCCGTCTTGCAGTTGAGCACCAGCTGCTTGTCCTGCGGCAGCTCCGCGAACGCCTCGCCCGACAGGATCCGGTCCTTCGGGATCAGCACCGAGCCCGGGATCTTCACGATCTGGTACTCGTGCGGCTCGCGGACGTCGACGAGCAGGAAGTTCTCGCCCGCCTCCTGCTTCTGCTTCAGCTCCAGCGGGGTGATGGTGCTGCCCGCCGCCGCCTGCTGGGCCTCGTCCGAGACCACGCCGCAGAACGCGTCGTAGTCGATCAGCTCGGTGACCTTCACGCTCTCCGGGTCCTTGCGGATCTTGATGGTCCGGTAGGACATCTCCAGCGCGTCGTAGATCATGAGCCGGCCCAGCAGCGGGTCGCCGATGCCGGTCAGCAGCTTGATCGCCTCGGTGACCATGACCGAGCCGATCGACGCGCACAGCACGCCCAGCACCCCGCCCTCGGCGCACGACGGCACCATGCCGGGCGGCGGCGGCTCGGGGTAGAGGTCGCGGTAGTTCAGGCCCTGCCCGTCCGGCGCGTCCTCCCAGAACACGCTGACCTGGCCCTCGAACCGGAAGATCGAGCCCCACACGTACGGCTTGCCCAGCAGCACGGCGGCGTCGTTGACCAGGTACCGGGTGGCGAAGTTGTCCGTGCCGTCCAGGATCAGGTCGTAGTCCCGGAAGATGTCGAGCGCGTTCTCCGAGCTCAGGTGGGTCTGGTGCAGCACCACCTTCACGAACGGGTTGATCTCGGCGACCGAGTCCCGCGCCGACTCCGCCTTCGGCCTGCCGACGTCCGACTGGCCGTGGATGACCTGGCGCTGGAGGTTCGACTCGTCGACCACGTCGAAGTCGACCACGCCGAGCGTGCCGACGCCCGCCGCGGCCAGGTACAGCAGGGCCGGGCTGCCCAGTCCGCCCGCGCCGACCACCAGGACCTTCGCGTTCTTCAGCCGCTTCTGACCGTCGACCCCGACGTCGGGGATGATCAGGTGGCGGCTGTACCGCGCGACTTCCTCCTTGGTCAGCTCCGCTGCGGGCTCCACGAGCGGCGGAAGCGCCATCTGAGTCCTCCTCGACGAAACATGTCCTCTACCGACGGACAACACCAGCCTGCCCCGGCGTCTTCCCGCCCGGGAAGTCGTCCCACGCCTCGGGACGTCCCGGAGGGGTCCCGGGAAGGGTCCCCGGAGGGATTTCCCAGGGGGATTTCCCAGGGGGATCTCTCGGAGGGATCTCCCGGAGAGGTCCCTCAGGGGGACACCGGGAACGGGTTGGGCGTGCACACCTTGCCGTCGGCGGGCACGGCGCCGGAATCGCCGCCGGGCACCGAGTTGAGCTGCGCGACGTAGTCGTTGGCCACGCCGAACGACTGCTGCATCATCACCGGCGCCGCCTTGCCGCTCTCCGCGCAGCCGACGTGCTGGTTGTCCAGCACGTGCCCGACCTCGTGGTTGATCGCGTAGGTGCGGTAGGCCGTGATGTCGTTGCCGTAGACCTTGCCGCCGCGCACCCAGCGGGCCACGTTGATGATCACCCGACCGGTGGGCTCGTGCCAGCACGAGGACTCGAACTGGATCGAGTAGCCGCAGATGGCGTGCGTGGTGTTGGTGGTGGTGAGGCTGATGGTGAAGTCGACGTCGCCGCCCTCCACCCGCTGCATCGACGCCTGGCCGGTGCCCACCCAGCTGCGCGGGTCGGCCAGGAAGGAGTCGACGGTGCGCGCGAACGCCTCGCGGTCGCCGCCGAAGTCCACGGGTTCCACACCGTCCTCGATGGCGATGTCGTACCGGTAGAGCCGGCCCTCGCCGACCTTGTCGGTCTGGCCGGGGACGACCTGCCAGGTGCCCGCGCCCTGCTCGGAGTACCTCGGGCCCTCGGGCAGCACGGCGGTCGGGAAGTTCTTCAGGTCGATGTCCGCGGGCGGCTTCTCGCTGGCCGCGGGCCCGGCAGAGGTGGTGAGCACGGCCTGGTCGCCGGGCGGCGACCCGGCCTCGGCGTCCTGCCCGGTGCCCCCCGGCGTGGCGGTGTCCAGCACCACCAGCGCGGTCAGCACCAGCAGCACGGGCACCGCGTAGATCCGCCAGCCGTAGTTCGCGACCAGGCCCTTGACCCCGCGCCGGCGCCGGCGCGGCGCGCGGCCCGCGGGCTCCCACGAGGCGGCCAGGGGGTCGGCCCCGGTGCGCCGCGCGCCCCGGCGGTAGCGGTCCTCGGACAGCGACGGCCGGTCACCCGGGGAGGAACCCCCGGGAGACGCCGTGCCCTGCGTCGTCCGGTTCACGCCCACCAGGGTGCCACAACCGCGGTGATCGCCCCGACCCCGGTGACCTGGGTGCTGAACCGATCCACCTCACCATTCGCCCCGGTCGGCCGCCTCCCACATGCCGAGCACGGCGCGGGCCGCGGAGACCGGGCGCTCCATCTGCGCCACGTGCCCGGTGCGCGGCAGCACCAGCAGCCGCCCGCGCGGCAGCATCCGGGTGACCCTCGGCGCCTTGCGCACGCTGACCAGCCGGTCCTCCGCACCCCAGATGACCAGCACCGGGGCGGTGACCTTCGGCGGCAGCAGCCACAGGGACCTCGACCGGGGCACCAGCCAGGTCCGGATCAGCTCGATCGTGCTGCGGTTGAGCGCGTTGCCCGCCCACGCCTGCGCGGACCGCTCGACGTACTCGTCCTCGCTCTGCCGGATGCGGTTGTCCGGCACCAGCGAGGGGTCGGCGAAGCACAGGCGCAGCATCTGGTGGGTCCGCTCGCGCGGCGTCAGCGCGGCCAGCTGCTCGCGCACGCGGGCGCCCACGACCGGCAGGAACGCCAGCGGCAACCGGGGGTCGGACACCCGGCGCAGGCTCAGCCGCAGGTCCGGCACGGCGGGCGAGACCAGGGTCAGCGTCCGCACCAGGTCGGGGCGGGTGGCGGCGGCCATGAGGGTGATCGCGCCGCCCATGGAGTTGCCGAACAGGTCCACCGGGCCCGCGCCGAGCGAGTCGAGGTAGCCGATGACCACCTCCGCGTGGGTGAGCATCCGGAAGTCGTAGCCGTGGATCGGCTCGGAGCGGCCGAACCCGGGCAGGTCCAGGGCGTGGCCCTCGGCGTAGCCGGACAGCTGGGCGGCCAGGTCGGTCCAGTTGGTCGACGAGCCGCCCAGGCCGTGCACGTAGACGGCCGTCCGGGTGCCCTCGCCCGAGCCGCTCCCCGCCGGGCTGCCCCCTGTCGGGCTGCCTCCTCCTGGGATGCCTCCTCTCGGGGTGCGCCGGACGTGCACCCGGTGCCCGGCGACCTCGACGTAGTCACCCGGCCACGGTTCGATCGTTGTGTCCAGCGGTGGGAGCGGCGCGGCGGACAGGGGCACGTGGGTGATGGCGGCTCGGCCCGCCCCGAGGGTCTCGGTCACGTTTGCAGGATGCCTGCCGGGGCGTCCCGCGAAACGAGGAGCTTTCCCGGGTCGCTCCTACCAGCGAGTAAGGTTGCCGACGAGCCGGCGGGGCAACCCTTCCCGGTTCCGCGATGATCGGTTGGCTGGAGGCACCATGACGGAGACGGCCCAGACTGCGGTCGGGCACCACGGCGGCGCCGCGGGGCGGGGCGTTCGGCTGCCCCGCACCGCCCGGCGCGCCCAACTGCTGGCCGCGGCGCAGGACGTGTTCGTGACCAACGGCTACCACGCCGCCGCGATGGACGAGATCGCCGAGCGCGCGGGCGTCAGCAAGCCCGTCCTCTACCAGCACTTCCCCGGGAAGCTGGAGCTCTACATGGCGCTCCTGGAGTCCCACGTGGACGAGCTGGTGAACCGGGTGCGCGACGCGCTGGAGTCCACCACGGACAACAAGCAGCGGGTCAAGGCGACGGTCGGCGCGTTCTACGACTTCGTGGACGGCGAGGGCCAGGCGTTCCGGATGGTGTTCGAGTCCGACCTGCGGGGCGAGCCGGCCGTGGCGCAGGCCGTGGAGCGGGCGACGACGGACAGCGTGGACGCGATCACCGAGACCATCACCGCCGACACCGGCCTGGACGAGCACCGGGCGCGGCTGCTGGCCGTGGGCCTGGTGGGGTTGTCGCAGGTGACGGCGCGGGCCTGGCTGGCGGACGACCGGCAGGTGGCCAAGGAGGACGCGGTGGCGCTGATCTCCAACCTGGCGTGGCGGGGCATCGGCGGCGGCTTCCCGCTCCAGCACCTCGACGGCCAGACCCTCGACGGCCAGCAGTGGGACGCCCAGGAGCTCGACGCCCAGCGCTGACACCGGTGGGTGGGCCGCCTCCCCGACGGGGCGGCCCACCCACCGGTCGGGGCCCTGACCCTCCGGTCGGGGCCGACGACTTGCCGGTCACGGCGCCGACCGGCTGGTCAGGGCCCTGACCAGTCGTTCAGGGCCCTGATCCTCCGGTCACGGCGCCGACCCGCCGGGAGCGGGGCGGCGCAGCAGCGCGGTGATGCGCGCGGTGACCTCCTCCGCCCTCTCCAGGGGCAGCATGTGCCCGGCGCCGGGGTGCACGACCAGCTCGGCCCCCGGCAGCTCGTCGGCGATGACGCGCGCGTGCCCGAGCGGCGTGAGGCGGTCGGCGGTGCCGGCCAGCACCACCGCGGGCACCCGGGCCAGCCCGGCCAGCGCCCGGCGCCGGTCGTGCTCGTCGAGCGAGTCGCGGAACGCCACCATGGCCACCGGGTGGCAGCACCCGACCATCTGCGCCGTCATCGCCACGTGCCGCCACGACGGCCGCTCGCCGAACAGCAGCCAGCGCAGGCCCGGCCGCACCGCGCCGGTGCGCGTGAGCAGCCTCGGCCGCCGGGACCGGGCGATCCGCCGGTTCACCGCCTTCTCGCCCGCCGTGAACAGCCGCCCGAGCGCGCCCGGCAGCCCGAGCGTCGTGCCCGCGAGTTCACCCGAAGAGGTGGCGACCAGCACCACGCCCGCGAGCCGGTCGACCAGAGCGGGGTGCTGCTCGGCCAGCGCCATGATCGTCATGCCGCCCATCGAGTGGCCGACCAGCAGGACCCGCCCGGTCGGCACGAGCGCCCCGACCAGCTCGGCCAGGTCGTCGGCGCACCGGGCGATGGTGGCCGTGCCCTCCGGCGCGGGCGCCGACCGGCCGTGACCGCGCAGGTCGTAGCGCAGCACGCGGCCGGGCAGCCCACGCGCCACCTCGTCCCACGAGGTGTGGTCCAGCGTCCAGCCGTGCACCAGGACGGTCGTGGTCGTGGCGTCGCGCGGGCCGGTGTCGACCACGTGCAGCTCCGCGCCGTCCGAGGTGGTGAACCGGGGGGTGTGCCCCACCGCCGCGCCCACCGCGCTCACCCGAGCAGGAAGGACCGGCGCCACGCGCGCGTCCCCGGCTTGCCGACGAGGCCGACCTCGTCCAGGAACCCCATGATCCGCTCGCCCGACCAGCGGATCGTCTCCCGCCAGTGCGGGTTGCCCAGCGCGGCCCGGTGCGCCTCGTCCCGGTCGAGCCCGACCGCGGCGTAGACCTCGGGGTTGATCAGCGACCGGATGACGAACATGGACGTGGTCGCGAGCAGCCACCGCTGGTAGGGCAGCTCCTTGCGGGTGATCGTGGCCATGCCGCGCACGACCTCCTCGCGCGCGAACCGCACGTGGCGGGCCTCCTCCAGCACGTGGATGCGGTTGACCATGCGCACCAGCGGCTGCACCGACCCGTCGGCCATCGCCTCGCGCTGGAGCCGGTCCAGGACCTCCTCGGCGACCAGGATCGAGCCGTACAGCGCGGGCCCGTAGCCGATCACCGGCAGCACCTTGCCCAGTCGGCGGGTGTGCGGGCGGGGGCCGTAGGCCGGGCAGCCGATGCGCTCGACCAGGCGCGCGAACATGGTGGAGTGCCGGCACTCGTCGGCGATCTCGGTCAGCGCGTACTGCGCGTGCCGGGTCGTCGGGTCCGCGCCGTAGACCTCCTTGAGCAGCATCTGCATCAGCAGGATCTCGAACCACAGGCCCACGGACGCGATGCTGGCGACCTCGTGCCGGGACAGGTCGACGCGCTGCTCCGGGCTCATCCGGTCCCACAGCGCGGTGCCGTAGAGGGAGCACCGGTGCTCGGGGGTGTACCGGAGGCCCTCGACCAGCGGCGCGGACCAGTCGATGTCGACCTCGGGGTCGTAGGACCGGTCGGCCGAGGAGTTGAGCAGCCGTTCGGCGGTCTTCTCGCGGTCCGCCACCTTGACGGTCCTCGTCATGGACCCCTCCCCGATCGAGTACGTGTTACTTGAGGTAACGGTTACTTCTGGTAGCGTGCGTCACATGGCTCGAACTGTCAAGGGCGGGACGGACGCTCGGCGCGAGCGGTGGAAGGGTCACCGCGAGGCGAGGCGCGCCGAGTTCGTCGAGGCGACCATCCGCGCGGTCGCCGGGCACGGCCCGGACGTGGGCATGGACGAGATCGCCGCCGAGGCCGGGGTGAGCAAACCGGTGCTCTACCGGCACTTCGCCGACAAGTCCGACCTGTACCTGGCGGTGGGGCAGCGGGCCACGGAGATGCTGATGGACCGGCTCGGCCCGGCCATCGGCCACGAGGGGCCCATCCGCGTCCGGATCGCGCGGATCGTCGACGCCTACCTGTCGGTGATCGAGGAGCACCCCAACCTGTACCGGTTCGTGGTGCGCGCCTCGTTCGCGGACCGGCCGGTCGAGCAGGACGTGGTCGGCGAGGACAAGACCATGATCGCCAACGCGCTGGCGCGGCTGCTCGGCGACTACCTGCGGGCGTTCGGCATGGACTCCGGCGGCGCCGAGCCGTGGGCGCACGCGCTGGTCGGCATGGTGCAGAACGCGGGCGACTGGTGGCTGGACCGGCAGTCGATGACCCGGGCGAGCCTGAGCGACTACCTGACCACGATCATCTGGCACGCCATCGACGGGCTGCTGCGCTCCGCCGGCGTCGAGATCGACCCGGACGCGCCGCTGACCACGGAGTTCTCCCCCGAGGAGGCGCTGTCCGAACCCCGGCTGCGGCTGGTCGACGGCAGGGAGGCGTGATGGCGGGGGAACACGGTCCGGAGGGGCACCCGGAGGACGGGCACCCGGAAGACGGGCACCAGGAGGACGGGCACCCGGAGGACGGCTACACCGGCGAGGCCGTGCTGGTGTTCGACGGGCGGGAGGTGCCGGTGGGCGTCGAGCTGCGCGGCTTCTTCCAGCCCATCGACGGCCGCTACCACTGGTACGGCCGGGTCGCGGCGGACGAGCGGGTCACCGAGCTGGTCGAGGGCGGCGCGCGGACCGCGCTGCTGCGCACCCCCGGCGGCGCGGCGACCGGGTCCCTGACCGACCCCGACCCGTGGGGGCGCTACCGCGTCGCGGGGACCTCCACCCCGCCCTTCCCGGTCGGCTGACCGGGGTCCGAACACGCGGAAAGGGCACCCGTTCGGGTGCCCTTCCGGTCGTCCACGGCCGTGCCGAGCGGCTCAGCCGGCGATGAAGCCGACCCTGCGGGCGTCGCTCGGGCCGATCTCCACGTACGCGATGCGCGCCGCGGGCACCACGAAGCGGGCGCCCTTCTGGTCGACCAGCACGAGCTGCCCGGACCCCGCCTTCAGCGCGTCCGCGACCTGCGCCTCGACCTCATCGGGGGTGAGCCCGCTGGACACCACGAGCTCCCGCGGGCTGTCCGCGATGCCGACCCTGACCTCCACGCTGACCTCCGTGCGCGCGACGATGGCTGTCGAGGGCAACACTAGCCGAGGCCGAGCACGGTCATGCGGCGCGTGTGGCTCTGCTGGAGCCGGCGGAACAGCGTGGCGATGCCCGCCAGGTCCCCCGAACCGCGGATGATCAGCTCCGCCAGCCCGTCCCGCTCCGCCACCACGTACTGGGCCTGCGTCAACGCCTCGCCGAGCAGCCGGCGGCCCCACAGGGTCAGCCGGTCGCGGAGCTTCGGGTCCGCCTCGCAGGCCGCCAGGACTTCGCGCTCGGCGAACGCCGAGTGACCCGTGTCGGCCAGCACCGACAGCACCAGCTCCCGGGTCGGCTCGTCCAGCCACTCGGCCACCTCGCGGTAGAAGTCGGCCGCCAGCGCGTCGCCCACGTACGCCTTGACCAGCGACTCCAGCCACGACCGGGGCGCGGTGGAGGCGTGGAAGGCGTCGAAGCCCGCCGCGAACGGCCGCATCGCCTCCTCCAGCGACCGGCCCCGCTCCGCCAGGTAGCGGTCCAGCAGCGCGTAGTGGCCGATCTCGGCCGCGGCCATCCGCGACAGCGCCGCGCGCCCGGCCAGCGTCGGCGCGGTGCGGGCGTCCTCCGCCATCCGGTCGAACGCCGACAGCTCGCCGTACGCGATCGCCCCGAGCAGGTCCACGACCCCCTCGGCGAACTGGTCGGACACCGCCGCCCGCCCCGCCTCCGCTTCGCTCATGCCGGGGAGCCTAGCCGGGCACGCCGCACCCACGACGTCGTCGTTGTGCCCCTATCGTCCAGGTCGGCGGGTATTGTGGTGCTCCGACGCCCGGTGCGGCGCGGCCCAGTGGGGGCTCGCAGCGGTACCGACGGCTGAACTGCGGCGGCACCGTGCCGTCAGGAGAGGGTGCGCGCACAAACCTCGCCGGCCCCTCCCGCGACCTCGCCCGGCCCTCGGCGGCCCGGCGGCGGTGACGCGGTCGAGCGGCCCGTACAGGCCGTGCGCGCTGGTACGAGAGAGGCGATCACCCTGACTGCGATGAACGAAGACACCCCCATCGATCCCGTGACCCTGGAGCACAGCGAGGCCGGTGTCCCCGCGGACGACACCTCGCACCCGCTGGCGGCCAACGCGCCGGTGCGGACCGACTCCCCCACCTTCACCGAGATGGGCGTGCGCGAGGAGATCGTGCGCGCGCTCGCCGAGGCGGGCATCGAGCGCGCGTTCGCCATCCAGGAGCTGACCCTGCCGCTCGCGCTCGCGGGCGACGACGTCATCGGCCAGGCCCGCACCGGCACCGGCAAGACGCTGGGCTTCGGCATCCCGCTGCTCCAGCGCATCACCACCCCCGGCGACGGCACGCCGCAGGCGCTGGTCGTGGTGCCCACCCGCGAGCTGTGCCTCCAGGTCACCCACGACCTGACCGACGCGGCCAGGCACCTGGACGTGCGCGTGCTCGCCATCTACGGCGGGCGGCCCTACGAGCCGCAGATCGCGGCGCTGCGCAAGGGCGTGGACGTCGTCGTCGGCACCCCGGGCCGGCTGCTCGACCTCGCCGAGCAGCGGCACCTCGTGCTCGGCAAGGTGCGCGGGCTCGTGCTCGACGAGGCCGACGAGATGCTGGACCTGGGCTTCCTGCCCGACATCGAGCGAATCCTGCGCATGGTGCCCGACGAGCGGCAGACCATGCTGTTCTCGGCGACCATGCCGGGGC
This sequence comes from Saccharothrix lopnurensis, assembly GCF_042658445.1. Lineage (NCBI taxonomy): Bacteria > Bacillati > Actinomycetota > Actinomycetes > Pseudonocardiales > Pseudonocardiaceae > Saccharothrix > Saccharothrix lopnurensis. Next base: position 76,702 of record NZ_JBHSQO010000025.1, on the reverse strand, counting down.
CGATCATCACGCTCGCCCGGACGTTCCTCAACCAGCCCACGCACGTGCGGGCCGAGGAGAACGACGCGGGCGCCATCCACGAGCGCACCGAGCAGTTCGTCTACCGGGCGCACGCCCTGGACAAGACCGAGCTGCTGGCCCGGATGCTCCAGGCCCGCGACCGCGGCCTGTCCATGATCTTCACCCGCACCAAGCGCACCGCGCAGAAGGTGGCGGACGACCTGGTCGAGCGCGGCTTCGCGGCCGCCGCCGTGCACGGTGACCTCGGGCAGGGCGCGCGCGAGCAGGCGCTGCGGGCGTTCCGGTCGGGCAAGATCGACGTGCTGGTCGCCACCGACGTCGCGGCGCGCGGCATCGACGTGGAGGGCGTCACCCACGTCATCAACTACCAGTGCCCGGAGGACGAGAAGACCTACGTGCACCGCATCGGCCGCACGGGTCGGGCGGGGCGCACGGGCGTCGCGGTCACGCTGGTGGACTGGGACGAGGAGCCGCGCTGGAAGTCGATCAGCGACGCACTCGGCCTGGGCAAGCCGGAGGCGGTGGAGACGTACTCGACGTCGGACCACCTGTTCACCGACCTGAACATCCCGTCCGGTTCCTCCGGTCGGCTGCCGCTGGGCCTGCGCACGCGGGCCGGGCTGGACGCGGAGCCCGAGGAGAACCTGAAGACCGGCGGCAAGAAGACGCGGTCCAAGTCGCGTCGCCGGGGTCGTGGCGAGGCGGCGGACGAGACCGCCCCGAAGTCGTCGCCCTCGGCCCCGTCGTCGTCCTCGTCGGCCCCGGCGTCGGCCCCGTCGTCCTCGCCCTCGTCCTCGGGTGACGAGGAGGGGACCAAGCGCCCGCGCAAGCGCCGCCGCAGCCGCGCCGGCGTGTCCGTCGAGGGCGAGGGGACCCCGAGCGAGGTGCCCGCGGGCGCGCCCGGCGACGCCGAGGCCCAGTCCTCGTCGGCGGACGGCCCGTCCCGCCCGCGTCGGCGCAGGCGTCGGCGCACCGGTGGTGGCGAGGCGGAGACCCCGTCGGCGGAGTAGGCTCACGCCTGCTCGACGAGACGTTTCTGCTGGTGAGCGGGTTTGTGTGTCACTCGATTGAGTGATCATGGGCCGAAAATGTACGGAAACGGTGTTACCGACACTCGGTTAAAAGGGTGAGGAACGCCGGCCACCACGGGACCGCGACTCGCACAGGGGTCGCGGTCCACACCTGAGACCGCGGCTCCCACAGGCCGCGGTCCGCCACACGGGGCAGCCGGAGCACCAGGAGCACCCGGGACCACCCGCCGCCTCGCGCGACGGGGTGGACGGGCCCGCCCGTGCGCCACGCAGGTGAGGGGTGGGCCACCGCCTGTGCACACGGGTGAGGGGTAGGCCGGCGCCCGTGCGGCACACAGGTGCGGGGTAGGCCACCACCCGCCGCCGCCAGGTGAGAGGTAGGCCACCGCCCGCCGCCGCAGGGGTTGTGGTCTCACATGGGCCGCGGTTCACACCGACCTCTTCCCCGTGGTGGCAGCATGTCGCCAGACAGATCGCCGATCAACGGGGAGCCGGGCAGTGGGTCAGCCGGAGCAGGCGGAGGCGAACGGGCAGGGCGTCCTGGCAGAGGACGTCCTGGAAGATCCCGCCGACCTCCACGACGACGCGGACGAGCCGCTACCCGCCCGCTCGTGGCGCACCAGGGGTGACTTCATCGGGGTCGCGCTGGTGACGGTGGCGGTGCTGGTGGCGACGCTGGTGGTGTGGCTGACCAGCGACGCCCGCAACACCACGAGCCAGACCGGCCCGTCGCAGATCACCCCCCTCCAACCGGTGACCGTGCTGCCGCCCGCGCTCGCGGAGGTGTGGCGCGCGCCCAGCGGCGCGACCCCGGTGCCGGTGAACCTGGACTCGGTCGTGGTCACCGGCGACGGCGGCGAGGTCGTCGGCCGGAACGCGCTGACCGGCGACGTGCGCTGGCGCTACAGCCGCGACTGGCCGCTGTGCACCGTGTCGACCGCGTGGGGCCGGGTGTTCGCCGTGCACCGCAAGGAGACCAACTGCTCGGAGGTCACCACCCTCGACACCGCCTCCGGCACCCGCGGCCCGCAGCGCAACGGTGACGCCGAGCTCGGCACCCGCCTGCTGAACGAGGGCTCCCACGTGCTCACCACCGGGGAGAAGTTCGTCGAGGTCTACCGCCGCGACGACCTGGTGCGGTCGCTGGAGTACGGCACCCTGCGCGCCATCGTGAACCCGGGCAAGCAGCCGCGCCCCAACTGCACGTACGGCTCGTTCGCGGTGGCGCCCGGCAAGGTCGCGGTGCTGGAGCGCTGCCCCGAGCAGGACCCCGGCGACCGGATCACGATCCTCAAGCCGAACCCCGAGAAGTCCGACGAACCGCAGGTCATCAGCAGCATGGCGCTCGCCGACAAGGGCACCCGGGTGATCGCGCTGACGGCGACGCGGGTCGCGGTGGCCACGCCAGGCAAGTTGACGGTCTTCGACGCCGACAACGGCAGCCTGGTGGCCGAGTACCCCGTCCAGGTGACCGCGGAGGAGCTGGCCGGCGACCCGCCCGGTCGGGTGGCGTCGACCTTCACCAGCACGGCGAACACCTACTGGTTCACCGGGTCGCGGACGATCGCGCTGTCGCTCAACGACCTCAACCCGCTGTGGACGGTGGACGGCACCCTCGGCACCGGCACCACGATGGCCGGTCACCTGCTCGTGCCGGTCGCCGACGGGTTGGACGTGATCGACCAGGTCAGCGGCCAGGAGGTGACCTCGGTGCCGGTCGACCGGGAGGGGTACACCGGGCACGTGGAGATGGCCACCGAGGGGCCGGTCGTGCTGGAGCAGCGCGGAAGCACGCTGGTCGCGCTCCGGTAGCGACACGCCGGTCGCGCTCCGGTGGGTGGAGGAGGCCGGGGGAGGCGGGGCAGTCGGCGCCGGTAGCGGGAGCAGGTGTCGGGAGCAGGTGTCGGTGGCGGGAGACGGCCGCGCTGTCGCCCGCGTCACGTCGAACCACCCGGTCGGCCCCGCAGCCGGTGCGGAGGACCGCCACGCGTCCGCGCCCCGGGTGCGGCAGACTGCCAGACGTGCACTCGCAGTTCAGCCCGCACCGCGCGGCGCGCGTCGACCTGCCCGGCAGGCACGGCCCGATCGCCGCCCTGCGCTCCCCCGCCGCCGGGCGCGACCTGGGCGCCACGGCGCTGCTGGTCCCCGGCTACACGGGGTCCAAAGAGGACTTCGCGCCCCTGCTCGACCCGATCTCCGACGCGGGCATCGAGGTCGTCGCCATCGACCTGCCCGGCCAGTACGAGTCGACCGGACCGGTCGCGGAGGCGGAGTACCGGCCCTCGGCGCTGGGCGCGGGGCTGTCCGAACTGGTGGCGAAGCTCGCCGCGGAGGGCAGGCGCGTGCTGCTGCTGGGTCACTCGTTCGGGGGACTGGTGGCGCGGGGCGCGGTGTTGGCGGGCGCTCCGGTGTCCGGGTTGACGCTGCTCGCGTCGGGTCCGTCCGAGCTGCCGCCGGGGGCTCGGCGCGCCGCGCTGGACCAGGGTGAGGTGGTGCTGCGCGAACGGGGTGTGGAGGCGGCGCAGCAGGTCAACGAGTCCCGCCAGGCGCTGAACCCGAGCTGGCGGGTGGTGCCGCAGGAGCTGAAGGACTTCTACCGGACGCGGTTCGTCCGTTCGTCGCCGGCGGGGCTGGTGGGCATGGGCGAGGCGCTGCGCACCGAGCCGGACCTGGTCGCGAAGCTGGCCCGCACCCTGCGCACGACGGGCACCCCGTGCCTGGTGGTGTGCGGCGAGCTGGACGACGCGTGGTCGGCGGCCGCGCAGCGCGACATGGCCGAGCGGCTCGACGCGGACTTCGCCGGGCTGCCCGGGGTGGTGCACTCGCCGAACACGGAGGCGCCGGACGCGCTGCTGGGCACGGTGCTGCCGACGTGGCGGGCGTGGCTCAGCTGAGGCTCACGCCCACCAGTAGAACCACATCGTCAGGGCGGTGAGCACGACCACGACCAGGCCGCACGCCGTCACGGCGCGGCCCTGCCGGCGGTCCGCGAAGACCTGCGCCACCGCCGCCGCGACGGCTGCCCCGACGTGGCCGGCGACCACGTCGAGCCCGGGTCCGGGCAGGTCGTGGGCGCCCGCGTAGACCTGCACGCCGATCAGGGCCAGCGCCAGCAGCACCAGTCCGACGGCGAACGCTCCGCTGACCCCGCGCCACAGCCTGGCCACGCGCGGTTCGGGTCTGCTGTCGACCATCGTCACGTGGTCAACTCTACGGCGCGAGCAGCTCCCACGGTTCGAGCGCCGGCGACGCGCGCTGTCCCTCGGGGCAGGAGCGCCGGAAGTCGCACCACGTGCACTGCCGGCCGGTGCGGGGCGGGAACAGCACGTCCCGGTCGCCGCCCGCGGCGAGGGTGTCGGAGGCGAGGCTGAGCTCGTCGGCGGCCTCCTCGGCCCGGGTCACGTGCCGGCCCAGGCTCTCCTCGGTGTGCTCCCACACGGCGACGGACCTGGTGGGCAGGTGGTGCAGCTCGACCCGGTGGCACGGCCTGCGCAGGGTGCGCCGCGCGGCCAGCGCGTACAGGGCGAGCGCCTGGGAGCCGCGCGCGTCGTCCACGGTCAGGGCATGGCGCCCGGTCTTGTAGTCCACGATCACCAGCTCGCCGTCGCGCAGGTCGATGCGGTCGACCCGCCCCTCGGCGACGATCCGGGTCGTGGGGGTGGACACCCAGCGCTCGATGCCGACCGGTTCGATCGAGGTGTCGGTGCCCTCGACGTAGTCGCGCACCCAGCCGACCGCGCGGTCCCGGTAGCCGGCGGCCTGCTCGGCGTCGCGGAAGCCGTCGTCCTTCCACTGGCGGTGCAGCAGGGCCACGGCCTGCTCGGGGGTGCGGCGGTCGGCGGGCAGGTCGAACAGGGCCTTGAGGGCGTTGTGCACGACGGCGCCGAGCGTGTTGTGCGCCCACGCGCCGCCGCGCGGGGGTGTCGGCCGGTCCAGGTAGGCCATGCGGAAGCGACGCGGGCAGTCGGCCCACGTGGACAGCTTCGCCGGCGTCACCTTCACCAGCTTCTTCGGGGCGGACCCGAAGTCGAACCCCAACTGCTCAGGCACGGGCCAAAGCTACAGTGTTGGATTGCGCCGCCTCCGGCGTCGCGGCGAGACCGCCTGGAAGTCGGCGGCTCGCGACTGATCCCGCGACGATCGAAGGGCGTGATCGCCGCGGGATGAGCCGCGAACCACCGACGCGGTCTCGCGGTGGTGGTCCCGTTCGGGGAGGTTGCGCGAACGGCGGGTGGCCGGGTGAGCCCACCGCCGCCGCCGGTCTGCCCGTCGAGGTCGTTCAGCCCGTCGAGGTCGTTCAGCCCGTTGGGGGCGGTCTGTCCGTTGGGGGCGGTCAGCCCGTCAGGACCTTGCAGCCCGTGGCTCGGTCGGCCAGGGCGTCGAGCACGTCCGGCGACGTGGTCTCGGCGCCCAGCTCCACCGTCTTGTTCGTGCCGTGGTAGTCGCTGGACCCGGTGGTCAGCAGGCCCAGGTCGCCGGCCAGGCCGCGCAGCCGCGCCCGCGTGGCCCGGTCGTGGTCGGGGTGGTCCACCTCGACGCCGGCCAGCCCCAGGTCGGTCAGGTCGGCCACCACCTGGTCGCTCACGATCGGCCCGCGCGAGGTGGCGAACGGGTGCGCGAGCACCGTCACCCCGCCCGCCTCGGTGATCATCCGGATGGCCCGCTCGACGGGCGTGTCCGTGCGCGACACGTAGTACCGCCCGCCGGTCAGGTACTTGGCGAACGCCTCGTCCACGGTGGTGACCACGCCGGCCCGGATGAGCGCCATGGCCAGGTGCGGCCGGCCCGCGGGGGCGTCGGCGGGCATGGCCGCCATCAGCTCGTCCGGGTCGATGGGGAAGCCGTCGGCCACCATGTGCTCGGCCATCCGCCGCAGCCGCTGCCGCCGTTCGAGGCGCAGCCTGAGCTGCTCCTCGACCAGGGCGGGCGAGGTGTGGTCGTACAGGTAGGCCAGCAGGTGCACGGTGATCCTGCGGCCGAGGCCGTCGTCGGAGGCGCAGGACAGCTCCGCGCCCCGCACCAGCTTCAGGCCGGGTGGCAGGGCGTTGGCCGCCTCGGTCCAGCCGGCGGCGGTGTCGTGGTCGGTCAGCGCGACGGCGCCGAGGCCCGCGGCCGCCGCGGCGGCCACGAGCGCGGCCGGCGTGTCGGTGCCGTCGGACTCGGTCGAGTGGGTGTGCAGGTCGATGCGCACCCACCCAGTCTGACCTACGCCGCCGCGCGGCCTACGGCACCATCTTCTTGCCGCGTGCCGCCCGCTGCGCCTTGATCATGGAGAAGCGCTCCGCCTGCGCCTTCTTGTCGCCGAAGGTCAGCTCGGAGATCGCGTCGTAGACCTCCTCGGGGTTCGGCAGGTACTCGATCCGGTTGAGGGCCTGGATCTGACCCGCCGACTCCACGACCAGGGTGCCGAAGCCGAACATGCGCCCGAGGAACGTGCGCTCGTAGGTGAGGTCGGTCACCTTGCTGATCGGCATCATGGCCACCTTGGTCTCGAAGACCCCCGAGGAGATCATGAACCTCTTGTCGGTGACGACGATCCGCTCCACCCACCACTCCATGACGAAGTAGGCCAGCCTGAGCAGCACGAACAGGGACGCGTACCAGAGGATGTTCTGGATGATGCCGGCGTTCCCGGGCAGCAGGTAGGAGATCATCATGGCGCCGGCGAGCAGCGCCCCGGCCTCCACCAGATCCCAGAGCAGACTGCTCCAGTGCCTGCGTACCCGGATGACCCGCCGCTCGGTCGGCAGCAGGTACTCGTCGGGGTCCCGTGGTGCGAACATGCCTAGACCTCTCGCCGAGGGGGAGGGAGGAGCCGGCGCGACTCAGAACAATTGTTTCACGAAGGTGATGAGCGCCTCAGCCGCTTCCCGGAGGGTCCCGAGGATGTTCTGCACCAGCTGAGCCGCCTGCTGCGGCTCCGCGATGAGGAAGAACAGGACCAAGCCGACCCCGGCGAAAGTGAGAATCTTCTTCAGATTCACGGTGATCAACCCCGTTCGCTACCGCACCCGTTTGGCGCCAGTGAAAACCGTTGTACCGCACTCTGCGGCAAGTCGGGAGATTTGTACCGCACTCGGGGCAGCCTCCAGCACCGCCAACCCGGTGCGACTACGCTTAGTGATCGTGACGGCCAAAAGTGCCCCTCGGACCCGCTGCGTTGGCGCGATAGTGCATGACACGAATGGGCGAGTGCTGCTCGTGCGTCGCCGCAATCCCCCAGGTGAGGGACTGTGGTCACTTCCGGGAGGACGCGTCGAACCGGGTGAGACCGACGAGACCGCACTTGTGCGGGAAGTGCGGGAAGAAACGGGACTCTCCGTGACCGTCGGGGCGTGGGTCGGCACGGTTGACCGAGTGGCGCCACGGGGGGTCTACGAGATCCACGACTACGCCTGCCAGGTGCGATCGGGGACGCTCCGGGCGGGTGACGACGCCTCCGACGCCCGGTGGGCCGACTCTGCGATCTTGGCCACACTCCCACTCACCGAGATGCTCCACGACACCCTCGCGGCGTGGGGGCAGCTCCCCCGCCGCTGATCGACTTCGCCCGATCAGGGGAGCCAGATCAGCCGCTGGCCGTGGAGGGCGGTGCGCGCCAGCGCGCGGGCCGAGCGCGGCGCGCCGTCCGCGAAGTGGACGAGCCCGAGCACGCCGAACACCGGTCCGGCCGGGTCCGGCCGCAGGTCGTCGCGCCCCGGCAGGACGTGCGCGAGCCCCGCCGCGTAGCTCTCGTGGCTGATCCACCACACCGGCCGGCCCAACCCGGCCAGCGCGGCGACGAACTCCTCCCCCGCCAGGTACGGCAGGGTGTTGCTGGTCATCACCACCAGCGGGAGGGCTTCGGGAACCCGCGCGGCCGCACCGGGCAGGTCGGCCACCGCGTCACCCGTCACGAACTCCGGCGGCGACCTGCGCTGCGCGGTCGCGGCCACGCCGAACAGCCGCACCCGCTCCGGCTGGTCGGCCCACACGCACGCCTCCAACCAGGCGTACGTGTCCTCGTCGGTCAGGTCCGCGGGCGCCCGGTCCAGGCCGACCCGCGCGGCCACCTTGACCGACTTGGGGATCTTCGGCAGCTCCGCCCCCGGCGCCAGCTCCAGCGCGCAGTGCAGCCCGACCGGCGCCTTCGCCGGCCCCGCCGCCAGCTGCCCGGCCTGCTGGGTCTGGTAGCGGTAGGCGTACCGGTCGAGGTTGAGCAGCAGCCCGGCCGAGCAGCCGACCTCCAGCAGCCCCACCGGTCCCTTGACCTGGGCCAGCGCCGGGTAGAGCAGGGCGGCGCGGCGCACCTCGTTGGTCTGCGTGGTGCGCCGCGAGACCAGCTCCCGCACCCGGTCGGCGCGCTCCAGCACGAACTCCCGGAACAGCGGCCAGGTGCCCTCGTCCGGGCCGCAGGAGCCGCCCAGCGAGGGGTAGTACTCGGTCAGCCGGTGGAACGGCTCGGCCTGGAGCAGCCGGTGGGCCGCCGCCAGCAGCAGCGTCGGGTGCGCGAACCGCTCGGGCGCGGCGGTCAGCAGGCCGGCGACCTCGTCGTCCTCGGCCGCGCGGGCGGCCAGGTGCTCGTAGAGCGGGGAGACGCCGTGCGCCTCCCGCCGGGCGAACCGGCTCAACGCCCCGCGCACGAGCTCCAGAGAGGTCACATCGCTCCTTTTGTCCGGGTCAACCGACGCCTACCCGCCCAGCCCGGCCCGCTCAGCCCGGCCCGCTCAGCCCGCCGCGGGTTCCGGCCTGCCCGGCTGCTCGCCGCCGCGCGCCTCGCCGTAGGAGCGCTTCGGCACCATCACCTTGCGGCGGAACACGCAGACGACCGTGCCGTCCTGCTTGTACCCGCGCGTCTCGACGTGCACCACGCCCCGGTCGTCCTTCGACTTCGACGGGGTCTTGTCCAGCACCTCGGTCTCACCGTAGATGGTGTCGCCGTGGAAGGTCGGCTTGACGTGCTTGAGCGACTCGACCTCCAGGTTGGCGATGGCCTTGCCCGAGACGTCCGGCACCGACATGCCCAGCAGCAGCGAGTAGACGTAGTTGCCCACCACGACGTTCCGGCCGAAGTCGGTGGTCTCCGCCGCGTAGTGCGCGTCCAGGTGCAGCGGGTGGTGGTTCATGGTCAGCAGGCAGAACAGGTGGTCGTCGTACTCCGTGACCGTCTTGCCCGGCCAGTGCTTGTAGACCGCGCCGACCTCGAACTCCTCGTAGTAACGCCCGAACTGCACTACCGCCTCCGTTGGCCGTCGTGGTGGGCCGGGTGGGGTGGTCGAGCACCACATCCGACCGGGACGACAGTGTGAGCACCGGGGGAGTACCCTCGGCAACCGGTCTGTGAGCGACTCCACCGCCGCGACCGCCGACCCGAGGAGGTGAGGACCAGCGATGAGCAACGACCCCCATCCTGCGAGTACCTCGCGCGTCCTCATCGGGGAGCCGGCTTCCCACAGCTAGGCCCAGCGGTACCGGTCGGGGACGTGCCGTCGTCGTTCGTCGATGTCGACGCCTGCTTCCCGGAGGTTCCTCGTGCCCAGCCTGCCCTCGCTCGGCGGCCTGAGAGGCCGCATGCCCGACCGCGACCGCCCGGCCGTCCCAGTCCCGGTGCCCCTGTCCTCCTACGTCGTGGACTGCGGCGTGTACGTCGACGGCGCCCGCCTGCCCGGCCGCTGGACGCACGCCGCCGCGGTGGAGGAGGTGCGCGGTCGGGGCGAGGGTTTCGTCTGGATCGGCCTGCACGAGCCGGCCGCCGAGCAGATCGAGGGCGTCGCGGACACCTTCGGCCTGCACGAGCTGGCCGTCGAGGACGCCGTGCACGCCCACCAGCGGCCGAAGCTGGAGCGCTACGACGACACGCTGTTCATGGTGCTCAAGACGGTCCGCTACGTCCAGAACGCCTCCCCCGACGAGGCCAACGAGATCGTCGAGAGCGGCGAGATCATGGTGTTCCTGGGGCGCGACTTCGTGGTGACGGTCCGGCACGGCAACCACTCCGGCCTGGCCGTGGTGCGCCGCGAACTGGAGGCCGAGCCCGAGCGGCTCCGGGTCGGCCCGGCCGCGGTGCTGTACTCGATCGCCGACCACGTGGTCGACAACTACCTGGACGTGACCGACCACATCGAGGACGACATCGACTCGATGGAGGCGCTGGTCTTCCAGCCGCGCAGCCGGGTCAGCGCCGACCAGATCTACCTGATGAAGCGCGAGGTGCTGGAGCTGCGCCGCGCGGTGATGCCGCTGGCCGTGCCGCTGCGCCGGCTCGCCGAGGGCTACACGCCGCTGATCCCCGAGCAGGTGCGCTCCTACTTCCGCGACGTCGACGACCACCTCACCCAGGTGTCCGAGCGCGTGTCGAACTTCGACGAGCTGCTGACCACGCTGGTCAACGCGGTGCTGGCGAAGATCACGCTCCAGCAGAACCTGGACATGCGCAAGCTCGCCTCGTGGGTGGCGATCATCTCCGTGCCGACCATGGTGGTCGGCGTGTACGGCATGAACTTCGAGCACATGCCGGAGCTCCAGTGGAAGTACGGCTACCCCGTGGTGATCGCGGTGATCCTGGTGGTCTGCCTGACGCTGTACCGAATATTCCGTCGCAACGAGTGGCTGTGACCCCCACCCCTCCTCCGCGACAGGAACCCCCGCCGTGACCAGGATGCTCACCAACCTCCGCTTCTGGGTGCTCACCTTCCTGCTGGGCTGGCTCACCACGGTGACCGTGCTCATCGCCACCGGCGGCTGACGGCCGGGGGCGCGGGAGGACCCGCGCGGCCCCGGGGGTCCGGGGTGGACCTCCCGGGCGCGCCTAGTCCCAGGGCTGGGTGTCCCAGGTGAAGGGGATGCCGTGCCCCGCGCCCCAGCCCAGCCGCAGCGACACGCCCGCCGGCCACAGCTTGAGCAGCAGCCGGAACCGGTACGGGTCCGGCCCGTGGGTGCGGCCGGGCTCGTAGACCAGCAGCGCCAGCGGCGCCGGTGGCGTGGCCCGCGCCGCCGCCTCGGCCAGCACCGAGCGGCCCATCGCCCGGTCGGCGGGCGAGGTGTACTGCCACACCACCGAGTGCCACACGACGGTCAGCACGTCCCGCTCCGGGCGGGCCAACTGCTCGGCCAGCCACTCCGGGCCGGGGGCGCGCCGCACCGGCACCGGGTCGAGCTGGGCCAGGTCCAGCGCGGCCCGCAGCCGCTCGAAGCGCGCCACCTGGTCGGCCCACACGAACGACTGGAGGTGCAGCCGGCCGTCCTCGGTGGTGACGTCCACCGGGTCGGGGTCGCAGCCGGCGCGCCGCACCAGGCGCAGGTTCTGCGTCACGTCCACGGGCGGGCGGCCCGTCCAGCGCGGGTCGAGGGTGAACGGGCTGCCCGGGTCGCCCAGCCGGACCCCGTCGACCCGGTAGGCGATGCGGTGCGGCCGCAGGTTCAGCCCGCCGGACGCGCCGACCTCCAGCAGCCGGACCGGGAAGCAGGCCCGGCGGCCCGCCGCGTCGGCGGCCAGGTGGGCGGCGGTCTGGAGGCCGCCGAACAGGGGCGCGCTGCGGCCCGGCTCGTTGGTCTGCACGGCCGTCGTGGAGACCAGGGCGCGCAGCTCGTCGGCGTGCTCGTGCAGCACGGGCAGCGCGTCGTCCCACAGCGTGGCCAGGTCGGGCTCGCCGCCCGCGGTCGGGTAGTGCGCGGCCAGCGCCGGGGCCCGGCCCTCCAGCACCAGCCGGTGGAGCGCGCCCGCGAACCGCAGGCCCGGGACGGTGCCCTGCCGGTCGCACTCGGCGCCCGCCATGACGCGCGCGACCACCCCGCCGCGCGCCAGGTCCTCGGCGGCCGCGGTCAGCAGGGCCAGGGTCAGGGGGCTGCGGCCGGCGCAGCCGCGGGCGGCGTCGAGGAACAGCTCGGCGAGCACCCCTGTCACGCTAGCCCGGTTCCCCTTGTGCGGCGGGGGGAGCACGTCCCTTTTCACCCTTTTACCGACGAGGTGTCACCCGGCGCCGTCGCGCCTAGGCTCGACGGGTGCCGAAGGTGCTCGCGGTGGCGGACGAGGTGGTCGAGCGGCTGTGGACCGACCGGGTGCGGGAGCTGGGCGTGGACCTGGTCGTCGCGGCCGGCGACCTGCCGTTCGACTACCTGGAGTTCCTGTCGGGCGCGCTCGACCGGCCGTGCGTGTTCGTGCCGGGCAACCACGACGTCGACCTGGGCGGCTACACGAACGTGCGCGGGCTGTGGACCAGGGCGGGCCTGCCCGCGCGGTGGCCCGGCCCGGCGGGCGGGGTGAACGCCGACGGGAGGGTGGTGGACGTGGCGGGGCTGCGGATCGCCGGGCTCGGCGGCTCGATCCGGTACCGGGACGGGCCCAACCAGTGGACCGAGCGGCAGCAGGCGCGGCGGCTGCGGCGGGTGCTGCGGCTGGCCCGGTGGCGGCGGCTGCGCGACGGGCGCGGCGTGGACGTGCTGCTGACCCACTCCCCTCCCCTGGGCTGCGGTGACGAGGACGACCCGCCGCACCGCGGGTTCGCGTGCCTGCACGAGGGGGTGCGGGTGCTGCGGCCGCCGCTGCTGCTGCACGGGCACGTCCACCCGCACGGCACGCCCCGGCCCGACCGGGAGCTGGGCGGGACGCGGGTGGTGAACGTGGTCGGGTACCGGGTGCTGGATTTCGACCTCGGCGGAGAGGAGGCGGGCCGTGCCCCGTGACACCGGGTTCCCGCGGGCCGACGCGGAGAACGACTTCCTGCGCGCCCGCCGCGCGCAGGTGCTGTCGCGGCTGGCCGCGCGGCTGCGGCGGGAACCGGACGACGTCAACATCATGCTGCCGTTCCACGAGGTCGTGGCGGCGCTGGGGCAGGTGGGCGAGAAGCGGCTGGGGCTGCGCACCGTCCGCCTGGACTCGATCGTGGGCAGCGTGGACCGGACCCGCGACTTCGACCGCCGGTTCCGGCCCACCTCGGCGCGGGTGCGGGAGCGGTGGCAGCGGCTGGCGCTGGCGCGGCGGCGCGGCGAGCCGGTTCCCCCGATCGAGGTCTACCGGGTGGGTGACCTGCACTTCGTGCGGGACGGGCACCACCGGGTGTCGGTCGCCCACGCGCTGGGGCTGGAGGTGATCGACGCCCACGTGACCGAGGTGGTGACGCGGGTGGCCGCGCACGGCATCCGGCACCGGGGCGACCTGATCGTCAAGGACTACCGGCGGCTGTTCCTGGAGCGGGTGCCGCTGGGCGGCCGGGCGCGGGTGGCCGTGGTGCTGTCGGACCCGTGGGACTACGCGGTGCTGGGCGAGCACGTGGAGGCGTGGGGGTTCCGGCTGATGCAGGACGAGGGCGCGTTCCTGGACCGGGTCCGCGTCGCCGAGCGCTGGTTCGAGGAGGAGTACGCGCCGGTGGTGGAGCTGCTCCGGCAGGCGGACCTGGTGGGCGACCGCACCGAGACCGAGGCGTACCTGTGGGTCGCGGCCGAGCGGTACCGGCTGATCCGCACGCACCGCTGGGACCCGGAGGTGATCGCGGCGCTGCGGTCGGAGCGGTGAGGCCGCGGGACGGTGAGGCGGCAGGACGGTGAGCGGTGGGACGGGAACGGCGCCGGGTCGCTAGCCCCGGCTGTCCGCCCTGGGCAGCGGGCGCGCCTGGTCCATCACCCGGTCGGTGTAGCTGTCGAGCAGGCGGGTGGCGATCTGCTGGCCGTAGCCGAGCAGGACCGCCCACACCAGCAGCGCCGCCTGGGAGGCCACGCCGATCAGGCCGGTGGTCACGCCCGCGCCGAGCGCCAGGATGCCGACCACGGCCAGCGCCGCGCCCAGCAGCACCTTGATCAGGGCCTGGTAGCCGACCATCACGTAGGGCGAGAGGCTGGGCCGGCGGCGCAGCAGCAGCACCACCGCGGACAGCACCGCCCCGAACGCGCCGAGCACCTGGATCAGCCACACGTCCGAGGCCGCCTCGCCCCGGCCCGACGGGCACACCGTGGGCAGCTTCTCCGAGCTGACGCACATCGGGATCATGCCGGGGTCGACGATGCCCAGCACGCCGAGCAGGGTGTTGACCGCGAGCAGCACCACGGACGCGGCGATCAGCTTGTTGCGCAGCGCCCGCGACCCGGCGTGGGCGAAGTCGGAGGCGTCGAACGCGGCCCGCAGCGCGTCGACCACGATCTCCCGCTCCACGGCCAGGGTGAACTCGCCGGGCCTCAGCTCCTCCAGGGCGCGGCGGCGGGGGTCCTCCTCGGGGAGGTTCTCCGAGACGCGGGCCTTGAGGCCGGGCAGGCGGCCGAGGAACCCGCGGCCCGCCGCCACGGCCGCGATCTCGGCCTCGTGCAGGGAGCGCCAGGCGCGCTCGATGTGCCAGCCGGACCACCACGAGGCCACCGACTGCCGGCGCGACTCCTCGCGGGTGATCATGTCGTCGACGACGGCGGCCTCCCGCTCGGCCACCTCGCGCCACCGCTGCCCCTCCTGGTCGAGCGGGTCGGGCGGGCCGAGGGCGGCGAGGTCGGCGCGGACGCGGTCCAGCCGCGACCCCACCACCAGCCGCCAGTCCGTGACCCTGGGTTCCCTCGTGCCCACGTCACCCATGGGACAGCGGAACGCCCCGGTTCCGCGATCAGCCATCGGGGTGATCGCGGAACCGGGGACGCCCGCCAGGGGGTCGGGGCCCGCGGGCCGGGCCGTGCGGATCAAGCCGTGCGGATCAAGCCGTGCGGATCAAGCTGTGCGGATCAGGCCGTGCGGATCAGGCCGTGCGGATCAGGCCGTGCGGCCGGGCTCCACCAGCTCCCGCAGGCGCGGCGGCATCCGCTTCTCCAGGCCGAACGGCTCCAGGTGGGCCTGGAGCACGTCGTCGAACGCGCGCTTCACCGAGGTCGTGTCCCAGGCGTCGCTCTCGAAGATCGGCTGCTTGAAGTGGGGCTGGCCGACGAGGTGGAGCTGGCGGCCGTTGCAGCGGACGACCTGCCCGGTGATGCCGTCCGCCGCGTCGCTGAGCAGGAACAGCACGAGCGGGGCGACCTTGCCGGGGGTGCGGTCGGCCGGGATGGCGCGCAGGGAGCGCTCGGACTTCCACACCATCCGGGTGTGGGCGACCGGGCACACGGCGTTGACCCGGATGTTCTCCGACTCCAGGTCCAGCGCCCAGGACAGGCTCAGCGAGGCGACCGCGCCCTTCGACGCGGAGTAGGCGGCCAGTTTCCGCTGCCCGAAGAACGCGCCGGAGGAAATGTTGACGATGGCGCCGCCACCCTGTTCGCGCATCGCCCGCATCGCGGCCATACCGGTGAATATGACCCCGAGGACATTCACCTCGACGAGCCGGCGGATCGAATCCGGGTCGTCCTCCCACGGCGAGGTCTCGTAGTTCAGCCCCGCGTTGTTCACCAGTCCGTCCACGCGCCCGAACTCGGCCTGGCACAACCCCACGATCTTCTCGGCCTCGTCCGGGTCGGACACGTCGTGGCCGCTCGCCGCGGCCCGCGCGCCGTGCTGCCGGATCCGCGCCGCGACCTCCTCCGCCAGGTCGGCGTCGACGTCGTTGACCACGACCGACGCGCCTGCCTGCGCCGCGTGCATCGCGTACGCCTCGCCGAGGCCACGTCCCGCTCCGGTGATCACCACTGCTTTGCCGTCAAGAATCCCCATCTCGCGCTCTTCTCCCTGCTCGACGGACTCCCCTGCCCCGACACCATTCGGCCGAGGTCGTCCCCGCCTTCGACCAGCGTTGGGGAGGGCCGGCGGGAACAGCGCCCCCGAAGCGGCGAGATGCGCTTTTGATGCGCTGAATGGCCCATGGAGTTCGTCCCGGCCGATGGTCCCGACCGATCAGTGACCGCGCGTGACGCCCACGGAAAAGGGCCGCCCCCATCGGGGCGGCCCCTGCCGGGAATGCGCGTTCAGCCCGCGTAGGTGAGGTTCTTGCCGTTGTTCGGGTCGAAGAGCTGCACCTTGTCGGCGTCGAACCAGATCTCGGCCTGCTCACCCACCGTGACCGAGGAGGCGGCGGACAACCGGGCCACCATCGACACGCCACCGCCGGGCACGTCGGCCGTGCCCGCGTCGGCGGCCAGCTCCGCCAGCTCGTCCGACGTCGCCTGGTCACCCGTCAGGTTGAAGTAGGCGAACTTGTCCGAGCCCATCGACTCCACCACGTCGACACCGCTGGTGAAGACCGCCCCGGACGAGCGAACGTGGTCCTCCACCAACCGGGCGTCCTCGAAGTGCTCGGGCCGCAGGCCCATGATCACCTCGCGGGGCGCGTCCCGGTCCTCCAGCAGCGTGCGCACCCGGTCGGTGAGCGGCACGTCGCCCAGCGCCGACCGGAGCGTGCCGTGCTCCAGCGACGCCGGCACGAAGTTCATCGCGGGCGAGCCGATGAACCCCGCCACGAACAGGTTGGCCGGCTGCTCGTAGAGGAACTGCGGCGCCCCCACCTGCTGCACCAGGCCGCCGCGCATCACCACGACGCGGTCGCCGAGGGTCATCGCCTCGGTCTGGTCGTGGGTGACGTACACCGTGGTGGTGCCCAGCTGCCGCTGGAGCCGCGACACCGAGGTGCGCATCTGCACGCGCAGCTTGGCGTCCAGGTTGGACAGCGGCTCGTCCATCAGGAACGCCTTGGGGCTGCGCACGATCGCGCGCCCCATGGCCACCCGCTGCCGCTGGCCGCCGGAGAGGTTCGACGGCTTGCGGTCCAGGTGGTCGGTGAGGTCGAGGACCTCCGCCGCCTCCCTGACCTTCTTCTCCACGGTGGCGTCGTCGACCTTCGCCAGCCGCAGCGGGAAGGCCATGTTCTCCTTCACCGTCATGTGCGGGTACAGCGCGTAGGACTGGAACACCATCGCGATGTCGCGGTCCTTGGGCGCCCGCTCGTTGACCCGCTCGCCGCCGATGCGCAGCTCGCCGGAGGTGATGTCCTCCAGGCCCGCGATCATGTTGAGGGTCGTGGACTTCCCGCAGCCCGACGGGCCCACCAGGATGACGAACTCGCCGTCGGCGATCTCCAGGTCCACGTCCCGCACGGCCACCGCGCCGTCGGGGTACTGCTTGGTCACCTTGTCCAGGACGATCTCGGCCATTGGCTCACCCCTTGACGGCGCCGGAGGTCAACCCGGCGACGATCCGACGCTGGAAGAACAACACGAACAGGATGATCGGGATGGTGATCACCACCGCCGCGGCGGCGATCGACCCGGTCGGGTCCTCGAACTGCGAGCTGCCGGTGAAGAACGACAGCGCCACCGGCACCGTGCGCGACGCCTCCGTGGAGGTCAGCGAGATCGCGAACAGGAAGTCGTTCCAGCAGAAGATGAACACCAGGATGGCCGTGGTGAACACGCCGGGCGCGGCCAGCGGGGCGATGACCCGGCGGAACGCCTGGCCCGGCGTCGCGCCGTCCATCTTCGCCGCCTTCTCCAGCTCCCACGGGATCTCCCGGAAGAACGCCGACAGCGTGTAGATCGCCAGCGGCAGCGCGAAGGTGATGTAGGGCAGGATCAGGCCGGGCCAGGTGTCGAACAGGCCCAGCGACCGCTCGATCTCGAACAGCGGCGAGACCAGCGAGATCTGCGGGAACATCGCCACCAGCAGCGACACGCCCACCAGCACCCGCTTGCCCGGGAAGTCCAGGCGCGCGATCGCGTAGGCGGCCATCGTGCCGAACACCACCGCGATCGCCGTGGCGATCAGCGCGATGCCGATGGAGTTCACCAGCGCCCGGACGAACTCCGTGGTGGAGAAGATCGAGCTGTAGTTCTCCAGCGTCCACTCGCGCGGGATGAAGTTGCCGTCGCCCAGGGTCTCCTTGGTCTTGAACGACAGCGACGCGATCCACAGCACCGGGATGAGCGCGTACGCCACCACCAGCACGTTGAGGACCGTCCAGCGCGCCTTGCGCGCCGTCGTCTCGGCTCCGCCGATGCCCGCCATCAGCGCCTCCCCCCGCTGTCGCTGCCGGGGGCAGCGGTGCCGAACAGCTTCACGAAGACGAACGCGATGATCGCCACCGCGATGAAGATGAGCACCGACATGGTGGAGCCGATGCCCAGGTTCAAGCCCTTGATCAGGTTGTTGTAGGTCAGCATCGACACCGAGGAGGTGCCCTGCGAGCCCGCGGTGAGCACGAACAGGTTGTCGAAGATGCGGAACGCGTCGAGCGTGCGGAACAGCAGCGCCACCAAAATGGCGGGCTTCATCACCGGCACGATGACCTTGGTGAACCGCTGCCACGCGCTCGCGCCGTCCATCGCGGCGGCCTTGAGCAGGTCGTCGGGCACCAGCGCCAGGCCCGCCATGAGCAGCAGGGCCATGAACGGCGTGGTCTTCCAGATCTCGGCCAGGGTCACCACCATGATGGCCGGGACCTTCTCGGTGAGCACGGGGTCGCCGCCCGCCAGCTCGGCCAGGTAGCCGGTGCCCGGTGTCCAGGCGTAGCGCCAGGAGAACGCGGCCACCACCGTGACGATGCCGTACGGGATGAGCGAGGCGGTGCGCACGATGCCGCGGCCGACGAGCGTGCGGTGCATGATCAGCGCGAGCGCCATGCCCAGCACCAGCTCGACCGCGACGGACACCACGGTGATCACCACGGTGATCCACATGGCGTTCCACCAGTAGGGGTTCGACAGCACCGTGGCGTAGTTCTCCAGGCCGATGAACTCGGTGCGGTCGGGGAACTTCAGGTCGTAGCGCTGGAGCGAGAGCCAGACGGAGTAGACGATCGGCCAGCCCGCGACCGCGGCCATGACCAGGATCGCCGGCGCGCACAGCAGCAGGCCCAGCCTGCGCTCGGCCTTCTTGCCCTCGCTCAGCGCGGCCCGCGCCTTCGGCGACAGCGCGGCCGTCTTGTCGTCGTGGCCGGGTTCGGCCTGGACGGCGTTGCTCACGGCAGCACCCCCTTGGAGTCGAGCGCGTCCTGCAGCTCGCCGCGCAGGCGGTCCGCGGTGGCCCGGGGGTCGATGCTCGCGGGCGGCGAGAGGATCGTGGAGATCACCGTGGAGACGTTCTGGTACGCCGGGGTGATGGGTCGCGCGCCCGCGCTCTTGAGCGTCTCCAGGATGGCCTCCTTCATCGGGTAGGGCTCGGCCATCTCCGGGTCCTCGTAGACCGACTCGATGGTGGGCGGCACGCCGTCGTTGATGGCCGCGAACTTCTGGTTCTCGGCGTTGCGCAGGCACAGCACCGCGTCGAAGGACTCGTCCGGGTGCTGCGAGAACGTGCTGACCGCGTAGTTGAGCCCGCCGACGGTCACCTTGGACTCGCCGCCCTCGACCGCCGGGAACGGCGCCCACCTGAGGTTCTTGGCGAACTCCGGGTTGGCCTGCGCGGCGGCGTAGACGTAGGGCCAGTTCAGCATGAACGCGGCCTTGCCGCCCTCCATCGCCAGGCGCGCCTGGTCCTCGGCGGCGTTGGAGAACGACGGGTCCACGACCGGGGAGGTGGCGAAGGTCTTGAGCACCTCCAGCGCCTTGACCGCGCCGTCGTCCATGACGACCTTGGTGCCGGTCTCGTCCACGATGCGCCCGCCGGCGGAGTTGACCAGGGTGTTGTAGAGGACGACCAGGCCCTCGTACTGCTTGCCGGTCGCCTCGACCAGGCCGGGCTTGCCCTGTCGGATCAGCTCGGTGCCCTGGTCGATCATCTCGTCCCAGGTCTCCGGCGGGGTCTGCACCAGGTCGCCCCGGTACCAGAGGAGCTGGACGTTGGTGTTGTCCGGCGCCCCGTACAGCTTGTCCTCGTAGCGCGCCGTCTCCAGCGGGGTCTCCAGCGTGCCGCCCTCGACCTCGGCCTTGGGCTGCCCGGTGAACTCCCGGATCCAGCCCGCCTCGGCCAGCTCGGCCGTCCACGTGACGTCCAGGCTCAGGACGTCCATGCCGGTGTCCCCGGCGGCGAGCCGGCGGGCCATCTGCTCGCGCTGGCCGTCGGCCTCGCGCGGCAGCTTGTGGTACACGATCTCGTAGCCGTCGGCCGCCGCGTTGCAGTTGTCGACGATCTTCTGGAAGTTCTCCTGCGGGTACTTGTAGACGTTGATGGTGATCCCGCCGTCACCCGAACCACACCCCGCCAGCACGGACGTCGCGACCAGCGCGGCGGATCCGGCGGCGGCCAACCGATGACGTTTCCACGTGCCCCTCATCGGCCCTGCCTCCTTCCCGACAACGGAGGAGCCAGACCGCAGTGCCCGGCACCTCGTCGTGCCCCCGACCGGTCGGCCGGGGGGCCTGACCGGTGGGACGAACCTAGGCCCGGTGATCAGGTGCCGCAACCACCGGAGTCCGAACGGCCCCCACCAGGGGGCCTCCGGCGGCAGACCGGGATCGCCCCGGGCTCAGTCCTTGCCCGGGTCGGACGGGCGCAGGGCGAGGCGCGCGAGCAGGTCGCGGCCGCGCTCGGCGGAGCGGGGTTGGCAGAGCACGTCGTAGCGGCCCGCGACCAGCTGGCTCGCGCTCTGGAAGTCGCGCTTGCCCCTGGCGGAGCCGTAGCCGACGGCGGCGAAGATCAGGCCGAAGCCGATGCCGACCACCAGGCCCGCGACGATCGGGCCGAGGCTCGCGCCGGGGGTGGTGTTGAACAGGCTCAGCAGGACGCCGACGAACAGGCCGAACCAGGCGCCCGACGCCGCGCCGGTGCCCAGCACCCGGCCCCACGTCAGGCGACCGGTCACCCGTTCGACGAGCATCAGGTCGACGCCCACGATCGTGACCTCCTGCACGGGGAAGTCGTCGTCGGCCAGGAAGTCGACCGCGCGCTGCGCCTCCTCGTAGGTGCTGTAGGACCCGATGGGCCACCCCGTGGGCGGGGTGGGCAGGCGCGGGGGCATACCGGGTCGGTTCTGGCCGGAGAAGGAACTCGTCACGGGGACCACCTCTTCGCGGTGCTGATCACCCCATCCTGCCAACACCGGGTGAAGGGCGCGAAACGGGTGAGCCGGAAACTGACGCGAACGTGATGCGGTCGTACCCCCTCGGGCACCCTGCCCCCGCCCCGCCCACCCGCCCCGAAGATCACTTCGGACCGTCGAAGCCGCGCGAGTCGAACACCCGGGACCCCCGTGTCGAACACCCAGGCCGCGCGAGTCGAACACCCGGACCCACCGTGTCGAACACCCGGGACCCCCGAGTTCCACGTTCGCGTCCCGAGGGCGGGCCGCCCGGGTGACCCGAATGTGGAACTCACCCGTTCTGGGTGTTCGACACGGTGGTCCTGAACGTTCGACACGGTGGTCCCGAGCGTTCGACTCGCGGTCAGGCGCGGGAGCGGTAGTCGCGCAGGAGGCCCCGGCTGATGATGGTCTTCTGGATCTCGCTGGTGCCCTCGCCGATCAGCAGGAAGGGCGCCTCGCGCATCAGGCGCTCGATCTCGTACTCCTTGGAGTAGCCGTAGCCGCCGTGGATGCGGAACGCCTCCTGCGTCACCTCGACGCAGTACTCCGAGGCGATGAGCTTGGCCATGCCCGCCTCGACGTCGTTGCGCGCGCCCGAGTCCTTCAGGCGCGCCGCGTTGACCATCATCAGGTGGGCGGCCTCCACCTTGGTCGCCATCTCGGCCAGCTTGAACGCGATGGCCTGGTGCTCGGCGATGGGCTTGCCGAAGGTCCGGCGCTGCTGCGCGTACTCGATGGCCAGCTCGAAGGACCGCAGCGCGATGCCGCACGCCCGTGCCGCCACGTTGACCCGGCCCACCTCGACACCGTCCATCATGTGCCCGAACCCGTGACCGGTCTCGCCGCCCAGCACCTGTCCGACCGGGACGCGGAAGCCGGCGAAGACCATCTCGGTCGTGTCGACGCCCTTGTAGCCCATCTTGTCGATCTTGCCGGGGATGGTCAGGCCCGGCGCGACCTCGCCGTAGCCCTCGGGCTTGTCCACCAGGATCGCGGTCAGGTTCCGGTGCGGCTTGTCCGAGCCCTCGTCGGTGCGCACCAGCACGGCGGTCAGGTTGGACGTGCCGCCGTTGGTCAGCCACATCTTCTGGCCGTCGACGACGAGGTCGTCACCGTCGCGGACGGCCCTCGTGCGGATCGCGGCCACGTCGGAGCCCAGCTCCGGTTCGGACATCGAGAACGAGCCGCGCACCTCGCCGGTCGCCATCCGCGGCAGGTACGCCCGCTTCTGCTCGGGCGTGCCGTGCTGCTTGAGCATGTGCGCGACGATGAAGTGCGTGTTGATCACCCCGGAGACCGACATCCAGCCGCGCGCGATCTGCTCGACCACCAGGGCGTAGGTGAGCAGCGACTCGCCGAGCCCGCCGAACTCCTCGGGGATGGTGAGCCCGAACAGGCCCATCTCCTTCATGCCCTCGACGATGTCGGCGGGGTAGGTGTCGTCGTGCTCCAGCGCCCGGGCGTGCGGGATGATCTCCTTGTCCACGAAGGTGCGGACCGTCGACAGGATCTCCTCCTGGACGTCGGTCAGTCCTGCGGTCCGGGCCAGGCGCGCCATCGCGGTTCCCTTCGTCGCTCCCGTGGGTTACCGGCGAGTATGGCCGGGTGGGCGGTCGGGCGCGCCCCGGAAGTGCTCCGCGCCACCCGCTGAACCGAAACAGCGGTTAACCTGTGCCTCGCCGTCCCACCAGGGGGTTCGAATGTCCCAGCCGCCGCCCTACCAGCACCCCGAGCAGCAGCAGCAGCCGGGTCAGCAGCCGTACCCCGGGTACCCGGCGTACGAGCAGGCGGGGTACGAGCAGGCGGGGTACCCACAGCCCGACCACGGGCAGGCGGGGTACGGGCAGGCGGGCTACGGGCAGCACCCCGGGTACGGGCAGCACCTCCAGCCGCGCGGCACCAACGGGATGGCGATCGCCGCGCTGATCTGCCTGTTCCTGTTCGCCCCGGCGTCCATCCCGCTCGGCGTCGTCGCGCGCAAGCAGATCCGGCGGACCGGCGAGGAGGGGTGGGGCATGGCCACCGCGAGCATGGTCATCGGCATCGTGCTGACCGCGCTCGGCGTGCTGGCGTTCGTCCTGCTGATCGTGATGTCGGTGCTGCTGGTCAACGAGCTGCCGCAGCCGCGCTAGGCGCCGATCTCCAGCGCCCCGCCGCAGTGGCGGCACTCGTCGAAGAACACGTGGACGTCCCGGGAGCACCGCGGGCAGGTCCGGAAGCTGCGCTCCAGCAGGTCGTCGGCGGGTCGGCGCCGGAACAACCGCCTGCGCCGGGCTCGATGTCGTGACACGCCCACCACCATGCCCACGGCCCGGGGCTTGATCGCCAATCGGGGACGGGATCTGTGGGGAGGCTCACCGGCGGGGTCACCGGACCGTGAGCACCCCGTCACCGCTCGAAGGTGCGGAGCCAGGCATCGAGGTGCGGGCACACGGCCCGCAGCCGCGCGATCCCCAGCTCCTCGACGGCCGCGGGCCCGTCGGAGGTCTTGAGGTACGTCGGGCAGTACGCGAGCAGCCGCTTGGAGGGAGCGGTGGCCGGTCCGTCGTTGACGAGTTCGGGACCGCCCGCGGCCGCCACATCGGCGCGCAGGCGGTCGGCGACTTCCGGTCCGTGGAGCAGCGCAAGCTCCTCGGCGGCGGCGAACACCCACGCTTCGAGCTCGTGCAGCACCAGGTGCGGCCGGAACCGGCGGTCACCGACCGCGTCGGCCAGGCAGCGCTCGACGTGCTCGACCTGACGGTAGGCGTCACCCGGCGGCCGGTCGACCATGCCGGGGCAGGTGTCGGGGAAGGCGTAGTAGTCGAAGAGGGTGGTCAGGACGTCGAGGCTGCTGTCGTTCAGCAGCAGCCGGACATCCCGTTCCACCTGCGCCCAACTCGTGATCCCGCCCCTGTGCGACGGTCCTCCGGCCGGCCGCTTGGTCTTCACCAGGGACAGGCTGGTGTGCCAACCGAGCCCTTCGAGGTGGGGACGGATGACGAGGGCGGCCACCGCTTCCTCGGTCTGCCCCTCGACCAGGAGGTGCACCCGCCGGAACCCGTTCCTCACGCGCTCCCGCCCGGCCGACCCCCGATGACGTTCTTCTCCCACAGCTCGCCGAGCGAGTACTCCTCCAGCCACCGGGCCAACCGCTTCCGGTCCGGCCGGGAGAAGGTCGAAGCGCCGTCGACCCGCTCCACGACGATCAGGTCGTCGATGTCGAACTGGTTCATCAGGGTCACCGACTGGGTGGCGATGAGCACCTGGCTGCGCGTCGACGCCTGGCGCAGCAGTCCCGCCAGCTGGACCACGGCGTAGGGGTGGAGCCCGAGTTCGGGTTCGTCCAGCACCACGAGGGCGGGGAGCCGCGGGTGCAGCAGGAGGGTCGCCAGGCACACGAACCGCAGGGTGCCGTCGGACATCTGGTCCGCGGAGAAGACGGCGTCCGAGTCTTTCGGACGCCACCGCAGCCGCAGCCGGTCCCCCTTCTCCGGGCTCAGCACGAAGTCGCGGAAGAACGGGGCGACCTGCCGGATCACACCGGTGATCCGGCGGTAGGCCGCCTGGTCGGCCCGGTCGTCGCTCTCGGCGAGCACGCGGAGCACGGCGGCGAGGTTGCCCGCGTCGCTGCGGAGCAGCAGGTTGTCCGCGGTGGGCACCATCTGCTTGACCGGAGCGTTCCTGCTGGTGTCGTGGAAGTGGTAGACCCGACAACCCCGGAGCAGCCGGGCCGCGTAGGCGGTGGTCTCGAACTCGGGGACCTGGTGGAGGCGCGTTTCGCGGTGCCCCCGACCGAGCCCGACGGTGAGTTCCCGGGCCTGGACGCTCTCCCGCTCGAAGATCAACTCATCGTTGCTCGCCGGTACGAGCACCGCTTCGTAGAGGTTCTCCGCGCCGTCCAGGCGGACGCGGACGGCCCGCGTGCCCGCACCGCTGGTGAGCAGCGCCGAAGCACCGCCGTTCAGACCCACGAAGTAACCCAGGTCCGACTCGACCAGGCGCCCCAGGAGCTCGAAGACCCGGATGAAGTTGCTCTTGCCCGCGCCGTTCGCACCGATCAGCACGTTCAACCGGCCGAGGGAGACCGCCGCCCCGCGGATCGAGGCGTAGCCCTCGACCTCGATCGACTTCAGCTCCCGGTCGGCCACGCGATCACTCTACGGCCACGGGCCGACCGGGGCTCCGGGGAACTCAGCCCTCCGGCGGCGTCCACACGTCCGTGCGCGACATGCCCGCCGCGCGCCCCTTCGACGAGATCACCAGCGCCATCTTCCGCGACGCCTCGTCGATCATCTCGTCCCCGAGCATCACGGCCCCGCGCTTCCCGCCCGCCTCCGAGGTGTAGTGCCCGTAGGCGTCGAGGATGTTCTCGGCGTGGTCGTAGTCCTCCTGCCGGGGGCTGAACACCTCGTTGGCCGCGTCGATCTGGCCGGGGTGCAGCACCCACTTGCCGTCGAAGCCCAGCGCCGCCGAGCGGCCCGCCACGCGCCGGAAGCCGTCGACGTCGCGGATCTGGAGGTACGGGCCGTCGACGGCCTGCTTGTCGTGCGCCCGCGCGGCCATCAGGATCGACATCAGGATGTGGTGGTAGGCGTCGCCCACGTCGTAGCCGGGCGGCTGCTCGCCGACGACCAGGGACTTCATGTTGATCGACGCCATGAAGTCGGCCGGCCCGAAGATGATCGTCTCCACCCGCGGCGAGGCGGTGGCGATCGCGTTGACGTTGACCAGGCCCAGCGCGTTCTCGATCTGCGCCTCGATGCCGATGCGGCCGACCTCGTAGCCCATGGTCTTCTCGATCTGCGTCAGCAGCAGGTCGAGCGCGTGCACCTGCTCCGGCGTCTGCACCTTCGGCAGCATCACGCAGTCGAGGTTCGCGCCGGCGCCCTCGACGACCTCGGTCACGTCGCGGTAGGTCCACTCGGTGGTCCAGTCGTTGACCCGGACGACCCGCGCGCGCGAACCCCAGCCGCCCTCGTTGAGCGAGGCGACGATGGTCTTGCGCGCGCCCGGCTTGGCCAGCGGCGCGCACGCGTCCTCCAGGTCGAGGAACACCTGGTCGGCGGGCAGCGTGCGGGCCTTGTCGATCATCTTCTGGCTCGACCCGGGCACGGCCAGGCACGAACGGCGGGGGCGCTGCTGGTCGACCACGGTGGGGTACCTCCTCGTACCGGCCGGTAACTCCTGTCCCGGCGAAGGGTGGCACGCACGCGGTGCGCCCGCTATTCCGTGAGTCCCGATTCACAGGTCCGTGGCAGGCTGAACCGGTGGAGATCGCACAGGTGCTGGACAACGCGCTGCGCAAGGCGGCCGCGGTGTGGGTCCGCCCCGACGGCCACGCGCCGCGGCTGGTGTGGGCGCTGTGGCGCGACGGCGCGGTGCTGGTGGCCGTCGGCGGCGCCGAGCAGACCGTGCCGGGCCTGGCCGACGGCGTGGCCTGCGCGGTCACCGTCCGCTCGCCGAGCACCCGCTCGCACCTGGTGGAGGTGGCCGCCACCGCCCGCCTGGTCGTCCCGGACGACGACACCGCCGCCGCCCTGCGCGCCGCCCGCCTCAACGCCCGGCCCGCGTGGACCGCGGTCTACCGCCTGGAGCTCGCGTGATCACCGTCCCGGACGACTTCGCCACCACCCTCGGCGAGGGGGCCCTGGCGTGGCGGGGAACGCTGCCCGACCTGGCCTCGGAGTTCTGCGACCGCTGGGGGCTGACCCCGGACGGCGGCCTGCTCAACGGCTTCGTCGGGGTCGTGCTGCCGGTCCGCCGCGCCGACGGCGAACCCGCCGCGCTCAAGCTGACCTGGCTGGACGAGGAGACCCGGCAGGAGCCGCTGGCGCTGCGGGCGTGGGACGGCGACGGGGTGGTGCGGCTGCTCGACCACGACGACGAGCGCGGCGCCCTGCTGCTGGAGCGCCTCGACCACACCCGGGACCTGGAGCGCGAGCCGCTGGCGGACGCGCTGGCCGTCACCGGCGGCCTGCTGCGCCGGCTGCGCCTGCCGGCCGGCCCGGAGTTCCGCCGCCACTCCCCCTCCGACCTGGTCGCGGAGAACGCCGCGCTGGGCGGACCGGTGCCGGCGGCGTTCGCGGCGCGGGCCACCGAGCTGGGCCGGGAGCTGGCCGCCACGGCCGGCGACACCCTGGTCAACGAGGACCTGCACTTCCAGAACGTGCTGCGCGGCGAGCGCGAGCCGTGGCTGATGATCGACCCCAAGCCGCTGGCCGGCGACCGCGAGTTCGGCGTGATCCCGTTGCTGTGGAACAGGTTCGGCGAGGACGACGTGCGGGAGCGGTTCGCCGCGCTGTGCGACCTGGGCGAGCTGGACGCCGAGCGGGCCCGCGCGTGGACCTTCTACCGGGCGGTGGACAACTGGCTGTGGAGCGCCGAGTTCCACCGGGACGACCCGGCCCTCTGCTCCGAGCACATCGCCCGCGCCCTCGCGTAGGTCCACAGTGGAACGCCCGGGTGTACTCCCGGTGGAACGCGCGGCCGAACGCGCGGTGAACGCGGCGCCGCGCCCGCGCGCCGACTAGCCTGACCACCGTGGTCGCCGTGAACCGCGTCTTCGCCGCCCAGCTCGCCGGTCTGCCCGTGTTCGGCCCCGACGGGGAGTCCATCGGCAAGGTCCGCGACCTGGTCGTCGGCCTGCGCGTGGACCGCCAGCCGCCGCGCGTGCTGGGCCTGGTGCTGGAGCTGGCGACCCGGCGGCGGATCTTCGTGCCGATGCTGCGGGTGACCTCGATCGAGCCGAACGCGGTGACGCTCGCCACCGGCTCGGTCAACCTGCGCCAGTTCCACCAGCGCACCAACGAGGTGCTGGTGGTCGGCGAGCTGCTCGACGCCCGGGTGGCGCTCGCCTCGGGCGCGACCGCGGTGCTGGTCGACGCGGCCATGGAGCCCTCCCGCACCCGCGACTGGCGGATGACGCGGGTGGCGGTGCGCGAGCGGACGGGCCGGCTGGCCCGGCGCGGCCCGGTGCAGGTGCTGCGCTGGGAGGAGCTGACCGGGCTGTCGGTGACCGAGCTGGCCGGTCAGCCGCAGGGCGCCGCGCACCTGGTGGCGGTGTTCGAGGCGATGCGCGCGGCCGACGTGGCGCTGGCGCTGCACTCGCTGCCGGCCAAGCGCCGCTACGAGGTGGCCGAGGCCCTGGACGACGAGCGGCTGGCCGACGTCATGGAGGAGATGGCCGAGGAGGACCAGAAGGACCTGCTCGCGCACCTGGACGACGAGCGCGCCGCGGACGTGCTGGAGGCGATGAACCCCGACGACGCGGCGGACCTGCTGGCCGAGCTGCCCGAGCGGGAGAAGGACCGGCTGCTGGAGCTGATGGAGCCCGCCGAGTCGGCCCCGGTGCGGCGGCTGCTGGAGTACAGCTACGACACCGCGGGCGGCCTGATGACGCCGGAGCCGGTGGTGCTCGCGCCGGACGCGACGGTGGCCGAGGCGCTGGCGCACGTGCGCAACCCTGACCTGACGCCCGCGCTGGCCAGCATGGTGTTCGTCTGCCGGCCGCCGACGGCCACGCCGACCGGCCGCTACCTGGGCTGCGTGCACATCCAGCGGCTGCTGCGGGAGCCGCCGTCCGACCTGGTGGCGGGCGTGCTGGACACCGACCTGACGACCCTGTCGCCCGCGGCGTCGCTGGGCGACGTGACCCGGTACTTCGCCACCTACAACCTGGTGTGCGGGCCGGTGGTGGACGAGACAGACCACCTGCTGGGCGCGGTGACCGTGGACGACGTGCTGGACCACCTGCTGCCGGACAACTGGCGGGAAACGGGGTTGACCCATGCCTGAGCCGCAGCCGCGCAGGCGGCTGGACCAGCCGCGCACGCCGGGCCGCCTGCGGGTGTCGCTCGACCGGGAGGCGTTCGGGCGCCTGGCCGAGCGGCTGGCCCGGTTCCTGGGCACCGGGACGTTCCTGTTCTGGCAGACGCTGATGGTGGTGCTGTGGATCTCGCTGAACCTGGCGGCGGTGTCGCTGCGCTGGGACCCGTACCCGTTCATCCTGCTCAACCTGGCGTTCTCCACGCAGGCCGCCTACGCCGCGCCGCTGATCCTGCTGGCCCAGAACCGGCAGGACGACCGGGACCGGGTGGCGCTGGAGGAGGACCGGGCACGGGCGGCGCAGACCAAGGCCGACACCGAGTACCTGGCGCGGGAGCTGGCCGCGCTGCGGCTGGCCGTCGGCGAGGTGGTGACCCGCGACTACCTGCGCGGCGAGCTGGAGCGGGTGTTCCGGGAGCGCCGCAGGCAGGTCCGGGACGACGTGCCGTCCTGACCCGTCAGGGCTCGCCGGCGAGGCGGTCGCAGGTGCGGCCGAACGCCTCCAGCTCGGCCGCGCCGAACTCCTCGGCGAAGTGGCGCACCACGCCCGCGAGGTGGGTGCCCGAGGCGATCCGCAACCGCTCCAGGCCCTGCGGGGTGAGCACCGCGACCACGCCGCGGCCGTCGCCGTCGGCGCGTTCCCGCAGCACCAGGTTCGCGCGCTCCAGGCGGTCGACCAGCCTGGTCACGCCGGAGCGGGACAGCAGCACCGCCTCGGCCAGCTCGGTCATCCGCAGGCGGTGCTGCGGCGTCTCGGCCAGCTGGACGAGGACGTCGTAGGCCGCGAGCGACAGGCGTTGCTCGGCGATCAGTTCGGCTTCCAGGACCCGAGTGAGCCGAGCATGGGCCCGGAGGAACGATCGCCACACCCCCAGCTCGGTTCGGGTGGGCAACCGGGCACTTCCGGTTTCCGGCACGAACAACAATGTTACGGAAAGCACGCAACCCGCTTCGCGCTGCCCCCGGGGCCGGGGTGACCAGCCGGTAGCTTTGGTGGTGCACGGCCGCCGTAGCATGGCGGTCCCACCACCTCCGGCAAAGGCGCGCGCAGTGACTCTTCCTACCGTTGACGACGTGCAGAAGGCGTTGGCCGGGGTCCAGGACCCGGAGATCCGGCGTCCGATCACCGAGCTGGGCATGGTGAAGGACGTCGTGGTCGGCGCCGACGGCGTCGTGGACGTGGCGATCTACCTGACCGTGTCCGGCTGCCCGCTGCGCGAGAAGATCACCGCCGACGTGACGGCGGCGGTGTCCGCGCTGGCCGGCGTGACCGGGGTGCGGGTGGAGCTGGACGTGATGAACGACGCGCAGCGCACCGAGCTGCGCAGGTCGCTGCGCGGCGGCGTCGAGGAGCCGGTGATCCCGTTCGCCCAGCCCGGGTCGCTGACCAGGGTGTACTGCGTGGCCTCGGGCAAGGGCGGCGTGGGCAAGTCGTCGGTGACGGTGAACCTGGCCGTGGCGATGGCCGCGCGGGGCCTGTCGGTGGGCGTCGTGGACGCCGACATCTACGGCCACTCGATCCCGAGGATGCTCGGCACCGCCGACCGGCCGACCCAGGTCGAGAAGATGATCATGCCGCCGCAGGCGCACGGCGTGAAGCTGATCTCGATCGGCATGTTCACCCCCGGCAACACCCCGGTGGTGTGGCGCGGCCCGATGCTGCACCGGGCGCTCCAGCAGTTCCTGGCCGACGTGTTCTGGGGCGACCTGGACGTGCTGCTGATGGACCTGCCGCCGGGCACCGGCGACGTGGCGATCTCGGTGGCGCAGCTGGTGCCCAACGCGGAGATCCTGGTCGTGACCACGCCCCAGCAGGCGGCGGCGGAGGTGGCCGAGCGGGCCGGGTCCATCGCGCTCCAGACCCGGCAGCGGGTGGCGGGCGTGATCGAGAACATGTCGTGGCTGGAGCTGCCCGACGGCACCCGGATGGACGTGTTCGGCTCGGGCGGCGGGCAGGCGGTGGCCGACTCGCTGACCCAGGCGGTGGGCGCGGAGGTGCCGCTGCTGGGCCAGGTGCCGCTGGACCCGCGGCTGCGGGAGCAGGGCGACGCGGGCACGCCGATCGTGCTGGCGCACCCGGACTCGGCGGCGGGGCGGGTGCTGTCGTCGGTGGCGGGCGCGCTGTCGACGCGGTCGCGCGGGCTGGCCGGCCGACTGCTGAACGTCTCGCCCGCCGGGCGGTAGCCGCACCGACCCCCCGAGAAGGCCCCCGGGACGCCCCGGGGGCCTTCTTCGTGCGCGGCGACCGTTGACGAACCGGAACTCATCTGCAACCTTTGAGCGCAACACTGCAAGAACTCGACAAAGACAACTCAAAAACTTCGCTACTACCTGCAACCCGCTAGCAGGTAACCGCCGCGCCTGCTGCGTCACCGCCCCCGTTGTCCCCGACGAAGAGGACACCATGAAACGAACGCAGCACCGCCGGCGGCTGATCGGCGGCCTCCTCGCGGTCGGCCTGCTGGCCCTCGGCCTCCCCGCCCCCGCCGCGTCCGGCGACCCCGTGAGCCCCGCGGGAGTGAACCCCGCAGGAGTGAACCCCTCAGGAGTGAACCCCTCAGGAGTGAACCCCTCGGGAGTGAACCCGACCGCGGTGAACCTGGCGGCAGGCAAGGCCGTCTCCGCGAGCGCCTCCCAGCCCGGCTACCCCGCCTCCCAGGGCAACGACGGCAACCCGCAGACCTACTGGGAGAGCGCCAACAACGCGTTCCCGCAGTGGCTCCAGGTCGACCTGGGCGCCGCCACGAGCGTGAACCGCGTCGTGCTGAAACTCCCCTCCGGCTGGGGCTCCCGCACCCAGACCGCGGCCGTCCGGGGCAGCGCCGACGGCACGACGTTCACCGATCTCGCCCCCGCCGCCGGCCGCGCGTTCGACCCGGGCTCGGGCAACGCCGCCACCATCGACTTCACCGCCGCCTCGACCCGCCACGTGCGGGTGCACGTCACCGGCAACACCGCCTGGCCCGCCGCGCAGGTGGCCGAGGTCGAGGTCTACGGCCCGGAGACCGGCGACACCCGGCCCCCGACCGCGCCCGGGAACCTGACCTACACCCAGAGCGGCGAGCAGATCCGGCTGAGCTGGTCCGCCGCCACCGACGACGTGGGCGTCACCGGCTACACCGTCCACCGCGACGGCTCCCCGATCGCGACGGTCGCGGGCACCACCCACACCGACACCCGGCCGACCACGGCCACCGTCTCCTACACCGTGCGGGCCCGCGACGCGGCGGGCAACGAGTCGCCCGACAGCAACCGGGTGACCCGCGTCGGCCAGGGCGGCGGCGGGCAGGACCTGGCGCGCGGCAAGCCGGTCGAGGCGTCCTCCTCCGTGCACACGTTCGTCGCGGCCAACGCCACCGACGGCAACCTCGCCACCTACTGGGAGTCCAACGGGCACCCGTCGACGCTGACCGTGAGGCTCGGCGCCAACGCCGACGTCACCTCGGTGGTCGTCAAGCTCAACCCGGACCAGTCGTGGGGCAACCGCACCCAGGCGATCGAGGTCCAGGGCCGCGAGCAGTCCGCCACCGGGTTCACCACCCTGCGGGCCCGCGCCGACTACGCCTTCGGCCCGTCGACCAACCAGAACTCGGTGACCATCCCGGTCACCGGCCGCGTCGCGGACCTGCGGCTGGCCATCGCCGGCAACACCGGCGCGCCCGGCGGGCAGGTCGCCGAGCTCCAGGTCGTCGGCACGTCCGCGCCCAACCCCGACCTGGTGGTGACCGGGCTGACCTGGGCGCCCGCGAACCCGGTGGAGACCGACGCGGTGCGGCTGTCGGCGGTCGTGCGCAACGCCGGCACCGCCGCCGCGCCCGCCACGACGGTCAACGTCAGCCTGGCCGGCGCCGTGGTGGGCACCGCGGCGGTGCCCGCGCTGGCGGCGGGCGCGTCGGCGACCGCCGTCGTGGACGCGGGCCGGCGCCCGCAGGGCAGCTACCGCGCGTCCGCCGCGGTCGACCCGACCAACGCGGTGGTGGAGCAGAACGACGACAACAACGCCTTCACCGCGGCCTCGCCGCTGGTCGTCGGCCAGGCGCCGGGCCCCGACCTGCGGGTCACCGGCATCACCTGGACCCCGCAGAACCCGGCCCCCGGGCAGGCGGTGTCCTTCACCGCCGCGGTCGGGAACCGGGGCACGTCCGCGTCCGGCGCGACCACCGTCACCCGGCTGACCGTCGGCGGGGCGACCCTCAACGCGACCACCCCGTCGATCGCGGCCGGCGCGACCGCGACGGTGGCGTTCGGCGGCACCTGGACCGCCGCGAACGGCGGCGCGACCATCACCGCGACGGCCGACGCGACCGGCGTGGTCGCCGAGACCGACGAGAACAACAACTCGCTCGGCCGGTCCATCGTGGTCGGGCGCGGCGCGGCCGTGCCGTACGTCGAGCACGAGGCCGAGCACGCCCGCTACCAGGGCACCCTGCTCACGGCCGACCCGCGGCGCACGTTCGGGCACACGAACTTCGCCACCGAGTCGTCCGGCCGCCAGTCGGTGCGGCTGTCGGCCACCGGCCACTTCGTCGAGTTCACCTCCACCGCCTCGGCCAACTCGATCGTGGTGCGCAACTCGGTGCCCGACGCGCCCGGTGGCGGTGGCGCGGACGCGAGCATCAGCCTGTACGCGGACGACGTGTTCGTGCGCAAGTTGACGCTGACGTCGAAGCACAGCTGGCTGTACGGCAACACCGACAGCCCCGAGGGCCTGACCAACACGCCGCAGGCCGACGCGCGGCGGCTGTTCGACGAGTCGCACGCGCTGCTGTCGCGCACCTACCCGTCGGGCACCCGGTTCAAGCTCCAGCGCGACGCCTCCGACACGGCCGCGTTCCACGTCATCGACCTGATCGACCTGGAGCAGGTCGCGCCGCCGTCGACGCAGCCCGCCGGCTGCACGTCGATCACCGAGTACGGCGCGGTGCCCGACGACGGCCGCGACGACACCGACGCCCTCCAGCGGGCCGTGACCGACGACCAGAACGGCGTCATCGGGTGCGTGTGGATCCCCGCCGGCCAGTGGCGGCAGGAGCGGAAGATCCTCACCGACGACCCGCTCAACCGCGGCCAGCACAACCAGGTGGGGATCAAGGACGTCACCGTCCGCGGCGCGGGCATGTGGCACTCGCAGCTGTACTCGACCACCGAGCCGCACCTCGCGCCGGGCATGATCAACCACCCGCACGAGGGCAACTTCGGCTTCGACATCGACGCCAACACCCAGATCTCCGACATCGCGATCTTCGGCTCGGGCCGCATCCGCGGCGGCGAGGGCGGCGCGGAGGGCGGCGTCGGCCTCAACGGCCGCTTCGGCCCCGGCACGAAGATCACGAACGTGTGGATCGAGCACGCCAACGTCGGCGCGTGGGTGGGGCGCGACTACAGCAACATCCCGGAGCTGTGGGGTCCGGGCGACGGGCTGGAGTTCAGCGGGATGAGGATCCGCAACACCTACGCCGACGGGATCAACTTCACCAACGGCACCCGCAACTCCAGGGTGTTCAACTCCTCGTTCCGGAACACCGGCGACGACGCCCTGGCGGTCTGGGCCAACCAGTACGTCAAGAACACCGCCGTGGACGTCGCGCACAGCAACGCGTTCGTGAACAACACGATCCAACTGCCGTGGCGGGCGAACGGCATCGCCATCTACGGCGGCTACGGCAACCGGGCCGAGAACAACCTCGTCTACGACACGATGAACTACCCGGGCATCATGCTGGCCACCGACCACGACCCGCTGCCGTTCTCCGGGCAGACCCTGCTGGCGAACAACGCCCTGCACCGCACCGGCGGCGCGTTCTGGGGCGAGCAGCAGGAGTTCGGGGCCATCACGCTGTTCGCGCAGGGCCGCGACATCCCCGGCGTGGTGATCCGGGACACCGAGATCCACGACTCGACCTACGACGGGATCCAGTTCAAGTCCGGCGGCGGTTCGGTGTCGGGGGTGGTGATCAGCAACGTGCGGATCGACCGGTCCAACCACGGGGCGGGAATCCTGGCGCACGGGGGCGCGCGGGGCAGCGCGACCCTGACCAACGTGACCATCACGAACTCGGCCACCGGTGACGTGGTGGTCGAGCCGGGGTCGCAGTTCACGATCACCCGGACGGCCTCGGCCCACCGGGGGTTCGCGGTGGGGTGACCGGCCCGCGGGCGTCGGAGCAGGGGCTCGCGGTGAGCTGACCGGCCGCGTGCGTCGAAGCAGGGGTCCTCGCCAAGGGGACCCCTGCTTTGATCTTACTCCCGGGGTCCGACAAAAACGGGGGCTCGATGTCGTCGCCGCTGGTCAGGGCCGCTGGTTGGGGCTGCCGGTTGGGGCTGCTGCTCGGGACCGCTGGTCAAGGTCGGTGCCCGGGATTCCGGTCGAAGCCGGTGGTTCGAGGTCGCCGGCCCGGGTCGACGGCCACCGGCTCGGTCACCGGTCCACGGCCACCGGCCCACGGCCACCGGCTCGGCTCAGGTCGCGTCCGGGTCGTACGGCGGCCGCTCGCCGCGCTCCAGCGGCCGCTCGGCCGGGACCTGGGGCTGCGGTCGGGGCGTCGTCGGGTAGCCGTTCGGCTTCTCGCTCGGCTCGTCGTCCCACAGGTGCTTGGTGATCGCCCGCTTCGGGTCGAAGTTCCGCAGCTCCCGCAGGTCCTCCAACGGCTTGCGCAGCTGCTCGAACTCCGGCCCCATCTCCTGCTTGAGCTGGTCGCGCGCGCCGGTCGCGTACTCGCGCACCTGGCGGATCGTCCGACCCACCCAGGCCGCCGCCGACGGCAGCCGCTCCGGGCCCAGGATGAACAGGCCCGCGACGACGATGACCAGGACCTCGACCCATCCGATGCTGTCGAACACGCGCGTGCCCCACCTTCCGCCCCCGGTCTCGACGACCAGCCTAACCGTCAGTCGGAGCGCAGGGTCACCTGCACGGTCAGCTCCCGACCCTGCCTGACCAGCACGACCGGCACCGTCTCCCCGATCTCGCGCTCCCGCACCGCGACGGTCAGCTCGGCGGCGTTGCGCACCAGCCGGTCCCCGACGCGGATGATCACGTCCTCCTCCTGGATGCCGGCGGCCGAGGCGGCGCCGCCCTCCAGGACGTTCTGCACCTGCGCGCCCTCCGCGGTCTCCGCGGACGCCGAGCGGGCGTTGAGGTTCAGGTCCGCGTGCTTGACCTCGCCGTCGCGGATCAGCGCCTGCGAGATGCGGCGCGCGTAGTTGCCGGTGATGGCGAACCCGAGGCCGACGGAGCCGCCGGTCTCGGTGCGGATGGACGAGTTGATGCCGACCAGCGCGCCGGACGAGTCGACCAGCGCGCCGCCGGAGTTGCCGGGGTTGATGGCCGCGTCGGTCTGGATCGCGTCGTAGGTGACCTGGGGGCCGCCGTTCTCGCCCGCCGCGGTCACCGGGCGGTGCAGGGCGCTGACGATGCCCTCGGTGACCGTGTTCGACAGCGACAGCGGGGAGCCGATGGCCAGCACCGTGTCGCCCACGGCCAGCTCGTCGGAGTCGCCGAACCGCAGCACGGTCGGGTTCTCCACCTCGACCTTGATCACCGCGAGGTCGGTCTTGGAGTCGCGGCCCACGACCTGCGCCACGGCCCGCTTGCCGTCGGTGAACACCACGGTCAGCTTCGCCGACGTGTCCTGCACGGCCGGCGCGACCACGTGGTCGTTGGTGAGCACGTAGCCCGCGCCGTCGATGACCACGCCCGAGCCGACGCCCGCCACGTTGGCGCCCTTGAACTCGATCGACACCACGCTGGGCGTGACCCGGCCCGCGATGTCGGCGACCGAGCCGACCGGGCGCTCCTTGGCGGGCTTGACCTCGGCCAGCGTCACGCCACCGTCGGTGAGCGGGTTGCCCACGCGGCCCAGCAGCCAGCCGACCACGCCGCCGCCCGCGCCGACCAGCAGCGCCGCCGCCAGCAGCAGCACCAGGGCCGTGGGCTTCACGCGCCGCCCGAACAGCAGCTCCGGCACGCTCAGCTGCGCCCCGGTCCTGGTGTCGGGCTTCGCCGCGGGCGCGGACCCCTCGGTCACCGCGGGCGGTCCGATCACGGCCGAGGCGCCCGGGTCGCGCCACGCGTCGCCCGCGGGCCTGCCCTCCCAGAAGACCGGCTCCACCTCGGGTTCGCCGTGGAGGTCCAGCGGCGGGCGCTGGAGGCGCGTGCCCGCGTCGTCCCGCGGCCGGCCGAACGCCGTGGCCAGCGCCTCCGGCGGTGGCGGCGCGAGCCGCACCGGGCCGCTGCCGTTGGTGTAGGGGGCCGGGCGGTCGGCGGCGAACGCGCCGGGCACGTCCCGCGGCCGACCGAACGCGGCGGCCTGACCGGGGTCGACGGCCGGGCGGGCCAGGGGGCGGGGCGCGAGCCTGCGGTGCGCCCCGTCGTCGACGCCCGACCTGGGGGTCCCGTTGCCCTGCTCTGGCTCGCTCATCGCTCCCCGCACGTCGTCACGCAAAACCTGTCGCGGGGCAATCGTGCCCGCCGAGCGGTGAAGTCGCCGTCAGCGACCCAGGTCCGCGACCGGGCGCAGCACGTCCACGCGCTCGGCCGAGGAGGGCGACGGCGCGACCGCGGGCAGGGGCGGCGGGGTGGTGCCCTGCGCGGGCGAGGGCGAGGGGTCGTCGCCGGGGACGACGAGGGCGAGCGCGCCGAGCATCAGCCCGGAGACGACGACGCCGGCGCCGTGCCGGGCCCGCCTGCCGCCGAGGCGGCTACCGCCGCCGGTGCCGAAAGGGCGGCTCTGGCCCAGGACGGGTCCCGTGCCGAAGGTCACCCGGTCGGGCCGCTGCACGGTGACCAGCTGGCCGTCCTCGGTGACCGCGAGGTTGTCGGGCGCGCTGGGCAGTTCGACCTGCTCCGGGATCGCGCCCAGCCTGGCCAGCAGGCCGGCGGGCGCGCACGGGGTCGGCGCGGCCCGCACCGCGGAGCTCGCCTGCTGCTGCGAGTACGCCTCGGCCGCGCAGAACGGGCAGCGCGCCAGGTGGGCGGCCGCCCGACCGCGGGCCGAGGCGGACAGCTCACCGTCGACGAAGGCGACCACCGCGTCGGGCAGCAGGTGCTGCTCGGGCAGTTGCCAACCTCGCAGGTCGGTCATGCAGAGTCCTCCCGAACAAGACCCCGACGGCGTTCCATCTCCAACCGCAGGGCCTGGCGGCCCCGGTGGATCCTGCTCCTCACCGTACCCAGTTTGATGCCCAGGGTGGCGCCGATCTCCTCGTAGGAGAGCCCCTCCACGTCGCACAGCACCACGGCGGCGCGGAACTCGGGCGGCAGCTCGTCCAGCGCGGCCTGGAGCTCCGGGTCCAGGTGGGTCTCGTCGTAGACCTCCTCCGGGCTCGGGTCGTCGCCCCGGATGCGGTCGTGCTCCTCGGGCAGGGCCTCCATGCGCACGCGCGAGCGGCGGCGGGCCATGTCGAGGAAGAGGTTCGTGGTGATGCGGTGCAGCCAGCCCTCGAACGTGCCGGGTTTGTACGACGCGAGCGAGCGGAAGACCCGGATGAAGGTCTCCTGGGTGAGGTCCTCGGCGTCGTGCTGGTTGCCGGTGAGGCGGTAGGCCAACCGGTAGACCCGGTCGGCGTGCTCGCGCACGACCTGGTCCCACGAGGGCACGGTCCACTCCGCGTCCTCGATGGGCGCGGTCGGTGTGGCGGTCGACTGCTTCGGCATCGGGGGGTTGAGCACCTCCAGTGGGCTGGATGCCCTGCTGCACGGGTCAACGCTCGGCGTGCCTCGCGTGTTCCCGTTGGTCCTGCGCTGCGACCAGCCTGACCGGTCCCCTTATAACGATGGTGAGAGGCGGCTGAGAGCAGGCTGAGAATCACGGCTCGGCGGAGCCGGCCCCGGACGGCCGCCGTCGGCGTTAGCCTTCCTGCTGTGGATGCGCCTACGCGCGAGTACGTGGAGCACTACCTGCCCGAGGACCCGGTGCTGGCGGCGGCCCGGGGTCGCGGCGCCGAGCTGGGCTGCGTGCCGATCGGGGCCGGTGGCGGGGCGGCGCTGCGGTTCCTGGCGGCCGCGCTGCGGGCCAAGGCCGTGGTCGAGGTCGGCACCGGAGCGGGCGTGGGCGCCCTCTACCTGCTCGGCGGGATGCCGGTGGCGGGGGTGCTGACCTCGATCGACGTGCGGGCGGAGCACCAGCGGGCGGCGCGGGTGGCGTTCGCGGAGGCCGGGGTCGCGGTGTCGCGGACGCGGCTGATCACCGGGCGGGCGCTGGAGGTGCTGCCCCGGTTGGCGGACGGCGCGTACGACCTGGTGTTCGTGGACGCGGCGAAGGCGGAGTACCCCGGTTACCTGCGGGAGGGGGTGCGGCTGCTGCGGCCGGGCGGGGTGATCGCGTTCGACAACGTGCTGTGGCACGGGCGGGTGGTCGACCCGTCGCACCGGGACGCCGACACGGTGGCGATGCGGGAGGTGGCGAAGGCCGTGCGCGACGACGAGCGCCTGGTGCCGGTGATCCTGCCGCTGGGCGACGGGCTGCTGGTGGCGGCGAAGGCGGGGTGAGCGGGGGTGCCGGAACCGCTCTAGTGTGTGGCGTATGGGGGCGTTTTGCCTGGTCACACGATTGGGTGAACATCGGCCGAAGATGTACGAAAACGGTGTTCCCGATCATCGGTTGAAATGAATGAGGAGCCCGACCACCACCCCTGCCCCCTACCACCCCGGCACGCCCCGCCCACTCCGCCTACTCCGCGCCTACTCCGCCCCGCCTGACCCACCCCACCTACCTCGCCCGCCTGCCCACCCCGCCCCGCCTGCCCTGCCCAGCTCCGCCCCGCCTGCCGTGCGCCGACCCGCTCACGGCCCTCCTGCCCGGCCCCACCCCGCTCACGGCCCGAACCGGCGACGGTAGGCGCTGGGGGCGAGCCCGGTGCGGCGGTGGAACTGGACCCGCAGGTTGGCCGCCGACCCCAGCCCGCTGCGGCGGGCGACCACGTCGAGCCGGGACTCGCCGCGCTCGATGAGGCTGCGCGCCAGGTCCACGCGCTCCGCCGTGAGCCAGGCCAGCGGGGTGGTGCCCAGCTCGGCCCGGAACCGCCGGTGCAGCGTGGCCTGGCTGACCGCGGCCCGGGTGGCCAGCGAGGCGACGGTCAGCGGCTCGTGCAGGTTGGCGCGGGCCCAGGTGAGGACCGGCCCGAGCGACTCGTCCGGGACCTCGGGCACCGGGCGGGTGACGAACTGGCGCTGGCCGCCGTCGCGGTGGGCGGCGAACACCAGGCGGCGGGAGACCGTGTTGACCACCTCGGTGCCGTGGTCCTCGCGGATCAGGTGCAGGCCCAGGTCGAGGGCGGCGGCGCTGCCGGCGGCGGTGTGGATCGGGCCGTCCTGGACGTACAGGACGTCGGGGACCAGCGTGACCCGCGGGAACAGGTCGCGGAACAGGTCGGCCCACCGCCAGTGCGTGGTGGCCCGGCGGCCGTCCAGCAGGCCCGCGTGCGCCAGGGTGAACGCGCCCGTGCAGAAGCTGACCAGGCGCGCGCCGCGGTCGTGGGCGCGGGTGACGGCGTCGAGCAGGGGTTGCGGCGGGCGGACCCAGCTGTCCGGGCGGTTCGACACGATCAGGGTGTCCGCGCGGTCGGCTTCGCTCAGGTCAGGGACACCCGTGAGGGTGAAAAAGCCGTGGTTCATGCGGACCGGGCCGAGGGCGCACAGCGTGAACGAGTACCACGGCCGGTCCTCGCCCAGCTCCGGGCGCGTCAGGCCGAACAGCTCGGTGCCGACGCCCATCTCGAACGGGTTCGAGCCGGAGTCGACGATCATCACCACGTGGTGCGAGGATCCTGGCGGCATGTGCGGTTCCTAGCACTTCCACGTCCGGGTGGGAACAGCCCACGATCAGGCGATGGAGCCGATCAACCTGGGGAACGCGCTGGCCAGCTTCGACGCGCTGTGGAGCCCGCGCATCGTCACGACCGTGAACGACTACGACATCCGCGTGGCCAAGGTCCGGGGTGAGCACCTGTGGCACGCGCACGATCACACGGACGAGTTCTTCTTGGTGCTGGAGGGTGAACTGGAGATCGCGCTGGAGGAGCGCACCGTCCGGCTGGGGCAGGGGGACGTGTTCGTGGTGCCCAGGGGCGCGCGGCACAAGCCGTCGTCGAGGGGTGGGGCGCGGATCATGGTGGTCGAGCCCAGCGGGACGTCGAGCGTCGGGGACCGGCACGAGGAGGTTCCCGAGCACGTCGACGCGACCACCGGTCACGCCCTGGGCGAGGACGTCTGACGGGTCGCGCGCCGACCCGGCCGCGCACCGGGCAGGCGGGAGGCGGGAGGCGGGAGGCGGGGAGCGCAGGCGGGGACGGGGACGGGGGGCGCTGGGCCCGGCACCCACGGCCAGGCCCCGCCGCCCCGCGTCACTCGGCCGTGATGCCCTTGCCGAGCACGGTCACCCCACCGGCCGACACCGTGTACCGCTGCCGGTCCATCGCGGGGTCGACGCCGATCAGCGCGCCGTCCGGCACCACGACGTTCTTGTCCAGGATCGCCCGCCGCACCACGGCGCCGCGCCCGATCCGCACGCCGGGCAGCAGCACGCTGCCCTGCACCACCGACCCGGTCTCGACCACCACGTCCGACGACACCACCGACCCGTGCACGGTGCCGGAGATGATCGACCCCGGCCCCACCATCGAGTCCTCCGCGCTGCCGCCCGCGATGAACTTCGCCGGCGGCAGCGGCGGGGTCGCGGTGCGGATCGGCCACGCCTGGTTGTAGAGGTTGAACACCGGTCGCACCGACACCAGGTCCATGTGGGCCTCGTAGTAGGCGTCGATGGTGCCGACGTCGCGCCAGTACCCGCGGTCGCGGTCGGTCTCCCCGGGCACGCCGTTGTCGCCGAAGTCGTAGACGTGGGCCCGTCCCTGGTCGACGAGCATCGGGATGATGTCGCCGCCCATGTCGTGGTCGGAGTCGGGGTTGGCCGCGTCCGTGCGCAGCGCCTCGATCAGCGCCTCGGTCCGGAAGACGTAGTTGCCCATCGAGGCGAACGTGACCTCCGGGTCGCCGGGCACGTGCGGCGGGTCGGAGGGCTTCTCCAGGAACCGGGTGATCACCCCGAACTCGTCGGAGTCGATGCACCCGAACGCCTTGGCCTCGGCCCGCGGCACCCGGATGCCCGCCACGGTGACGCCCGCGCCGGTCTCGACGTGCTGCTCGACCATCTGGCCGGGGTCCATCCGGTAGACGTGGTCGGCGCCGAAGACCACCACGTGCTCCGGCTTCTCGTCGTTGACGAGGTTCAGCGACTGGAAGATGGCGTCGGCGCTGCCGGTGTACCAGCGGGGGCCGAGCCGCTGCTGTGCCGGGACCGGCGTGACGTACTGCCCGAGCACATTGGACAGCCGCCAGGTGGTGGAGATGTGCCGGTCCAGGGAATGGGATTTGTACTGGGTGAGCACGCAGAGCTTGACGAAACCCGCGTTCACCAGGTTGGACAGGACGAAGTCCACCAGCCGGTAGTTCCCGCCGAAGGGCACCGCCGGTTTTGCCCGGTCGGCGGTCAACGGCCACAACCGTTTGCCCTCGCCCCCGGCGAGGACAATTCCCAGAACGTGCGGTTGCCCTTTCACAGCAACGACCCTAACCGGGTGAGCACCACCTCACCAACGGCGAACTAACGCAGCCGCCGCCGTTCACCCGGCTGCCGGGGCCGCGGGGTTACGGTGAGCCGGTGCGAATTGGACTGCTGACACGTGAGTACCCGCCGGAGGTCTACGGCGGCGCCGGGGTGCACGTCGGTTTCCTGGTGCCGAGGTTGCGCGAGCTGATCGAGGTCGACGTGCACGCCTTCGGTGGTCCGCGCGCGGACGCCCGGGCGCACGTCCCGGCACCCGGGTTGGAGGGGGCGAACGCCGCGCTGGCCACGCTGTCGGTGGACCTGGAGATGGCGGCGGCGCTGGGTGGCGTGCAGCTCGCGCACTCCCACACCTGGTACGCCAACATGGCCGGTCACCTGGCGAAACTGCTCCACGGCACCCCCCACGTGGTGACCGCGCACTCGCTGGAGCCGCGCCGGCCGTGGAAGGCGGAGCAGCTGGGTGGCGGGTACCGGGTGTCGTCGTGGGTGGAGCGCACCGCGTACGAGGCGGCGGACGCGGTGATCGCGGTGAGCGAGGGGATGCGGGCCGACGTGCTGGACTGCTACCCGGCGCTGGACCCGGCGCGCGTGCACGTGGTGCGCAACGGCATCGACGCGGTGGCCTACCGGCCGGTGCCGGAGACCGACGCGCTGGAGCGGCACGGCATCGACCCGGGGCGACCGATCGTGACTTTCGTGGGGCGGATCACTCGGCAGAAGGGTGTCGGGCACCTGGTCGCCGCCGCGCACCGGTTCGCCCCCGACGCGCAGGTGGTGCTGTGCGCGGGCGCGCCGGACACGCCGGAGATCGCCGAGGAGACGCAGCGGGCGGTGGCGCGGCTGGCGGCGGCGCGGCCGGGGGTGTTCTGGATCCAGCAGATGCTGCCGGCGGAGGAGGTCCGGCAGGTGCTGAGCCACTCGACGGTGTTCGTGTGCCCGTCGGTGTACGAGCCGCTGGGGATCGTGAACCTGGAGGCGATGGCGTGCGGGACGGCGGTGGTGGCGTCCGACGTGGGCGGCATCCCGGAGGTCGTGGAGCACGGGGAGACCGGGCTGCTGGTGCACTACGACGAGGACGACGTGGAGACGTACCGGGCGGGGTTGGCGGACGCGGTGAACGAGGTGCTGGGCGACCCGGTCCGGGCGGCGGCGTTCGGCGCGGCCGGGCGGGAGCGGGCGGTGCGCGACTTCTCGTGGGCGTCGGTCGCGGAGCGGACGGTGGAGGTGTACCGGGCCGCCCTGAACGGCGTCAGCTGATCTTCACACCCCGGTGTGATATTCGTCACTGCCGTTCGAGTGCAACCCGGAGGGGTGGCGATCGCCTTTACCAGTAGGGGGTCGACTACTGGGGGTTGTGGATGCGGTGGGGTGTCCTCCTGCTGGCACTGGTGACCGCGGGGTGCGCGACGCCCGCGTTCAGCGCGGAACAGGTGCGGTTGACCCTGGACGGGCAACCGGTCCTGGACGCGCCGGCGTTGCAGGCGCGGGCCGAGGCGGAGCTGAGCTACACGCTGTCCTTCGGGTACGTGGCGCGCACCGGCGGGGCGGCCGTGAGCTGCTGGTTCGCCCGGACCGGGAAGCTGTTCGACGTGGACAGCCGGCTGTGGTGCGGCCCGGTGCAGGTGCCCGGCACCGCGGCCACCACCGACTGGGTGCCGGTGCCGCTGAAGGAGGTCGAGCGGACCGGGTCCGGGGTGCGGCTGGAGGTGCAGCCGCCGCAGGTGCCCGCGCCCGGCGCGCGGAGCACGCCGGTGGGGAAGCTGGTGCGCACCGACGGGCGGGAGGCGGCCGCCGACCAGGGCGTCGGTGAGGCGGGGCCGGACTTCCTGGCCGTGCTGCCGGACGAGGGGCAGCAGGTGGAGGCGGCGTCCGCGTTCGTCCGGGACGACCAGCTGGAGGTGCGGGTCACCGGGTACGCGAAGCCCGTGTCGTGGTCGACGGACGCCGGTGAGCTGCGGGCGGAGCACGGCGTCGAGCTGCGGGTGCTGCGGTTGGCCGTGACGCGGCACGGCGAGGTCGACTCGGCGTTCCGGCAGACCCCGTGGCGCGGCTGGCTGCCGCAGCCGCCGGAGCTGTCGCTGGACGTGCCGGGCCGGCGGCACCGGCTGCCCGCCGACCGGTTGCCGGAGCAGGGGTCGGTGCTGGTGGTCTACACGGTGCCCGCCGCCGGGGGTGGCGGGGCCGAGGCGCTGGTGCTGAACACCGTGGGCGCGAAGTCGCTGGAGCAGCGGGTCGAGGTGCCGTCCGGGCAGGTGGCCGGGGCGGTCGCGGGGGTGCTGCGGCGGGC
Source organism: Saccharothrix lopnurensis (assembly GCF_042658445.1). Lineage (NCBI taxonomy): Bacteria > Bacillati > Actinomycetota > Actinomycetes > Pseudonocardiales > Pseudonocardiaceae > Saccharothrix > Saccharothrix lopnurensis. The sequence continues at coordinate 32,166 of NZ_JBHSQO010000025.1, read as the reverse complement.
ACCCGGGCCGGAGTCGACGTCCGTGTCGACGCCCGCGACGGTCGGGACCGCGACCGGGTCGGTCGAGGTCGTGCGGGCGCGGCTGGGGCGGCAGCGGCCGGTGGCGTTCAGCGACCAGTACGAGCTGGCCACGGCGGGGCCCGGGACGGCGCTGCTGGAGCTGCGGTTGCAGGGGCACGGGCTGCCGACGGTGGTGGGGGCCTGGGAGACCGCGCGGCTGCTGGTGGCGGAGTTGCCGGACGGGAGCCGGGCGCGGTTCGTGGGGGCCCGGCACGGTGGGGACACGATGCCGGTCGCGGTGGTGTTCGAGGTGCCGGAGGACGTGCGGTCGGTGCGGTTCTCCGTGATGGCGGGGACGGTGACGTTGCCCCAGCTGGGGACGGTGTCCGTGGGTGGTGGGGAGCCCGGGGTGGTGGCGCTGGACTTCTGAGCCTCGCCGGGGTCGGGCTGCGGCGGGGCTCGGGCGTGGGTGGGGCTGCGCGGGCTCGGGCCGGCGGCGGTCGGGCTACGTCTCGGGCTGGCCGCGGGTCGGCTCAGGGGGCCGGCGGCGGTCGCGGGCTGCGAGGGCTGGGGCCGGCGGCAGGTCGGCTCAGGGCGCTCGGCTGCGGTCGGCACGGCGGGGGCAGCAAGGCAGGCGGGATCGGCGGGTCCCGTGGGGGACGGCGGTGGACGTCGGCGGGGGTGTGGCGGGGGTCGCGGTTCCTCATGCTCTAACCGAGTGCCGGACCCCCCGTTTTCGTACATCCTCCCGCCGATGATCACCCCATCGTGTCGCCGTCCGCACCGACGCCCGCCGCGACGTCCGCACCGACCCAGCTCTCGGCCAGCCCGATCAGCGTCCGGGCCGCGAAACCGGTCGCACCCGGCACGACCTCGTCGTACGCCTTGTCCGCCCGCGCCGGCCCCGCGATGTCCAGGTGGGCCCACGGCACCTCCCCGGTGAACTCGCGCAGGAACAGCGCCGCCGTGATGCCGCCCGGCCCGGGAGGGCACTGGCGGACGTCCGCGATGTCGCTGCGCACGTCCTCCGCCGCGTCCTCCAGCAGCGGCATGCGCCACCACCGCTCCCCCGCCGCCTCGCCGGCCCCGAGCAGCCGGGCCGCCAGGTCGTCGTCGGTGGCGAACAGGCCCCCGGTGCGCACGCCGAGGGTGACCTTCATCGCCCCGGTCAGGGTGGCGACGTCCACCAGGTGGTCCGGGGCCAGCGTGCGCACGGCGTAGGCCAGCGCGTCGGCCAGTACGAGCCTGCCCTCCGCGTCGGTGTTGGTGACCTCCGTGGTGGTCCCGCCGTAGTGCCTGATCACGTCCCCGGGCCGGTAGGCGGAGCCCGACACGTGGTTCTCGGCGGCCGGCACCAGGCCGGTGACGCGCAGCGGCAGGCGGAGGCGGGCGATGCCGACGAGGGCGGCGATGACGGCGGCCCCGCCGGACATGTCCGTGCGCATCAGGTGCATCCCCTGGGCGGGCTTGATGGAGATGCCGCCGGTGTCGAAGGTGATGCCCTTGCCGACCAGGACCAGGTGGGGGCCGCCGGAACCACCGCCGGAACCACCGCCGGACCAGGTGAGTTCGACGAGCCTGGGCGGCCTGGCGGAGCCGCCGCCGACGGCGAGGACGCCGCCGAAGCCCCGATCTGCCAGCCACCGCTCGTCGCGGACCCGCACGTCCAGGCCGGGGACGTCGCGGGCGGCGCGCACGGCGGCGGCGGCGAGCCAGGCCGGGTCCTTGACGTTGGACGGGGTGTTGGCGAGGTCGCGGGCCAGCGTGGTGGCCGCGGCGAGGGTGGCGGCCCGGTCCACGGCGGCCGCGGCCGCGGTGACGAGGCGCAGGGACTTCACCCGCTTGGGCGCCTCCGTCCCGGTGATCCGGTAGCGGTAGCCGCCGAGGGCGGCGCCCAGGGCGAACGCCTCGACGGCGGCGGGGTCGAGGTCGGTGGGCAGCCGGACGTCGAGGGAGGTGGGGCCGCCCTGCTCGGCGTCGCCGTGCAGGGCCCTGATCAGGGACGCGCCCGCGGTGCGCCAGTCGCCGGGCGCGCCGTCGCCCGCGCCGACGTACCAGGTGCCGTCGTGCCTGGTGGTGGCGCCGGCCTTGCCGGTGACGCCGGTGGGGACGTCCCCGCCGCCGCCCGGACCGAGGCGCACGGGGTCGCCGGGGAACGCGACGAGCACCGCGGGCACACCCCGGCGGAGGGTGGTGGCCGCCTCGACGGCGACCGGCGGGGTGGGCAGGGGTGCGCGCACGGGTGCTCCTCGGCTGGGGCGGTGTTCACGGGGAAAGGCGCTGGTCACGGCGTGGTGCGCCGACGTAGCGATGCCCCGGTTCCACAGTGGAAACCGGGGCTGCTCGACGCTGTCTCGCTCCGGCTGGTCAGCCAGCGGCTGCCTTGAGGGCGTCGCCCAGGGCGTTGGCCTCGTCCGCCGACATCTCGACGACGAGGCGCCCACCACCCTCGAGCGGAACGCGCATCACGATGCCGCGCCCCTCCTTGGTGACCTCGAGGGGACCGTCGCCGGTCCGGGGCTTCATGGCCGCCATCGCGTGCTCCCTCCGTCAACATCTTCCCCGTCCGACCAGGGCCGGATACCGCCCCCATTCTCCCCTATGCGGACTCACCTGCGAAACCGAACCGATCTTTCCGACCGCCGTGGACTCCGCAGGCGATCTTGACCAACGCCCTGTTCACGGCCAGGATCGCCGTGCCGCAACGACTTCCGCGCGCGCCGGCAACCGTCACCCTCCCGTGACCGATCACCGCCCTGTGGCGTGTCGTGGGCCCGCCCTGACACACTCGGCTCTCGTGCGAGCCCGTTCCGCGCTCTTCGACGTCTACGGCGGCCACCTCCGCGAGCGGGGTGGCGCGGCGACGATCGCCGCGCTGGTCCGGTTGCTGGAGCCGCTGGAGTTCGCCGCGCCCGCGGTGCGCACGGCGGTGTCGCGGACGGTCCGGCAGGGCTGGCTGGCGCCGGTGCGGCTGCCGGCCGGTCCCGGCTACGCGATGACGCCCCGCGCGGAGCGGCGGCTGGACGAGGCCGCGGCCCGCATCTACCGCACCCGGCCGTCCACGTGGGACGGTCGCTGGCACGTGGTGGTGCTGGAGGAGGTGCCGGCGCGGGAGGCGCGGGAGCGGCTGGCGTCCTCGCTCCAGCTGCTGGGCTACGGCGCGCTGGGGCCCGTGACCTGGATCTCGCCGCGCCCGTCGGCGGAGCTGGCGGACGTGCTGGCGGCCGAGGGGGTGCGGGGCGGCACGTTCCTCGGCGAGCACGAGGGGGACGCGGCGGAGCTGGCGGCCCGCGCCTGGGACCTGGCGGACCTGGGGCGCGACTACGCGCGGTTCACCGCCGAGTGGGGGCCGGTCATGTCCGCTGTGGACGGTACGTCGCCCGCGGGGGCGTTCGCGGCGTCGCAGCGGCTGCTGCACGCGTGGCGCAAGTTCCTGTTCCGCGACCCGGGGCTGCCGCGCGAGCTGCTGCCCGCGCGGTGGCCGGGCGCGGGCGCCGCCGAGTTCTTCGACCGGCACACCGCGCGGCTGGCGCCCGCGGTGGCCGGGTTCGTCGACGACTGCCTGGGTACGAACTGAGCGCAACCGGAGGTCCTGCCGTGTCCGAACTCCTCGTCGACGACGCCGACGGCGTGCGCACCCTGACGCTGAACCGCCCGGATTCGTTCAACTCGTTCACCGTGGCGCTCAAGGAGCGGCTGCTGGAGGTGCTGCTGGAGACGTCCGCGGACGAGGCGGTGCGGGCGGTGGTGATCACCGGCGCGGGGCGGGCGTTCTGCGCGGGCCAGGACCTCAAGGAGCACATCGCGCTGCTGGAGGCGGGTGACCCGGCGCCGCTGCACACGGTCGAGCGGCACTACAACCCGGTGGTGAGGGCGATCGTGGGGATGCCCAAGCCGGTGATCGCGGCGGTGAACGGCACGGCGGCGGGCGCGGGCGCGTCGCTGGCGTTCGCGAGCGACCTGCGGATCGCGGCGGCGGGCGCGCGGTTCCTGATGGCGTTCGCGAACGTGGGCCTGACGGCGGACTCGGGCGCGTCGTGGACGCTGCCGCGGCTGATCGGGCACGGCCGGGCGATGGAGATGATGCTGCTGGCCGAGCCGGTGGGCGCGGAGGAGGCGCTGCGGATCGGCATGGTCAACCGGGTGGTGCCCGACGGCGAGGCGCTGCCCGCCGCGCGGGAGCTGGCGCGGCGGTTCGCCGACGGGCCCACCACCGCCTACGCCAAGATCAAGGAGGCGATGGCGTTCACGGGTGAGCTCGCGCTCGCGCTGGAGGTGGAGGCCCGCACGCAGGCCGAGGCGGGCGCGACCGCGGACCACCGGGAGGCGGTGGCCGCGTTCGTGGCGAAGCGGCCGCCGCGGTTCACCGGCCGCTAGGGCCGCCGGCCGTTGGAGCCGCCGGTCGACAGGTCGTCGGTCGACAGCTCATCGGTCGCCGGGCCGTCGGCGTCGACGGCGCGGAAGCAGGCCGCGATGTGGTCGTCGACCATGCCCGTGGCCTGCATCAACGCGTAGCAGGTGGTGGGGCCGAGGAACGCGAAGCCGCGGCGTTTGAGCTCCTTGGCCATGGCCTTGGACTCGGCGGTGGTGGCGGGCACGTCGGCGGCGGTGGCGGGCCGCGTGTGGTGCTCGGGCCGGAACGACCAGAGCAGCTCGTCCAGCGGCACGTCGAGCCGGCCGACGGCGCGGGCGTTGTTGATCGTGGCGAGGATCTTGGCCCGGTTGCGCACGATGCCCGCGTCGGCCATCAGGCGTTCGACGTCGGTGTCGTCGAACGCGGCCACGGCGACGGGGTCGAACCCGGCGAAGGCGCGGCGGAAGTTCTCGCGCTTGCGCAGGATGGTGATCCAGGACAGGCCGGACTGGAACGACTCCAGCGCCATGCGCTCGAACAGGGCGGTCTCGCCGCGCAGCTCCACGCCCCACTCGGTGTCGTGGTAGTCGACGTAGTCGGGGGTGCTGCGGCCCCACGGGCAGCGCACCGGGTCGGCGGCCGGCGCGCGGCCGTTCCGGTCAGCCACGCGGGTACTCCCGGGCGAACCGGGCGAACCGGATCAGGGACAGCTTCACGCCCGGCGCGAACGCCAGGGTGAGGGGCAGGGCCACGTCCTCGGCCCAGACCAGTTCGCTGCGCGCGCCGAGCGGGCGGACCAGGAACTCGCCGGTGCCGCGGACCAGGCGGCCGGTGTGGTCGACGGCGCAGCGCAGCGGCGGTTCCCACGCGGTGACGCGCATGGTGTCGGTGAAGCCGAGGGGGCCGAGGCCGGTGAACGCGGACAGCTCGCTGCCCACGCCCGCGCCGTCGCCGGCGGTGACGCGGACCCGGGTGCCGAGCATCCACTCGCCCTGCCGGTCCCAGTCGGTCAGCGCGGCCCAGGTGCGGGTGGCGGGCGCGTCGACGTGGACGCGCAGTTCCAGGCGGGTCACGCGGGGGTCGCCTCCGGTCGGGTGGGGCGGGGTTCACGCCGGGTCATGCTCGGCCTCCCGGGCGGGCCGGCCGTTGGGGGACGCCTGGTCCGCCGGCAGGTCGGCGGGTGAGGCGGGCACGTCGGCGGGCGAGGCGGCGGACGGGCCGGCGGGCGGCGAGCCGACCGGCCCGTCCCCGCCCTCCAGTTCGGCGACCCGCGCCCGCAGCCGCTCGACCTCGCCGGCCAGGCGTTCCACCGCCCAGTCCACCTCGGTCATCTTGTAACCGCGCAGGACCTGCTGGAACCGCAGCCCCCGCACGTCCTCGGGGGTCACGTCGTCGGCGGGCAGGCGGGTCGGCGACGCGCCCGGCGGCAGCGGCGCCAGTTCCTCGCCCCGCCCGAACACCAGCGCGGCCAGCAGGAAGACCACGGCCGCGACGAGCGCCATGACGACGATGTAGATGAGCGCTGAGGTCACGTGACGATCGTGGCACACGCCCGCCGCTCACAGCGACGAGAACACCACGCACCGCCGCGCCAGCACGGCCAGCCGCAGCATCACGGCCAGCGAGAACAGGGTGGCCGGCAGCACCGGCGGCGACACGACCAGCCGGGCCGCGTCCAGGTAGGCGGTGGCGGCCAGGACGGCGAGGTTGCCGCCCAGCGCGACGCCGACCGCGCCGACCGCCACCGCGCCCGCGAGCCTGGCCAGGGTCAGGGTGCTCAGCGTGGTGCGCGCGAGCCGCCGACCGACCAGCAGGGCGAGCACGGCCACGCCCGCGACCAGCCACGACGCGGTGTCGTTGAACCGGGCGACCAGCAGGTACCAGGCGGGTGGCGGGGTGTCGAAGTCCTGCCAGGCGCCGATCCAGAAGGCCCGGTTCAGCTCCCAGAGGAGGTGGGTCGGCGGCAGGACCAGCACCAGCGTGCGCAGCGTGCGCGTGCCGTGGGCGAGGCCGAGCAGGCCCTGGTAGTCGCGGGCCACGGCGGCGACCGGCCCGAACTCGGCGACCGCCCGCCGCTGGGCGGCCTCGTCCGCCAGGCCCCGGTCGCGGTGGGCGGAGGCGGCGTCGTCGAGGCTGTCGCGGGCCTCGGCGAGCAGGTCGTCCTTGACGTGGTCGGGGCCGCGCAGCCGCCGGTCCAGGGCGGTGACGTAGTCGTCGATCACGCCTGCGCCGGCCACGGCCCGCCCCCCAGCACGCCCTCGATCGCGGTGGTGAACTCGCGCCACGCGGTGCGCTCGGCGACCAGCGCCCGGCGGCCGGCGGCGGTGAGCCGGTAGGTGCGGCGCTGCCGCCCGCCGACGGTGCTCCACTCGCTGCTGACCAGGCCGGCGGACTCCAGCCGGCGCAGCGCGGGGTAGACGGTGCCGGTGGGCAGGTCGAGCGCGCCGCCGCTGCGCCGCTGGAGCGCCTCGATGATCGCGTAGCCGTGCAGCCGCCCGTCGTCGAGCGTGGCCAGGAGCAGCGCGTCGAGGTGGCCGCGCAGCGCGTCGGACTTCATGCGTAGTGAGTCTACCGATCGAAGCCTGGGTCCGCCTCGGGGAATCCCCGATCCCACGTAGGCTCGCCACGGACAACCTGCCTGCTCGTGGACGCCCTCGGACCGTCGACGCCGCGCGGCGGTGGGCCGGGGCGCGCGGGTCCGGGCGGCGGGTCCGGGCGGCGACGGCCGCGTCACCCGGGACGGCACCCACGCCGGGCCGGTCGCGACGCCCGGCCGCTACCGGGACCGCTGGAGCACCGAGCGCATGGCGGGCCGGTCCTCCGCCGGCACCCGCACCGACGAGGGCAGCCACTCCCCGTCGAACGGCAGGAACTGGGTCAGCTCCTCGGAGGTGACCGGCACGCCGCAGCGGCGCAGCGCGGTGCCCGTGACCTGGGCCGCCATCGCGCCCAGCTGCCGCAGGTCCCGGTTGCGGTGCTCCCGCGCCCCCAGGTTGACCTGCGCGATCCCGGCCAGGCCGTAGCGGGCGTGGGCGTCGAGCAGCAGCCCGATCTCCACGCCGTAGCCGGGGGCGAACGGCACCGACTCCAGGAACGCGCGGGTGCCCGCGTACTCGCCGCCCAGCGGCTGCACCACCCCGGCCAGCTCCGGGCGCAGCGCGTTGAGCAGGGGGCGGGCGGCCAGCTCGGTCACCCGCCCGCCGCCGTCGCCCGACCCGCCCAGGGGCCGCCGGTAGAAGCCCTTGACCAGGTGCACGTCCCGGGTCAGCAGCGGCCCCAGCAGGGCGGGCACGAACCCCGGGTCCGGGTCCACCAGGTCCGAGTCCAGGAACACCACCAGGTCGCCGGAGGTGGCCGCGAGCGAGCGCCACAGCACCTCGCCCTTGCCCGGCCGCGGCGGCAGCTCGGGCAGCACGTCGCGGCGGCGCACCACCCGCGCCCCCGCCGCCGCGGCCCGCGCCGCCGTGCCGTCGGTCGACCCGGAGTCCACCACGACCAGCTCGTCCACCAGGGAGCCCACCAGCGGCCGCACCGAGGCGACCACGCCGCCCACGGTGGCCTCCTCGTCCAGCGCGGGCAGCACCACGCTCACCGCGCGGCCGCCCTTGAGGGCCACCAGCTCCGGGACCGCCCACGGCGGGCGCTGCCAGGTGTTGGCCGCGAACCAGTCGGGCATCAGGCCAGCGCCCGCAGGACCCGCGCGGGCGGGCGCGTGCCCGCGATGCTCGCCACCATCTCCAGCACCCGCCGCGTCTGCCGGACCTGGTGGGCCCGGAACACCTTCGCGCCCGTCCACGCCGCCACCGAGGTCGCCGCGAGCGTGCCCTCCACCCGGTCGCCCACCTCCGCGCCCAGCGTCTCGCCCACGAAGTCCTTGTTGGACAGCGCCATCAGCACCGGCCACCCGGTGCCCACCAGCTCGTCCAGCCGGCGCAGCAGCTCCAGGCCGTGCCAGGTGTTCTTGCCGAAGTCGTGCGTCGGGTCGATCAGCACGCCCGCCGCCGGCACGCCCAGCGCCACCACCCGCTCCGCGCGCTCCACCAGCTCGCCCGCCACGGCCGCCACCACGTCCCGGTAGCGCACCCGGTGCGGGTCGGTGCGCGGCGCCAGGCCGCCGGTGTGGGAGCAGACGATGCCGACGCCGAACTCGGCGGCCACCTCCGCCAGCCGCGGGTCCGCGCCCGCCCACGTGTCGTTGAGCAGGTCGGCGCCCGCCGCGCACACCGCGCGGCCCACCTCGTGCCGCCACGTGTCGACGCTGATCACCAGGTCCGGGTGCCGCTCGCGGACCGCCGCGACGAACGGCACCACCCGCCGCGCCTCCTCGGCCGCGTCCACCACCTCGCCCTTGGCGCCGGCCCGCACCCCGCCGATGTCGACGATGTCCGCGCCCTCGGCGACCGCCCGGTCCACCGCGGCCATGGCGGCGGTGTCGGTGAACGTCGACCCCCCGTCGTAGAAGGAGTCGCGCGTCCGGTTGACGATCGCCATCACCAGCGCGCGGTCGTGCGCGACCTCCCGGGCACCGAACCGCAGCATGACCGCATCGTGCCACGCCCCGTCCCCGCGTGATCCGCGCCACACCTCCACCCTACCGACGAGTACCCATGGGGTTTACTCACCGGTAACACCCTGCGTGATCCCGGTCACGGTCAAGGAGGACCTCGTGCGCCGATCACTCCCCCTGCTGCTCGCCGCCCTGCTCGCGCTGCTCCTGGCGCCGCCCGCGCAGGCCGCGCCCGGCTTCCGGACCTCCTACGAGACGATCCCCGGCGCGGGCGGCACCCCGCTCCGGGCGGTCGTGGTCGAGCCCACCGGGCGCGGCGGCGGGCCGTTCCCGCTGATCGTGCTGCCGTCGAGCTGGGGCCTGCCCAACCTGGAGTACGTGGGCGCGGCCGCGAAGCTCGCCCACGAGTCCGGCTACGTGGTCATCAGCTACACCAGCCGGGGCTTCCACGACTCCGGCGGCGAGATCGACGTCGCCGGCCCGGACACCGTCGCCGACGTCAGCCGGGTCATCGACTGGGGCGTGGCCGAGGCGGCGGGCGACCCGGCGCGGGTCGGCGTCGGCGGCATCTCCTACGGCGCGGGCCAGGCGCTGCTCGCCGCCGCGGCCGACCCCCGGGTCAAGGCGGTGACCGCGCTGAGCACGTGGACCGACCTGGCCCGCTCCCTGTACCCGAACGAGACCGTCAGCGCGCAGGGCGTGGAGCTGCTGCTCGCCGCCGGCCGGCTCACCGGGCGGCCCGGCCCGGTGCTGCGCGAGGCCGAGACCGCCTACCGGCAGGGCCGCTTCGCCGACGTGCTGCCGATCTCCCCGCCCCGCTCGCCCGCCACGCGCGTGTCGTCGATCAAGGCCGCGGTCCTGATCGGCAACGCCTGGAACGACGGGCTGTTCCCGCCCGGCCAGGTCACCGACTTCTTCACCGCGCTGACCGGGCCCAAGCGGCTCATGCTGTCCCCCGGCGACCACGCCACCGCCGAGCTGTTCGGCGCGGCCGGCCTGCCCAACGAGATCTGGGAGTCGGTCGGCCGCTGGTTCGACCACCACCTCAAGGGCGTGGCCAACGGCGTCGACCGCGAGCAGCCCGTCCAGCTCAAGCCCGCCAACGGCGGCGCCTGGCGCGGCCACCCGACGTGGGCGGCGGCCACCGCGCGCACCGAGGTGGCGCCGCTGGCCGCGGACCGCATCGGCGCGGTCCGGCCGACGCTGGCCGAGAGCGGTACCGTCCTGCTCTCCGGCGCGCTCCAGGGCTTCTTCAGGATCCCGGTCGGCGTGTCCACCCCGCTGGTCGACCGCGGCGCGGCGGCCGTGTGGCGGACCCCGGTGAGGTGGCAGCCGGTCACCGTCAGCGGCACCCCCCGCGCCCGGCTCACCGTGACCCCCGGCGCGCCCGCCACCACCCTGTACGCCTACCTGTACGAGGTGAACCCGCTGGGCCTGGGCGCGCTGGTCACGCACAAGCCCGTCACGCTGGCCGGCACCGGGACCCGGGTGGTCGACCTCGCCCTGGAGCCGGTGGTGTGGCAGGTCGGCGCGGGCAACCGGCTCGTGCTGGTCGTCGACGCCGTGGACGCCCGGTACGGCGGGACCAGCACCCCCGGCGCGTCGGTGGCCTTCGGCGCGGACTCCTCGCTCTCGGTGCCGCTCGGCTGAGGCCCGCGGGCGGGGGCTCCCGGGCTGGGTCCTCTGGCTGGGGTCCTCTGGCTGGGGTCCTCTGGCTGGGGTCCTCTGGCTGGGGTCCTCTGGCTGGGGTCCTC
>NZ_JBHSQO010000025.1:0-21452 GCF_042658445.1 Saccharothrix lopnurensis | reverse complement strand
GGGTCCTCTGGCTGGGGTCCTCTGGCTGGGGTCCTCTGGCTGGGGTCCTCTGGCTGGGGTCCTCTGGCTGGGGTCCTGACAGCGGTCGACAGGTGCCCCTGCCAGGATCGCCGGCATGGAATCGACGTTCACGATCACCCGGTGGGACGACACGACCTGGGACGAGGCGGAGCCGAAGCTCGGCCGGGTGCTGGTGGAGAAGACCTACACCGGTGTCCTGGAGGGCACCTCCACCGCCGAGCTGACCACGTGCCAACCGTCCGAGGGGCAGGCCGGGTACGTCGGCACGGAGCGGTTCACCGGCACCCTCGACGGCCGCACCGGGTCGTTCGTCATGCAGCACGGCGGTGTCGTCTCCGCCGCCGGGGCCCGCAGCTTCGGCCACGTCGTGCCCGGCTCGGGCACCGGCGGGCTCGCGGGCCTCGGCGGCGAGGTCCGGCTCGCCCACGAGCTGATCACCCTGGACGTCGTGTTCGAGGACGTCCGGGGTGGCTGACCGCGAGCGGGTGATCGCCTACCGCGTCGCCGCCCACCAGTTCGACCGGACCACCACCGACCCCGCCCGGCTGCGGGTGTTCGACCTCGGACTCCAGGACTCCGAGCGCTCCGCCGTGCCCGCGCTGGCCGCCCGCCTGGACGTCGTGCCCCCGCTCGACGACGCCTTCACCCTCACCTGGACCGTGCGCGGCGCGCCCCACCGGCACCGCGCGCGGGACGTGCCGGCGCTGGCCGCCCGGCTGTGGCCGCTGGGCGACGCCGACGCCGTGGCCCGGATGGGCCGGCCGCCCGTCACCGAGGGCCTGCGGGTCCTGCGCGAGGTCGCCGCCGCGCTGCGCGACGTGGTCACCGGCCCGATGACCAAGGGCGAGGCGTCCGCCCGCCTGACGCCGCTCGTGCCGCCCGAGGTCACCGGCTGGTGCCGGAGCTGCGGGGCGACGCACGTGCTCGACCCGGTGTTCCGGCTCGCCGTGCTGCCCGCCGGCCTCCGGTTCGACCCGGACGAGCGGGGCGTGGTGTTCGTGCCGCTGGAGGACCGCCGCGAGGTGCCGGAGCGCGCCGAGGGGTTCGGCGAGCTGATCACCCACTACCTGGGGCTGCACGGTCCCGCCGGCTACGCGGAGGTCGCCCGGTACTTCGACGCGCCCGTCCGCGACGTCAAGGCGGCCTGGCCGGACGACCTCGTGCCCGTGTCCCGGAAGGCGTGGCTGCCCGCCGACCGGGTCGCGGCGTTCGAGAACCCGCCCGAGCCCGAGGTGGTGCGGCTGCTGCCGCCGCTGGACCCCTACCTCAACGCCCGCGACCGCGAGCTGCTCGTGCCCGACGCGGAGCACCGGAAGCAGGTGTGGCGCGTGCTGGGCCGGCGGGGCGCGCTGCTCGTGGACGGCGAGGTGCTGGGCACCTGGCAGGCGAGGACGAGCGGCGGGCGGCTGGACGTGACCCTGGCGCCGTTCGTGGCGCTGGACCTCGACATGTTCGCGGAGGAGGCGGACCGGCTGGCCCGCGCCAGGGGGTTGGCGGAGGCGCGGATCGGCTAGCGCACGCGCCCGGGGCGGCGGTCACGTCGTCGACGACCACCGGCGGGTCCGGCGCCGGCGCCTCGCGGTCGCGCGCGGTCTCCACGACCGGCAGGTCGTCGACGTCGGTGTCGGCGACCTCGCGGTCGACCGGCGAGGTCGACCGGCGCGGCGCCCTACCGGCTCAGTGCGCGTCCGCCCACGCCTGGTGCGCCTCGCGCACGATGCGCACCGCGTCGTCGACGTCGTCGGTCAGGTACAGCAGCTCGACGTCCTTCTCCCCGACCTTGCCGCCGTCCAGCACCGAGCTCTTCACCCAGTCGTACAGGCCCTGCCAGTAGGCGCGGCCGAACAGCACCACCGGGAACTTGGTGACCTTCTTGGTCTGCACCAGGGTCAGCGCCTCGAACAGCTCGTCCAGCGTGCCGAAGCCGCCCGGCAGGCAGATGAACGCCTGCGAGTACTTGATGAACATGGTCTTGCGGACGAAGAAGTAGCGGAAGTTCACGCCCAGGTCGACCCACGGGTTCAGGCCCTGCTCGAACGGCAGCTCGATGCCCAGGCCGACGCTGAAGCCGCCCGCCTCCGAGCAGCCCCGGTTGACCGCCTCCATCGCGCCCGGACCGCCGCCGGTGATGCACGCGAACCCGGCCTCCGCCAGCGCCCGGCCCAGCTCGCGGCCGGTCTCGTACTCGGGGTGGTCGCGGCCCGTGCGGGCGGAGCCGAACACCGTCACCGCGCTCGGCACCTCGGCCAGCGCGCCGAAGCCCTCCACGAACTCCGCCTGGATGCGCAGCACCCGCCACGGGTCGGTGTGCACCCAGTCGCTGTGGCCGCGGGAGTCCAGCAGGCGCTGGTCGGTGGTCGTCAGCTCGTCGCGGCGCTCGCGGCGCAGGACGACCGGTCCGCGCTGCTTCTCCTTGGGGTGCTCGTCCACGGGGTGCTCGTTCACTGGATGCTCGTCCACGCCGTTCTCGCTCATCGGCCGGAGTGTAGTGGCGCTTCCGGCCTAACCCAGGAAGCGACGCAACACTTCAAGGCACTGTCGCACCTGGTTCACCGGGACGTTCTCCTGCTTCGTGTGCGCCAGGCTCGGATCGCCGGGGCCGAGGTTCACCGCGGGCATCCCGAGCGCGGCGAAGCGGGCCACGTCGGTCCAGCCGAGCTTGGCCACGGGCGTGCCGCCGGACGCCGCCACCAGCTCCCGCGTCACCGGGTGGGCCAGGCCGGGCAGCGCGCCCGGCGACAGGTCGGTGACGGTCACGTCGTAGCCGCGGAACAGCTCCCGCAGGTGCCGCTCGGCCTGCTCCGGCGACCGGTCGGGGGCGAACCGGTGGTTGACCGTCAGCACCGCCTCGTCCGGCACCACGTTGCCCGCCACGCCGCCGGAGACCCCCACCGCCTGGAGGCCCTCGCGGTAGTGGCAGCCGTCGATCTCGACGTGCCGCGGCTCGTACGCCTCCAGGCGGCGCAGGACCTCGCCGAGGGCGTGGATCGCGTTGACGCCCATCCAGCCGCGGGCGGTGTGGGCGCGGGCGCCCGTCGCGCGCACCTCGACGCGCACGGTGCCCTGGCAGCCGGCCTCGATCACCGCGTTCGACGGCTCGCACACGATCGCCAGGTCGCCCCGCAGCCACTCGGGCAGCTCGCGCTCGACGCGGCCCAGGCCGTTGTGGACGGCCTCGATCTCCTCGCAGTCGTAGAACACGAAGGTCAGGTCGTGGCGCGGGGCCGGGGTGGTGGCGGCCAGGTGCAGCATCACCGCGTCGCCGCCCTTCATGTCCACCGTGCCGCAGCCGTGCAGGACGCCGTCGACCAGGCGGGCGGGCAGGTTGTCGTTGACCGGCACGGTGTCCAGGTGGCCGGCCAGGACGACCCGGTTCGGGCGGCCGAGGTTCGTGCGGGCCAGCACGGCGTCGCCGTGGCGGACCACCTCCAGCGGCGTCTGCTCCCGGAGGGCCCGCTCCACCGCGTCCGCGATGCGCGCCTCGTCGCGCGACACGCTGGGGATGTCCACCAGCGCGGCGGTCAGCTCGACGGGATCGGCGGCGAGGTCCAGGGGGTCGGCCATGCGCCGCACGTTACCGTTGGCGTCCGTGAGCACCGCAGACACCACCGGCGCGTACGGCGTCGGACTCGCGACCGTCACCCCGACCGGCGACGTGCTGGACACGTGGTTCCCCGCGCCGCGGCTGGGCGGGGGGGCCGCCGGGACGACGCTGCTGTCGTCCGCGGAGGTCGCCTCCGCGCTGGGCGAGGCCGCGGCCCGGCAGCTCGGCGCGGACGCCGAGCGCGACGTGGAGGTCGTCGGCGTCCAGGTCGGCATCGCCTCCCTGGCCGACGCGCCCGCGTCCGCCTACGACGTGTGGCTCCGGCTGCACCTGCTGTCGTCGCGGCTGGTCCGGCCGCACGGCGCCAACCTGGACGGCGTCTTCGGGCTGCTGAACAACGTGGTGTGGACGAACTTCGGGCCGTGCGCGGTCGAGGGCTTCGAGGAGACCCGGCTGCGGCTGCGCTCGCGCGGGCCGGTGACCGTGTACGGGATCGACAAGTTCCCGCGGATGGTCGACTACGTGGCGCCGACCGGTGTGCGGATCGCGGACGCGGACCGGGTGCGCCTGGGCGCGCACCTGGCGCCCGGCACCACCGTCATGCACGAGGGCTTCGTGAACTTCAACGCGGGCACGCTCGGCGCGTCCATGGTGGAGGGCCGCGTCTCGGCGGGCGTGGTCGTCGGCGACGGCACGGACGTGGGCGGCGGCGCGTCGATCATGGGCACCCTGTCGGGCGGTGGCAGGCAGGTCATCTCCGTCGGCGAGCGCTCCCTGATCGGCGCCAACGCGGGTCTGGGCATCTCGCTGGGCGACGACTGCGTCGTCGAGGCGGGCCTCTACGTCACCGCCGGCACCAAGGTCACCGGCGCGGACGGCGCGGTCGTCAAGGCGGCGCAGCTGTCGGGCATGTCCAACCTGCTGTTCCTGCGCGACTCGACCACCGGCGCGGTCAAGGTCCTGCCCCGCAAGGGCACCGGCGTGGAGCTGAACGCCGCCCTCCACGCCAACGACTGACCCTACCCACCAGTAAAGAACTCACCCACCCCGACCGTACGACTCGCGCGCCCCGAACGTACGACTCGCGCGAGTCGTACGTTCGGGACCACCGTGTCGTACGTTCACGACCCCCGAGTTCTTCACTCGTGGGTAGGTTCAGGGCCAGAAAATCAGCGGGTCAGGCGGGCGGCCGCGGTGGCCACGCGGTCGTCCGTGGCGGTCAGGGCGATGCGGACGTGCCGGTCGCCGGTCGGGCCGTAGAACGTGCCGGGGGCGGCCAGGACGCCGCGCTCGGCCAGCCACGCCACCGTCTCCCACGCGTCCTCGCCGCGGGTCGACCACAGGTACAGGCCCGCCTCGGAGTGCTCCACGGTGAAACCCGCCGCGGTCAGCGCCGGCAGCAGCACCGCGCGCCGCGCCCGGTAGCGCTCCCGCTGCTCCGCCACGTGCGCGTCGTCGGTCAACGCCGCCGTCATGGCCTCCTGCACGGGCCGCGGCACGATCATGCCCGCGTGCTTGCGCACCTCCAGCAGGGACCTCACCAGCGCCGGGTCACCGGTCACGAACCCCGCCCGGTACCCCGCCAGGCACGACGTCTTCGACAGCGAGTGCACGGCCAGCACCCCGTCCAGGGAGTCGCCGCGCACCTCGGGCCGCAGCACCGACACCGGCTCCGCCGTCCACGGCAGCGCCAGGTAGCACTCGTCGGACGCGACGACCGCGCCCACCTCCCGCGCCTCCGCCACGGCCCGCGCCAGCGCGTCGGCCGACTGCACCCGGCCGGTCGGGTTGGCCGGCGAGTTCAGCCACACCAGGCGGGTCCCGGCGGGCGGCGGCTCGCCGTCGGCCAGCCGCACCGGCGTCGCGCCCGCGAGCGTCGCGCCCACCTCGTAGGTCGGGTAGGACAGCGCCGGGATGGCGACCACGTCACCCGGACCGAGCCCGAGCAGCGTCGGCAGCCACGCCACCAGCTCCTTGGAGCCGATGGTCGGCAGCACCGCCACCGGGTCGAGCCCCTCCACGCCGTGCCGCCGGGCCAGCGCCCCGACCGCGGCCTCGCGCAGCGCGGGGGTGCCGTGGGTGGTCGGGTAGCCGGGTTGGTCGGCGACCGCGCCGAGGGCCCGCTGGATCACGTCCGGGACGGGGTCCACCGGCGTGCCGATGGACAGGTCGACCACGCCACCGGGGTGCGCGCGCGCAGCGGCGGCGTGGTCGGCCAGCGAGTCCCAGGGGAAGTCCGGGAGCCTCGTGGTCACTCGTGGGACGCCTGCGGCGGCAGCGCCTTGACGAACGCCGGGTCCGCGCTGACCTTGCCCACCTTCGAGGCGCCGCCGGGGGACCCCAGCTCGTCGAAGAAGTCCACGTTCGCCTTCGTGTACTCCTTCCACTCGTCCGGCACGTCGTCCTCGTAGTAGATGGCCTCCACCGGGCACACCGGCTCGCAAGCACCGCAGTCGACGCACTCATCCGGGTGGATGTAGAGCATCCGGTCGCCTTCGTAGATGCAGTCGACGGGGCACTCTTCGATGCACGCCTTGTCGAGCACGTCCACGCACGGCTGGGCGATCACATAGGTCACTGCGCTCTCCTGCTTCTGCTCTGGTCCACACCGCGCAAGCCGGAGGGTACGCGGCGCGCTCCATCCTCCAACGCCCAGGCTTGCCTTATCCGCACCGTGCGGCAGCTCACACGACACCCGGCGGGGACGCGGGGGACGATGCCCGGGTGCACGACATCACCGGGTTGGAGCAGCGGTGCGCCGACGCGTGGCCGGCCGTGGTCGACGTCCCCCTGGGGCAGTGGCGGCTGCGGGCCGCCGGCGGCTTCACCGGACGCGCCAACAGCGCCCTGACCACGGGTGACCCGGGAATTCCGGTGCCCGAGGCGCTCGACCGGGTGCGGGATTTCGCCCGCCGCCACGCGATCGCGCCGGCCGCCCACGTGGTGATCGGCTCGCCGGCGGAGGGCGCCGTCGCGACCGCCGGCTGGCGGGTCGACCTCGACCACCCCGGCGGCGCGGAATCGCTCGTGATGACCGGCGCGCTCGCCGGGTTCGTCACCCCGAAGCACGATCGGGACCGCCGGGGGGTGGTCGTCACCGCCGAGCCGCTTCCCGGCTGGTGGGAACTGGCCGCCCAACCCGACCCCACGCCCGCCCAGCGGCACGTGCTCACCACCGGGGCGGCGGTCGGGTTCGGCGTGGTCGTGGCCCGGGGACCGGAGGAGAACGAGGAGGCCAAAGGGTCGGCGGAGGCCGGGGAGGCAAAGCAGACCGGGGGCACGGACGAGACGGCCGGAACCGTGCTCGCCGCCGTGCGCGGCGCCGTGGTCGGCGACCTGCTGCACGTCGCCCGGCTCGCGGTGCGGCCCGGGGTCCGCCGCCGGGGGTTGGCCCGGCTGCTCATGGGCGGCCTCGCCGCGTGGGGCGCCGAACGGGGCGCGACCCGCTGCGCGCTCCAGGTGGCCGAGCACAACCGGCCCGCCATCGCCCTGTACGCCTCGCTGGGCTGCGTCGAGCACCACCGCTACCGGTACTGGGCGCCGAACCACGCGTAGGCCGACGCGCGGACCTCCTTCAACGCCCACCGCTCGCCCAGGTAGTCGCCCAGGACCCCGACCACGGGCAGCATCCCCAGCGCCTGGTGGTACAGCCGCCCCTGCGGCCGCTTGTCCAGCTCGTCCTCCAGCCGCCACAGCACCTTGGCGAGCTTCCACACGGTCGCGCCGATGGCCTTGAACGTGGACCGCTCGGGCTTCAGCTCCTCGGTCAGCTCCCGGGTCCGGCGGTCCTCGTCCTCGACCGGCTCCACGGCCCGGCCGTCGACCTCCCGCTGGAACAGCACGTGCGCCAGCAGCCGCACCCGGTCCTCGGTGGAGGTGATCCCGCGCTCCCCCGCCATCGCCGACAGCAGCAGCCCCTGCCCGGCCGCGCCCAGCGTCGACTGGATCGGCAGCCGGTCGGCCAGCGCGCCGCCGACGCCGGGGATCGCGGCCAGCAGCGACAGCAGCCGGCCCAACCGGTTGAGCCACCACTCGTCGCGCTGCGGCACGTCCATCCGCGCCCACGCCGCCGTGCCCGGCACCTTCACCCGCGCCAGCCGGTCCCACAGCCGGTCCACCAGCCGCCGGTCGGCGCCGCGCTCCACCTCGCGGTCGCGCAGGCCGAGCAGGTTGGCCTCCCGCAGCGTGTCCAGCAGCGGCCCCGTGGCGCGCACGAACGGCCGCAACGCGCGCACCACGTCCCGGTCAGTGATCGCTTCCGCCACCGGCCCGCCTCCCCACGAAAGCACCCACGACGACGGCGCTGGGCAGCACGCCGCCGGCGAACAGCACCAGGGTGCGCCAGTCGTCGAGCAGCACGACGTCACCACCCGGCCCGAACAGCCCGAACAGCAGCAGCGTCGCCATCCACACCAGCAGCGGCGAGGCCGCGCCCGAGGTGCGCCGCGCGTGGTGGGAGGCCAGGCGCACCAGCAGCGGGGTGGTCAGCACCGCCAGCACCACCGTGACCGGGAAAGGCCAGTCGTCCACGCGCGGCAGCAGGGTGCCGTCCAGCCGCAGCGGCAGGAAGAACAGCTCCAGCACCGCGAGCACGAAGGCCGCGGCCGCGATCCCGAGCAGCGCCAGGCGGTCGGTCAATCCAACCCCCCGAACAGGTCCGTCGCCGCGCCCGCCACCGGCCCCCGCGCCAGCACGTAGTGCTCGGTGGGCACGACCGGCTGGGCGATGCCGTTGGACAGCGCGTAGGACGCGCCGCCCGCGCCGTCCTGCCACACGCCGACCTGGGTCGAGTGGGCGCGCAGCGCGCGCAGCTTGGCCACCAGGTGCTCGGAGACGTCCACCACCGTGGTGATGGCCTCGTCGTCGGTGACCGGCAGCTCGCCCTCGGCGGGCAGCCGCCACGGCAGGTCGCCCAGCCCGGCCAGCCGCGCCACGCCCTCGGCGGTCGCGGCGCGCGAGGTGACGGTGTGGAACAGGCGGTCCACGTCCGAGGACGCGACCGCGGCGGTGGTGATCTCGTGCGCCCGGATGTGGTCCGGGTGCCCGTAGCCGCCGAACGCGTCGTAGGTGACCACGACCTGCGGCCGGACCGAGGCGATGATCTCCGCCAGCTCCGCGGCCTGCTCGTCGGCCGGGCCCCGGACGAACGCGCGCGGGTGGTCGTTGGCCTCGACGCCCGCCATGCCGGAGTCGCGCCAGCGGCCCATGCCGCCGAGGAACCGGTGGTCGGTCACACCCAGGGCGGCGCAGGCGGAGCGCAGCTCCGCGACCCGGTACCCGCCGAGCTGGTCGGCGGCGTCCGCGGCCAGGTTGCGCAGCGCGGGCGGGATGATCTCACCCTCCTCGCCGAGGGTGCAGGTGACCACGGTGACGTGCACGCCCAGGGAGGAGTAGCGGGCGATCGTGCCGCCCGTCCACAGGCTCTCGTCGTCCGGGTGTGCGTGTACCAGCAGCAACCGTGGTGGTGCAGTCAGCGTCACCGGATCAGAGTAAAGCGTGGGTATGACGGCCTTGAACCGCACCGCCCCCGGCGGCGCGGCGGGCCCGGCCGGGGGTGGGACGCGCGCCGCCGGGGGCGCCGGGCGAACCCGGCGCCCCCGGCGGGGCGGGTGCGGTCAGCCGACCAGCAGGGGCTTGACCTCGGCGAAGTGGCACGCCGAGAGCGTGCCGGCGGCGTCGCCGCGGTGCTCCAGCCTCGGCTCCTCGGTGGCGCAGATGTCCTGCGCCTTCCAGCAGCGGGTGCGGAACCGGCAGCCCGACGGCGGGTTCACCGGCGACGGCACGTCACCGGTGAGCACGATCCGCTGGCGGCGGCGCTCCAGCTTCGGGTCCGGCACCGGCACCGCGGACAGCAGCGCCTGCGTGTACGGGTGCATGGGGCGCCCGTAGATCTCCTCGCGGTCACCGATCTCGATGATCTTGCCGAGGTACATCACCGCGACCCGGTCGGAGATGTGCCGCACGACCGACAGGTCGTGCGCCACGAACAGGTAGGCCAGGCCGAGGCGCTCCTGGAGCTCCTCCAGCAGGTTCACCACGCCCGCCTGCACCGACACGTCCAGCGCCGACACCGGCTCGTCCAGCACCACGAGCTTCGGGTTGAGCGCGAGCGCGCGGGCGATGCCGATGCGCTGGCGCTGGCCGCCGGAGAACTCGTGCGCGTACCGGTTGCGGTGCTCCGGGTTGAGGCCCACGAGCTCCATCAGCTCGTTGACCCGCGACTGCACGTTGGTGCCACTCTCCCTGCCGTGGATCTTGAACGGCTCGGAGATCAGCTCGTTGATCTGCCAGCGCGGGTTCAGCGAGGCGTACGGGTCCTGGAACACGATCTGCATGTCCCGGCGCACCGAGCGCAGCCCCTTGCCGCGCAGCTTCGTCAGCTCGCGGCCCTCGAACTTCACCGAGCCGGAGGTCGGCTTGTGCAGCTGGAGGATGGCGCGCCCGGTGGTGGACTTGCCGCAGCCGGACTCGCCGACCAGGCCCAGCGTCTCGCCCGGGTACAGGTCGAAGGTCAGGCCGGAGACGGCCTGCACCTGCCCGACGGTGCGCGGGATGATGCCGCCGCCGCGCACCGGGAAGGACTTGACCAGGTCCCGGACCTCCAGCAGCGGGGTCTCGCCCGGACGCCCGGAGGCGGCGCCGCCGGCCTGCGGGTTCACATCGGTGGACGTGGTCATGAGGTCGGCCTCTCCTCTTCGCGCAGCCGCGCTTCGACCGCCTCCACCGACTCGGCCACCGGGATGTCCGGGTTCGCCGCGGTCAGGGAGGCGGGGTTCTCCACGACACCGATCTCGTCGTGCGCGAACAGCCGCTGCGGGTTCTCGATGGTGGCCAGGTGCGCGGAGCGGTGGCACCGCGCGAAGTGGCCGGACCGGTCGGTCTCCAGCAGCTGCGGCTCGGTCTCCCGGCAGGCGTCGATCGCCAGCGGGCAGCGCGGCGAGAACGTGCAGCCCCGCGGCAGGTTCATCAGCGAGGGCGGCGCGCCCTGGATGGGGGTGAGGCGCTTGCCCAGCATGTTCGGGTTCGGGATGGAGCCCAGCAGGCCGACGGTGTAGGGCATCCGCTGGGCCTCGAAGATCTCGTCCACGGTGCCCTGCTCGACGACCGTGCCGCCGTACATGACCTGGACGCGGTCCACCATGCCCGCCACCACGCCGAGGTCGTGGGTGATGATCATGATGCCGGCGCTCGTCTCGTCCCGGATGCGCAGCAGCGTGTCCAGGATCTGCGCCTGCACGGTCACGTCCAGCGCCGTGGTCGGCTCGTCGGCGATGATCACGTCCGGGTCGTTGACGATCGCCATCGCGATCATCACGCGCTGCCGCATACCGCCGGAGAACTCGTGCGGGTACTGCGACGCGCGCCGGTCCGGCTGCGGGATGCCCACCAGCTCCAGCACCTCGACGGCCTTGGCCCAGGCGGCCTTCTTCGACACGTCGTGGTGCGCCCGGTGCGCCTCGGCGAGCTGCCAGCCCACCGTGTACACCGGGTTCAGCGAGGTCATCGGGTCCTGGAAGATCATCGAGATGCCGTTGCCGCGGATGGGCTGCATCTCCTTGTAGCTCAGCCCGACCAGCTCGCGGCCCCGGAACTCGATCGAACCGCCGATCCGCGCGGTCTTGGGCAGCAGGCCCATGACCGCCATCGACGACACCGACTTGCCCGAGCCGGACTCGCCCACGACACCGAGCACCTCGCCCGCGCCGAGCGTGAACGACACGTCCCGCACCGCGTGCACGGTGCCGTCGTCGGTGGGGAAGTCCACCGACAGGTCCCGCACCTGGAGGAGCTTCTCGCCCGGGTGGCCGGAGTCCGACCGGGGCGCGCCCATCACGTCCAGCTCACTCATGCCTTCACCCTCTTCTGCCGCGGGTCGAAGGCGTCCCGGAGCCCGTCACCGATGAAGTTGACCGCGAGCGAGATCAGCACGATGAACACGAACGGGGCGAAGAACAACCACGGGTGCAGCGTCAACTCGTTCTTGTTCAGGCTGATCATCAGGCCCAACGACGTGTCCGGGCTCTGCACGCCCAGACCGATGAAGGACAGGGCCGCCTCCAGCAGCACCGCCTGCGCGATGGCCAGCGTGGCGTTGACGATGATCACGTCGACGGTGTTGGGCAGGATGTGCCGGAACACGATCCGGGACGTGGACGCGCCCAGCGCGCGGGCGGCCTCCACGAACTCCTTCTCCCGCAGCGACAGGACCATGCCGCGGATCACCCGGGCGATGGACAGCCAGCCGATCAGGCCCAGGTACAGGGCCACGATCATCCAGTTCGAGCCACCGCCGCCGGCCACCGACACCACGAAGCTGTTGCGCACCAGCACGGCCGCGATGACCAGGCTGGGGATCACCAGCAGCAGGTCGATGAAGCGGCTGATGACGGTGTCGACCCAGCCCTTGAGGTAGCCGGCCAGCGCGCCCAGCACCACGCCGATGAGGGTGGACAGGAACGCCACCACGATCGCGATCTGGAGCGAGAACTGGGTGCCGCGGATGATCTGGGCGACCATGTCGCCGCCCAGCCGGTCGGTGCCGAGCGGGTGGTCGCCGCTGGGCGGCAGGTACCGCTTGAAGCCCAGGTCCGTGTACGGGTACTTCCAGAACAGGCCGCCGAAGAAGGCGAAGAGCACCAGGATCACGAACAGGATGAAACCGAACAGCGCGGCCCGGTGCCGGGCGAACCGGCGCAGGATGACCTGCCACTGCTTGCGGGCCGAGGTGTTGTCGAACTGGCTCGCCTCGGGCGAGCCCGGCGCAGGCGCCTGCGCCACGGGGGCACCCATGTCAGTCAAGGCGAATCCTCGGGTCCAGGAAGGCGTACAGGATGTCCGCGATCAGGTTGAACAGGATGATGAACACGGCCGTCACCATCATGAAGCCGAGCACCTGGTAGGGCTCGATCTTCGTGATGGCCTCGACGATGAACTTGCCCATCCCGGACCAGTTGAAGACCGTTTCGGTGATCACCGCGCCGCCGAAGCCCGCGCCGATGTTCAACGAGGAGACCGTGATGATCGGGATCAGCGCGTTGCGCAGCGCGTGGCGGAAGATCGCCCGTCCCTGCGAGATGCCCTTGGCCTGCGCGGTGCGCACGTAATCGGCGTTGAGCGTCTCCAGCATGGAGGCGCGCTGGAAGCGGCTGTAGAGCGCGAACTGGATCACGACCAGCGAGATGGTCGGCAGGATGTAGGCACCGCTGTACTGGAACAGCTGCTCGGTGAAGCTGCCGCTGAAACCCTCGCCCGGTGGTCCGGCGGTGATGATCCACCGGTCGGCGCCGGTGGACTCCAGCCAGTCGTTGAGCTTGATGCCGCCCGCCTTGAGGATGAGGGCGACGCAGAACAACGGCATCGAGAACATCGCGAACGATATTCCGGTCGCCGTGTAGTCGAACACCGAGTACTGTCTGACCGCGCCGATGACGCCGACCGCGATGCCCAGCAGGAGCGCGATGATCTCGGCCGCGAGGATGAGCCGCAGCGTGATGCCGAACGACGTGAGCAGCTCGTCCTTGACGGGCCTGCCCGCGTTGCCGGGGACGACCGTCTCACCCCAGTCGCCGGTCACGAAATCGCCCGCCCACTCGACGTAGCGCTCCATGAACGGCTCGTTGTAGCCCGTCCGCTCGTAGGCGGCGGTGATCTCCGCCGGCGTCCGGGGCTTCTGGAGCTTCCACTCGGCCAGGGGGTCGCCCATGGCGTTGACGAGTCCGAAGCAGAGGAATGAGGCGACGATCAACAGCGGAATCGAGATCAACAACCGCCGGATTATGTAACGGAACATGACGAGTCTCTAGTCTCCCTAGGCACCCACGCCTGCCAGCGTAGGCGCCTACCGGACGCGGACACCGTCCGGGGGGCCGGTGCTCGTGGCACCGGCCCCCCGGCGGAAAAGGGTTGTGCTGCTACTGCTCGATCACCTGCGTGCCCGCTGTCAGCTGTTCTTCTGCCAGGCGTACAGGTTCCAGGTCACGCCGCCACCGACGCCGATGTAGGAGATCGGACCGATCTCCGCGTTCGACGCGGCGAAGTCGGACAGCTGGAACAGCGGGATGCTGTGCAGGTCCTCCCGCATGATCTTGTCCGCTTCGTTCATCATCGCGGTGCGCTTCTCGTAGTCCAGCTCACCGTTCGCGGCGGCCCACTTCTCGGTCAGCGCGGCCGAGTCGTAGTTGTTGTAGTTGCCCGAACCGCCCTTGGAGCGCTGCGCGTAGTTGCCGTACGCGCCGGCCTTCAGCGGCTGGCCGACCCACGCGAACAGGGCCGCGTCGAACTCGGAGGCCGGGAGGCGCTTGTCGTTGAAGTCGGCGGCCTGGTCGGCGTCGACCTGGATACCGGCCTGGCGGCACTTGTCCTGCAGGATGCGGACGGTGTCCGCACGGCGCTGGACCGTCTTGAAGCCGATCGAGAACTTGGCGGTGAACTCGCCCTTGGTGTAGATGCCGTCCGGGCCGAGGGCCCAGCCGCCGTCCTCCAGGGTCTTCTTCGCGGCCGCCACGTCGGCGTTGCCGATGTCGCCGTAGTGGTCCTCGTAGCCGACCTCGTTGGGCATGAAGGTCAGGCTGCCCAGCGGCTTGGCGTTCGGGTCGACGTCCGCCACCAGCTTGTCGATCAGGCCCTGCCGGTCGAAGCACTGGGCCACGGCCGTGCGCAGGTCCTTGTTCTCCTTGAACAGCGGGCGCGCCATGTTGAAGTCGACGTGCTCGTAGGTCTGGCCACCGGCCGCGTAGACCTTGAACGCGCTGTCCTCGCGCAGCTGCAGGGCCACCGACGGGTCGGCCTGCGGGGCGATGACCTGGACTTCCTTGTTCTGCAGCTGCTGGGCCGCGGACTGGGCGTCCGTGTTCGTCTTCAGGATGACCTTGGCCGGACCACCCGGGTTGCCCCACCACTTGGGGTTGCGCACCAGGACGGTCTGGTCCTTCAGGTCCGAGGACTCGATCACGTACGGACCGGCGGACAGGGCGACCGACGGGTCGAAGCCCAGCCAGCCCTTGGTGTAGAAGTCCGCGACCGACTTGACGGTGTCGTCGTTCTGCGAGGGCAGGACCTTGGTGATGTCCGGGACGTTCGCCTTCTGCTCCAGGACGTGGGCGGGGAGCAGGCTGTCGCTGCCGGGCTGCGAGAACAGCGCGCGGTAGTCGGCGAACGGCTTGTCCGCGAAGAACGTCGTGGTGATCGTCTTGTCGTTGTCCGCGCACTCCAGCTTCTCGATGTTCTCGTAGCCCGTGGGGGACGAGTCGAAGATCGAGGCGGGCTCGCCGCTGTCACCGGTGATGGTGGCCTTGCTGGTGGCCGCGAGCCACTTCAGGTGGAAGTCGTCGCAGTCGACCGGCTGACCGTCGGACCAGACCGCCTCGGGGCGGACCTTCCACTCGATCGTCTGCGGGCTCGACGAGGTGACCTTGACGGACTCCATCAGGTCGCCGTCGACCTTGATCAGCACCTTGCCGTCGACCAGCTCGGTCACGTACGGCGAGGGCTGGACGTTCGACAGCGCGATGGTGCTGGAGAAGTTGTTCGTCGCGCCGATGTTGTTGTTGTAGTTGTGGAAGCCCTCTTCCACGGCGACCGCGATCTCGCCGATGTCCTCGACCTTCGGACGCTTGAGCAGCTCGTCCTGGCCACCGATCTCACCCGGGTTGGCGTCCTGCTGGCCACCCTGGTCGGTGGTGCTCGTACCGCCGCCGCCGCACGCGCTCAACACGAGCGCGGCGCTGGTCATCAGCGCGAGCGCCGAGACAGCTTTTGATCTCCTCATCGACACGTGCCCTCCTAGCACCGGGTTGGAGCGACCGTTTGGGTCTGCTTCCACCCATAACCGTGATGTGCCAAACACGCCCCGAACCGACACACCGTTGGAGCACGATAAGAACCTGTGCGCCGCACGGTCACTGCCCATCGGCCGATCGTGACCAAAGGGTGACACGTCGGTCGCAGCAAGCGACTCCTTAGTTACGGGCAGGAGCGTTCGTTAACCGGTCGCCGGGAATACTGTCAATACTGCCTCACGAACGCATCTTGAAGCCAGTGTTTCGTCCGGGTCAACGGTCAACGATCTTCCCGGCGCCAGGTCGACGCGGCGCTCAGGGGACCGGCGAACGGGGCGCCGGCGGTGACCCCCTCGGCCTCCGGCAGGACCACCAGCAGGTCCGCTACCTGGAACAACGGCATCGAGACGGCCTGCTGCCAGAGCACCGGCTCGACCGCCGCGAGGGCGTCGGAGAGCAGCACCTCACCCGACAGGGCCTGCTCGACGACCGGCTGGACCGCCTGGTCGCAGAAACCCGAGAGATTCCCCGGAATGGGTGTACCGCCGTCCTGCGGTGACGTCGTGCAGCCGAAAGAGGAAGCCAGAACGGCCGCCGAATCACCCGTGTCGAGCCGGGGCAGGACGGCAATGTCGACAGCGTTGTCAGAGGCGTCCGTAAGCCCCAGATCTTGGCCGAACAACTCATTGGGCTGGGTTGTAAGGACGCGACCTGCGATTCCGGACAATGACAGTTGACGTTGGACCTCGTTGGCGACGGCCACGTAGGGCTCGATCCCGGCCGGCGCGGCGATGGTCAGCTCCAGCCGCCGACCGTCCCGCCCCCACTGCCCATCCGTCCGGGTGTAACCCGCCTCGGTGAGCAGTTGCGCGGGGTCGCCGGTTTCGGGTGGCATGGTCGCCGTGTAACCCGGACGTGACGGCGGGATGACCTGGGCGTCGGCGCGGAGGTGGGCGCTGGGGCCGCTGCGGGTGCCGACGGCGATCAGCTCGTCGCGGTCGAGGGTGTTCGCGATCGCCGTCCGAACCCGGACATCACCCATCCGGGGGGCGGCGGGCCGGAAGAGGACGGTGACGACCTCGGGCCGGGGCACGGTCGTGACCGTGACGGGCTTGGCCTCGGCCAGCTCGTCGACGTCCCGCAGCGCGATGGCGTCGGCCCGGATGAGCGCGACGTGGTTGTCGCTGGTGTCGAGGGCCTCGACGATGTCGTGCTGGCTCGCCCGACGGAGGATCAGTCGATCGAGAGCCGACGGTTGCTCCCAGTAGCGGTCGTTGCGTTCGAGGATGATCTCCCCGCGGGGCTGGTCGAGGGTGCGGACCGCGAACGGGCCCCCCGTGGCCGGGAAGCTGTCGGCGAGCGCGGTCCCCCAGCCGCCGGGGGCGTCCTTGAGCAGGTGGGCGGGCAGCAGGTCGTGGAAGAGGCTGCGCCAGCCGGGGTAGGGCTCGCTGAACACCACCTCGACGACCTTGCCCCCCTCGCGGCTGGCGATGTCGTCGATCAGGCGGTAGCCGGCGGGGTTGATGACCCCGGGCTCCTCGCGCATGCGCTGCCAGAGGTAGACGAAGTCCTCGGCCGCGATGGGGGCGGAGTCGGACCAGCTCGCGTCCCGGCGGAGGGTGTAGGTCACGGTGTACGGGTCGGCGTCGGTGACCTCGGCGCTGACCAGCAGGTCCAGGTCGACGCGCGGGCTGCCGTCCTCGTCGGTGCGGAAGGTGGAGGGCAGGAGCAGCGAGGACAGGGCCGTGGTGACCGTCGACTGGGCGGCGAGGGTGTGGGGGTTGTAGCCGCCCGCGACGTCGTCGACGCCGACCACCAGCTCGTTCTGCTTCTCCTTGGGGACGACCGTCATGCCCGGTGTCGAGGGCACCAGGGGCGGGGGCGGGGTCGCCGTGCACGAGGCCAACAGCAAAACCGCAGCCAACACCGCCACAACCGATCGCTTGCCCATGGTGTCGAGCGTGCCAGATGCCGACGGCGGGCGACCGGCCGAGGGGCCCGACCCCGATCCCGGGTGCTGGTGACCTGCTCCGGCATCCGGCATCCGGCATCCGGCACCCGGCACCCGGCACCCGGCACCCGGCACCCGGCACCCGGCACCCGGCACGAGCGACTCACCCGCCACGCATCACCGCAAGCACATCACAACCAGTCACACCATGCCACGCAGCGCGAATGGAACTCCATCCGGGCAGCTCCTACCGGGACGACCTCCTGGCCCGAGCAGCCCTCGCCAGCTCAGGCGACGCACCGCGCGCAGCCGAGCGAGCGGTTGGCCCGGGTACGCGCGCGGGTGCGGGTGGCGCGGGAGGGCCGACAGGCGGGCCAGGCCGGTGAGGTCGGGCCGAGGCGTTGCAGCGGGGCGGCCGGAGCCGGGGCGTTGCAGCAGGGGCGGCGGGGTCGGAGCGGCGGGGCTGGGCAGTGGGGCTGGACCGGGGTGGTGGACCGGGATCGGGGTTGGCGGTTTCCTCATGTTTCAACCGAGTGCCGAACCCCCGGTTTTCGTACATGTCCGGCCCGATGACCACCCGATCGTGTAGCCGACCGAACGGGACGGGCACCCCGGGGCACGCCCCGGGGGTGCCCGTCAGCACACCCTATATATAAGGAGAAGCCGGCGTCAGCCGCGCAGCTTGGCGCGGTTCCGCTCGCGGCCCCGCTGGTTCGCGTCCAGGATCACCTTCCGCACCCGCACGACCTCCGGCGCGACCTCCACGCACTCGTCCACCGCGCAGAACTCCAGCGCCTCCTCCAGCGACAGCTTGCGCGGCCGCGCCAGGGTCTCCATGACGTCGGCCGTGGAGGTGCGCATGTTCGTCAGCTTCTTCTCGCGGCAGACGTTGACGTCGAGGTCCTCCGCCCGCGGGTTCTCGCCCACGACCATGCCCTCGTACGCGTCGGCGCCCGGCTCGACGAAGAACGTGCCGCGGTCGGCCAGCTGGATCATCGCGTACGCGGTGATCGAGCCGGAGCGATCGGCCACCAGCGACCCGTTGTGCCTGGTCCGGATCTCGCCGGCCCACGGGCCGTAGCCCTCGGACACGGCGTTGGCGATGCCGGTGCCGCGGGTCTCGGTGAGGAACTCGGTGCGGAAGCCGATGAGGCCGCGCGACGGGACGACGTAGTCGAGCTTGATGCGGCCGCTGCCGTGGCCGGACATGTTCTCCATCCGGCCCTTGCGGTTGGCCAGCAGCTGGGTGATGGCGCCCAGGTGCTCCTCCGGCGCGTCGATGGTGAGGCGCTCGAACGGCTCGTGCAGCTTGTCGTCGACCATCTTGGTCACCACCTGCGGCTTGCCGACGGTGAGCTCGAAGCCCTCGCGCTTCATCTGCTCGACCAGGATGGCCAGCGCCAGCTCGCCGCGGCCCTGGACCTCCCAGGTGTCGGGGCGCTCGGTGGGCAGCACGCGGACGGACACGTTGCCGACCAGCTCGGAGTCCAGCCGGGCCTTGAGCACCCGGGCGGTGAGCTTGGTGCCGCCGTTGCGGCCGGCCAGCGGCGAGGTGTTCACGCCGATGGTCATCGAGATGGCGGGCTCGTCGACGGTAATCCGGGGCAGCGGCTCCGGGTTGTCGACGTCGGCGAGGGTGTCGCCGATGGTGATCTCCGGGATGCCGGCGATGGCGACCAGGTCACCGGCGCGGGCCTCCTCGGCGGGCACGCGGTCGAGCGCCTCGGTGATCAGCAGCTCGGTGATGCGGACCTTCTGCACGCTGCCGTCCTCGCGGCACCACGAGACGGTCTCGCCCTTGCGGATGCGACCGGCGGCGATGCGGCACAGCGCGATGCGGCCGAGGAACGTGGACGCGTCGAGGTTCGTCACGAGCGCGCGCAGCGGGGCGTCGGCGTCGCCGGTGGGCGCGGGGATGTGGTTGAACAGGACCTCGAACAGCGAGTCGAGGTTCTCCTCGTCGGGCAGGCCGCCGTCGGCGGGCTGGGTGAGGGAGGCGCGGCCGGCGCGGGCGGAGGCGTAGATGACCGGCAGGTCGAGGACGGAGTCGTCGGCGCCGACCTCGGTGGCCAGGTCGAGCAGCAGGTCGTGGGCCTCTTCGACGACCTCGGAGATCCGGGCGTCGGGGCGGTCGACCTTGTTCACCACGAGGATGACGGGCAGGCCGGCGGCCAGGGTCTTGCGCAGCACGAACCGGGTCTGCGGCAGGGGGCCCTCGGAGGCGTCCACCAGCAGCACGACGCCGTCGACCATGGACAGGCCGCGCTCGACCTCGCCGCCGAAGTCGGCGTGGCCGGGGGTGTCCACCACGTTGATGGTGACCACGCCGTCAGGCGTGTGGCGGCGGACGGCGGTGTTCTTCGCGAGGATGGTGATGCCCTTCTCGCGCTCCAGCTCGCCCGAGTCCATGACCCGGTCGACGAGCTCGGCTCGCTCGGAGAAGGCGCCTGACTGGCGGAGCATGGCGTCGACCAGGGTGGTCTTGCCGTGGTCAACGTGCGCGACGATCGCGACGTTGCGCAGGTCGTTGCGGACCAGCGTTTCCTTGATCGACGCGGTGGCCGTGGGCACGCGGAACTCCTAGAGCTGATTCGAGGGAGGGCCAGGCGCCGGGACTTGAGCACGCGCACAGCCATGACCAGTCTACCGGGCGTGCGGTCAATACCACACAGGCACCGCAGGTGAGGTCAGCCTCACCTACTGTGGGGACACCTGGATGAGTGGAGCGCGTCACGTGGGCAAGGGCAAGGGCAAGGTGAAGGCGAAGTGCTGCCGGTCGACGCCGCGGTGCAAGCGCTGCCCGGTCGTGGCGCTGCTCAAGGCCAAGAAGAAGGCGCAGAAGAAAGCCGGGAAGAAGGCCGCGTGACGCCCCGTACCGGGAACTACGGACTGTCACGGTCGCCCGGCGGGGCGGTCACAGGCCGTGGGACGGTGGCGGGCCGCAGGGGTGCGGTGGGCCGCCGCGACCCGCTAGGCTCCCGGGTCATGCGCGCACTTCACACGTCCTGGTGGCCCGCCTTCCGGCGGCCCTGAGGAACTGCGCGTCAACCGAACGCAGGCCGCCCGTCGAGGCGGCCTTTCGCGTTGTCGGGGAGGGTTCGGTCGCGGCGGGCCCACCCGAGGGGAACCACGATGGTCAGGCTTTCCGCGATCACCCCGTCCGGCCCGGTCCAGCTGGGCAACTACCTGGGCGCCGTCCGGCGGTGGGCCGTCGACGGCGGGGAGGACGACGTCTACTTCATCAGCGACCTGCACGCGATGACGACGTCGCACAACCCGTCCCGGCTGCGGGCGCTGACCCGGGAGCAGCTGGCGGTGCTGATCGCCGCCGGCGTCGACCCGAGGTCGGTGTCGGTGCAGTCCGACCTGGTCCGCGAGCTGGGCGCGCTGACCTGGGTGCTGGAGTGCACCTGCACGTACGGCGAGGCGGCGCGGATGGTGCAGTTCAAGGAGAAGTCGGTGGGGCGGCCGTCGGTGCGGTTGAGCCTGCTCACCTACCCGGTGCTGATGGCGGCGGACATCCTGCTCCAGGGCGCGCGGGAGGTGCCGGTCGGTGAGGACCAGCGGCAGCACGTGGAGCTGGCGCGGGCGTTGGCGCGGCGGTTCAACGGCACGTACGGGGAGGTGTTCGCGGTGCCGCGCGCGGTGGTGCCGCCGACGGCCGCGCGGGTCCGGGACCTGGCCGACCCGAGCCGCAAGATGGCCAAGTCGGCGACGGACGCGGCGGGCACGGTGTTCGTGCTCGACCCGCCGGACCTGGTGCGGCGCAAGATCCGCCGGGCGGTGACGGACGAGGTGGCGCGGGTGCGCTACGCGCCCGAGGAGCAGCCGGGCCTGGCGAACCTGCTGGAGATCCTGGCCGCGTGCACGGGCGGGGAGCCGGTGGCCCTGGCGGACGGCTTCACCGGCTACCACGACCTGAAGGAGGCGACGGCCGAGGCGGTGGTGGAGGAGCTGCGGCCCGTCCGGGAGCGGACCCGGCAGCTGCTGGACGACCCGGCCGAGCTGGACCGCGTCCGCGCCCACGGCGCCGAGCGCACCCGCGACCGCTGCCGCCACCGCCTGGACGCCGCCCTGCGCCTCTCCGGCGGGGTCGAGAACCTCGCGGTCGGCGGCGCCGGCCGGTACGTGCGGCTGTACGCCACCCAGCGCTGCAACC
>NZ_JBHSQO010000024.1:0-105661 GCF_042658445.1 Saccharothrix lopnurensis | reverse complement strand
AGGCTCGGCGGGACGCTTTACCCCGCCGTGCCTGCCGACTGCGGCCTGCCTCCGGTACTCGTAAGGGCCCCATGTCAAATCGAGCCGGACCCACCCAAGGCCAACCCCAAGGCCAACCCAACAACACAGACCACACCCCCCGCTGAGACCTCCACCACAACCCCCTCCCCCACCGCACACCGAACCAGGTGGCAGTGCGCCTCGCCCAGCGACCTGAGGCAGGATGGAGGGGTGACCACTCCTCCGGAGAACTTCTACGAAGCGGTGGGCGGATACGACACGTTCCACCGGATCGTCAAGCGCTTCTACGAAGAGGTGGCGACCGACCCGATCCTCCGCCCCCTCTACCCGGAAGAAGACCTCGGTCCCGCCGAGGAGCGCTTCCGACTGTTCCTCATGCAGTACTGGGGCGGCCCGCACACCTACTCCGACACCCGGGGCCACCCCCGACTGCGGATGCGGCACGCCCCGTACGTCATCGGCCCCGTGGAGCGGGACGCCTGGCTGCGCTGCATGGAGATCGCCGTCGACTCGGTCGAACTGGACCCCGAGCACCGCAAGCAGCTGTGGGCCTACCTCGACATGGCAGCCAACAGCCTGATGAACGCCTGGGCCTGACCAAGTCGACCACCACAACGTCGGCCACCACAACGTCGACCAAAGGCCGACCAGCCGACCACCCAACTCGGCCAATCGAACGTTGACCACCCGAACGGGCTCGTGCCTCAGGCCGCGAATGGCAGGATGACTTCTCGTGCGACGATCCTCCGACCTCCAACCAGAGATCGCCGACGAGTCCGCCTGGTGGCGCGACGCCGTCTTCTACCAGGTCTACGTCCGATCCTTCGCCGACGCCAACGGCGACGGCGTGGGCGACCTCGACGGCATCCGCTCCCGGCTCGGGTACCTCGAACTGCTCGGGGTGGACGCGCTGTGGCTCACGCCGTTCTTCACCTCGCCCATGGCCGACCACGGCTACGACGTGGCGGACCCCCGGGACGTCGACCCCCTGTTCGGCGACCTGGACGCGTTCGACCGCCTGGTCACCGAGGCGCACGCGCACAACATCCGCATCACCATCGACCTCGTGCCCAACCACACCAGCGACCGGCACGCGTGGTTCCAGGCCGCCCTCCAGTCGCCTCCCGGCTCCCCGGAACGCGCCCGCTACGTCTTCCGCGACGGCGGCGGCTTCGACGGCTCCGTGCCGCCCAACAACTGGCCGAGCCAGTTCGGCGGCCCCGCGTGGACGCGCCTGCCGGACGGGCAGTGGTACCTGCACATCTTCGCGCCCGAGCAGCCGGACCTGAACTGGGGCAACCCCGAGGTGCCCGCCGACCTGGCGCGCACCCTGCGCTTCTGGCTGGACCGGGGCGTCGACGGGTTCCGCATCGACGTGGCGCACGGCATGGCCAAGCCCGATGACCTGCGCAACATCGACCCGCGCGCGGAGCTGGGCTCCGGGGTCCGGCACGACAACGCGCTGGACCCCCGCTTCGACAACGACGGGGTGCACGAGGTGCACCGGATGATCCGCAAGGTCGTCGACGAGTACCCGGGCCGCATGACCGTCGGCGAGATCTGGGTCAAGGACGACGAGCGGTGGGCCCGCTACGTCCGCCCCGACGAGCTGCACCTCGGGTTCAACTTCCGCCTGGTCGAGGCCCCGTTCGACGCCGACGGCGTGCGGTCGGCCATCGAGCACTCCCTGGCGGCCGTGCAGGGCACCGACGTCCCGCCCACCTGGACCCTGTCCAACCACGACGTGGCCAGGCACGTGACCCGCTACGGCGACGGCGCGATCGGCCGGCAGCGCGCCCGCGCCATGACCCTGGTCGAGCTGGCCCTGCCCGGCGTGGTCTACCTCTACAACGGCGAGGAACTGGGCCTGCCGAACGTGGAGCTGCCCGACTGGGCCCTCCAGGACCCGATCTGGACCCGCTCCCGGCACACCAGGCGCGGCCGCGACGGCTGCCGCGTCCCGCTGCCCTGGGAGGGCGACACGCCGCCGTTCGGCTTCACCCGGGCGGTGAACACCTGGCTGCCGCAGCCGAACGAGTGGGCGGGCCTGACCGCCGAGTCCCAGCTGGAGGACCCGAACTCGATGCTGTCGTTCTACCGGCACGCGATCGAGCTGCGGAAGTCGAACCCGGCGTTCTCCGGCGTGGAGCTGGAGTGGTACGGCGCGCCGGCGGGCTGCTTCGCGTTCCGCCGCAAGGGCGGGGGCCTGATCTGCGCGCTCAACACCTCGGGCGGCCCGGTCCCGCTGCCGCCCGGCGGTGTGCTGCTGTCCAGCGGCCCGATGGACGGCAACCAGCTGCCGCCGGACACCGCGGTGTGGCTGGTCTGAGCTTGGCGGGGTGCGTCCCACCGGGGCCGCCCCCGCCCAAGCCCGGCCAGCTCAACCCAGCCCGACCAGCCCAAGCCCAGCCCGGCCCAAACCCCGACTCAGACCAGCAGCGGCAACATCGAGTGCCGCCGACGGACCACCGCACCGAACCGGGCGTCGATGCGCAACCACGAGTCGGTAGCCGTCACCCGCACGTCGTCACCACCCAGGAACCCCATCCCGGACAGCGCGAACAGGCACCGCATCGGCACCTTCACGTCCAGCCCGGACCCGCTGACCGTGATCACGGTCTGGTCCAGCAGCGACGCGGGCGGGGTGCCGCGCGGACCCGCGTTCTCCCGCGCCACCGCCACGCCCTTCTCCGCCAGCTCGGACACCACGCTGCCGGGCAGCCGGTCCACGGGCAGCCAGCCCGCCGTCGGCGGCAGCGCCGAGCGCCACATCATGTCCCGCGCCGGACCGGTGTCCACGACCTCGCTGCGCACCACCGCCAGCCCGGTGAGCAGGTCGGTCGCCGACACGGTCAGGTCACCGGGGGTCACCTGCCCGGCCACGGTCCGGGTGGCCAGGGCGTCGAACGGTGTCGCCACCCACGCGTCGACCAGCCCGCCGACCGGCCCGTCACCCCCCGGACCACCGGCCGACCCGCCACCCCCGGAACCACCGACCGGCACGTCCCCGACCGGCCGGTTGCGCAGCCGCACCACCGCCTGGGGGTCGAGCCGCACCGCGCGGGCGACGAAAGCCCCGAGGTCGTCCCGCTCGGCGCGGTCGACGAGGACCAGCTCAGGCACCATTACCTCCGGCACGCCAGCCGGCGAGGAAATCGCGCTCGGCTTCGAGGAGACGGCGCGGACGCCCGGCCGTCAGGTTGTAGGGCACCATCAGTGTCTCAGCCCTGGTCACCACGGGACCGTCCTCCCGGCGATCACCGCGCACCGCGTAGTCGAGCGTGAACGACGCCGACTTCAGCTCCCGCACCGACACCTCCACCCGCACCTCGTCACCGGTGAAGGTCAGCGGCGCCAGGTAGTCCACCACGAGCCGCGCCACGACCATGCCCTCCGCCATCTCGGGGACGCCGTGCCGGGCGGCCTCGGTGAACAGCAGGTCGATCCGCGCCTCCTCCAGCAGCGTGACCGTGTTGGCGTGGTTGACGTGACCGAACGCGTCCATGTCCGACCAGCGCGGACGGACACCCGTGACGAACACACCCAACTTGACGCGCCTCCCGGGGTCGACATAGGTGGCAGTGACCTTATCCACGTGCCACGCCCTCACCGCGGCCGAGCCCCCGTGGACCCGCGCACCACCAGCTCCGGTTGGAACACGAACTCGGCGTGCGGCGCCGGCGTGCCGCCGATCTCCTCCAGCAGCGCGTGCACGGCCGCCTGCCCCATCGCCTCCACCGGCTGCCGGATCGTGGTCAGCGGCGGATCGGCGAACACGATCAGCGGCGAGTCGTCGAACCCGACCACCGACACGTCCCGGGGCACGTTCGCCCCGCGCTGCCGCGCCGCCCGGATCGCCCCGAACGCCATGAGGTCGCTGCCGCACACCACGGCCGTGCAGCCGCGGTCGAGGAGGGCGTTGGCCGCCGCCTGCCCGCCCTCGACGGTGAACAGCGAGTGCTCCACCAGCTCCTCCGCGCGCGACCGCACGAGGGTGAACCCCTCCACCATCCGCTGCGCGGGCACGAACCGCCGCGGTCCGACGGCCAGGCCGATCCTCTCGTGCCCGAGTTCCACCAGGTGGGACACTGCCAGCCGCGCGGCCGCCCGGTAGTCCACCGACACGAACGGCGCGGACACCTGGTCGGTGAACCCGTTGACCATCACGAACGGCACCCCGCGCCCGGCGAGCTTGACGTAGCGGTCCATGTCGGCCGTCGTGTCGGCGTGCAGGCCGGACACGAAGACGATGCCGTTGACGCCTCGGTCGACCAGCATCTCGGTCAGCTGGTCCTCTGTGGAGCCGCCCGGTGTCTGCGTGCACAGCACCGGCGTGTAACCGTCGCGGGTCAGCACCTGCTCCACGACCTGCGCGAACGCCGGGAAGATCGGGTTGCTCAACTCGGGGGTGATCAACCCGATCAACCCGGCGCTGCGCTGGCGCAGGCGTGGCGGGCGCTCGTAGCCGAGGACGTCCATCGCGGCGACCACGGCCTGGCGGGTGGCGGCGGAGACGCCTGGCTTGCCGTTGACCACCCGGCTGACCGTCGCCTCGCTCACGCCTGCCTGGTTCGCGATGTCACTGAGCCGCGCTGTCACACCGTGTGACTCTACGGGCGCGAGAGCCACACAGTCGTGTCCGGCGGCACGAGAACGTCCGCGTCTTCGGTCGCCACGCCCCCGGAGGACAGCAGCACCTCGCCGTCACGGGGTAGCCGCACCACCGCCGGACCGAGGTTGACCACGCACGTGAACCCGTTCCGGCGGAAGGACAGCACGCCCTCGGGCGCGGCCAGCCACTCCACTTCGGAGCCCGCCCCGAGGTCCGGGTGCTCGCGCCGGACCCGCAGCGCGCGGCGGTACAGCTCCAGCACCGAGTCCGGGTCGCCCTGCTGCGCCCCCACGCTCAGCGACGCCCACCCGGCCGGCTGCGGCAGCCACGAGCCGCCGTCGCCGAAGCCGAACGACGGGCCGTCGGGCGTCCACGGGATGGGAACACGGCAGCCGTCGCGGCCCCGGTCGGTGTGGCCGGAGCGCTCCCACACCGGGTCCTGGAGCACGTCCTCGGGGAGGTCCAGCACCTCGGGCAGGCCCAGCTCCTCGCCCTGGTAGACGTACGCGCTGCCGGGCAGCGCGAGCATCAGCAGGGCGGCGGCGCGGGCGCGGGCCACGCCGCCGTAGCGGGTGACGTGCCGCCGCACGTCGTGGTTGGACAGCACCCAGGTGGTCGGCGCGGCGACCGGGGCCATGGCGGCGAGGGAGTCGTCGATGACCCGCCTCAGCTCGGCGGCGTCCCACCCGGCGGTCAGGTAGTGGAAGTTGAACGCCTGGTGCAGCTCGTCGGCGCGCAGGTAGCGGGCGGTGCGCTCGGGGCTGGGCGTCCACGCCTCGGCCACGCCGATCCGCTGCCCCGGGTAGGAGTCGAGCACCTTGCGCCAGTCGCGGTAGATCTCGTGCACGCCGTCCTGGTCGAAGAACGGCAGGGTGTCGGTGCCCAGCATCCTGAGGTGGCCGGGCGTGCCGACGTCGGGCAGGCCGTCGGCCTTGACCATGCCGTGGGCCACGTCGATGCGGAACCCGTCGACGCCGAGGTCCAGCCAGAACCGCAGCACGTCGAGGAACTCCTCGCGCACCTCCGGCTGGTCCCAGTTGAGGTCGGGCTGCTCGGGCGCGAACAGGTGCAGGTACCACTGGCCGTCGGCGGTCCTCGACCAGGCCGGGCCGCCGAACACGGACTCCCAGTCGTTGGGCGGCAGGTCCCCGCCCTCGCCCCGGCCGTCGCGGAAGTGGTAGCGGGCGCGCTCGGGCGACCCCGGGCCCGCCGCCAGAGCGTGCCGGAACCACTCGTGCCGGTCGGACGTGTGGTTGGGGACGAGGTCGACGATCACCCGGAGGCCGTGCGCGTGCGCGTCCCCGATCAGCAGCCGGGCGTCCTCCAGGTCGCCGAAACTCGGGTCGACGGCGCGGTAGTCGGCCACGTCGTAGCCGCCGTCGGCCATCGGGGACGCGTAGAACGGGGTGATCCAGACGGCGTCCACGCCCAGGTCGGCGAGGTAGGGCAGGCGGGACCGGATGCCCGGGAGGTCACCGACGCCGTCCCCGTCGGAGTCGGCGAAGCTGCGCACGTAGACCTGGTAGATGACGGCCTCGCGCCACCAGTCCTGCGTCATGGGGGTTTCCTTCCGGATCGGGTCGACCGGAGGGCCATGAAATACTTTGCAAGTGTTTTCAGCAAGTCCCGCAGCTGGTATGACCTAAAGCACATCCCTGCCAGCCAAGGAGACAACGTGGTTTCCGCACCCCGGCGAGCGTTGCTCGCCATATCGGCCCTGCTGTTGACCTTGCTCGTGGTGCCGCAAAGTTTTGCGAGCCCGCCCTCCTCCAAGGACGTCACGGCGACGCTGTTCCAGTGGCCCTTCGCCCGGGTCGCTAGCGAGTGCACCACCGTGCTCGGCCCGAAGGGCTACGGGTTCGTCGAGGTCTCGCCCGCCACCGAGCACATCCAGGGCTCCCAGTGGTGGACCTCGTACCAGCCGGTCAGCTACCGGATCGCCGGACGGCTCGGCGACGAGAACGCGTTCCGCAACATGGTCAACACCTGCCACGCCGCCGGCGTGAAGGTCATCGCGGACGCGGTGATCAACCACATGAGCGCCGGGTCCGGCACCGGCACCGGCGGCTCGTCCTACGCGAAGTACAACTACCCCGGCACCTACGGCGACCAGGACTTCCACTCCTGCCGCACCAGCATCAGCGACTACCGCAACCGCGACAACGTGCAGAACTGCGAGCTGGTCGGCCTGTCGGACCTCAACACCGGCAGCGACTACGTGCGCGGGCGCATCGCCTCCTACCTCAACCACCTCATCTCGCTGGGCGTCGACGGGTTCCGCATCGACGCGGCCAAGCACATGGCGGCGGCCGACCTGGCGGCGATCAAGTCGCGGCTGTCGAACCCGAACGCGTTCTGGGTCCACGAGGTGATCTACGGCGCGGGCGAGGCCGTTCAGCCGGGCGAGTACACCGGTTCGGGTGACGTCGACGAGTTCCGCTACGCCTACGACATCAAGCGGATCTTCAACAACGAGAACCTGGCGTACCTCAAGACGTTCGGCGAGTCGTGGGGCTACCTGCCCAGCGGCCGGGCCCGCTCGTTCGTGGACAACTGGGACACCGAGCGCAACGGCTCGACCCTGACGTACAAGGACGGCTCCACCTACACGCTGGCGAACGCCTTCATGCTCGCGTGGCCCTACGGAGCCCCGAACGTGTACTCCGGCTACGAGTTCAGCAACCACGACGCGGGTCCGCCCGGTGGTTCCGAGTGCTACACGTCCGGGTGGAAGTGCCAGCACCGGTGGACGCAGATCGCGAACATGGTCCAGTTCCGCAACACGGTGGCGGGCACGGCGGTCACCAACTGGTGGGACAACGGCGGTGACGCCATCGCGTTCGGTCGCGGGAACAAGGGCTTCGTGGTGATCAACCGCGAGAGCGGTGGGCTGACCCGCACGTTCCAGACGTCCCTGCCCGCCGGCAACTACTGCAACGTCCAGCGGGACGGCTGCACGACGGTGGCGGTCGGGTCGAACGGCCAGTTCACCGCCACCCTGGGCGCGGGCGAGGCGCTGGCCCTGCACACCGGCGCGACCAGCGGCGGCGGCACCACTCCCCCGCCCACCGGCACGGCGTCGTTCTCGGTCGGCGCCACCACGTCGGTCGGGCAGAACGTCTTCGTCGTCGGTGACCACCCGTCGCTGGGCGCGTGGAACCCGGCGAACGCCGTGGCGCTGTCCTCGGCCGCCTACCCGACCTGGCGGGCGTCGGTGTCGCTGCCCACCGGCACGTCGTTCCAGTACAAGTACCTCCGCAAGGACGCGGGCGGCAACGTGACCTGGGAGAGCGGCGCCAACCGCACCGCCACGGCCCCGGTGACGCTGTCGGACACCTGGCGGAACTGATCCACCCCGGATGTCGGGGACGCCCGCGCGGGCGTCCCCGACATCCGGGCGTTTTCGGGTTATCTGGGCCTTTCAGGTGGTGCAGGTCTTTCGGGTGTTCTTGGTCTTTCAGGTGTTCTTGGTCTTTCGGGCGATCAGGGGCGGAGCCTGCGGGCCATCAGGTCGCGCAGGGCCCCGGTGCGGTCCGCCAGGTCGTGCAGGGAGTCCACCACCCGGTCGGCCCCGGTGCCGAGGGAGGCCAGCAGCTCGGCCGTCACCGCCGCCCGAGCCGCCCGCCCCGCCTCCACCGCCTCGTACCCGCGCGGTGTCATCTCGACCAGGCGGACGCGGCTGTCGCCCGGGTCGGGCCGGCGCACCACGTAGCCGACCCGCTCCATCTCGGCGACCACCTTGGACGCGCCCTGGGCCGTCATGCCCAGCAGGTCGGCCAGGTCGGTGACGCGGACCGGGCCGACGAGCAGGTGCTGGAAGACGTAGCCGTGGACGGTGCGGACCTCGTCGTGGCCGGCGGCGACCAGGCGGGCGCGCACGGCGGCGTCGCAGGACGCGGCCAGGGCGGTGAGGAGCAGGGTGAGGTCGGGACTTGACGGCACGGTCCGGATGCTGCCATGTTCAACCAAGGTTTATCAACCGGAGTTGAGGACATGGCGATGATCTGCGATCCGGCGTTCGAGCACGTGGTCGAAGCCTTCCGCGACGGCGTGGGCAAAGGCGGCGCGGCGCTGGCGATCGTGGCCGACGGACGCCTGGTGGTCGACGTGTGGCACGGCACACGCGACGAGGCGGGCCGGCTGCCGTGGGAGCGGGACACCGCGGTCAACGTGTTCTCCCTGTCCAAGGCCGTGCTGGCCACAGCCGCACACCTGGCCGCCCAGCGGGGACAACTCGACCTGGACGCCGCGGTAACGGCGTACTGGCCGGAGTTCCGGACCGACACCACCGTCGCGGACCTGCTGGCGCACCGCTCCGGCCTGCCCGCGATCCGCCGGAAGCTGCCGGCGGGCAGCCTCTACGACTGGACCGCCATGACCGACGCCCTGGCCGCCGAGGAACCGTGGTGGCCACCCGGCTCCCGCCACGGCTACCACGCCGTCACGTTCGGCTGGTTGGTCGGCGAGGTGCTGCGCCGCGCCACCGGCCGGGAGCCGCGCGAGCTGACCGCCGAGCTGGGCCTGTCCCTGGGGTGGCCGGGTCCAGGCGAGCCCGCGTTCGTGCTGCCGCTGGAGGGCGCGGGCATCGAACGGCTGCCCGCGCCGATCGCCGTGCGGGCCTTCGCCAACCCGGCCGACCTGATCGCGCCCGGCGTGGCCAACACGGCGGCGTGGCGCGCCGCGCAGATCCCCGCGGCCAACGGCCACGCCACCGCCCGCGCGCTGGCCGACCTGTTCGGGCGGATCGGGAACCTGCTCACCCCGACCCTCCTGGCCGAGGCCACCGCGCCGCACAGCGACGGACACGACGAGGTGCTGGCCGGCCCGACCCGGTTCGGCCTGGGGTACATGCTGCCCAGCGGGCTGCGCCCGTACTCACCGAACCCGCGCGCGTTCGGCCACACCGGGGCGGGCGGGGCACTGGTGTTCGCCGACCCGGACCTGGGCATCGCGCTCGCCTACACGCCGAACCGCCTGATCACCACGCCCACCGGGCCGGACCCGCGTTGGACGCCGATCACCGACGCCGTCTACGCGTGATGCCCTACCCGTGACGCCCTCACCCGTGACGCGCTCGCGCGCAACGCACTCACGCGTGACGCACTCACGCGTGACGCACTCACGCGCAACGGGCTCGCACGTGACGTCCCCTGCGCTGCGACATCCTCCCCGACGGCTCCTGCGCCCGACGGCCACCGTGAGCCCGTGACCCCGTGACCCGACGGGCTCCGCGGTGATCCCGACAGCCCCACGGTGATGCTGACCGCTGCTCGACCATGGCCGCTGGGGTCCCGCCGCGCCGCCTCCTTCTCTTCCGGCAACGACCAGGCTAGCCGTGGAGTTTCCGCAGATCTTCCATTCACGACCGGTTAACTCGATCGGGTCGCCGGGGTGTCCGGAGCACCCCCGAGCCACCAAGCCGGGGGTGCTCCGGACAGGTCTAGCGGATCATGCTGCGGACCTGCCTGGCCGCCACCGACAGGGTGGCCAGGTCCAGCTTGCTGACCCGGTTGATCTCCTCCAGCGCGGCCCTTGCCCGCCCCAGCCGGGACGAGTTGGCCTGCTCCCACTTGGCGATCTTCTCGTCCGCCGCGTCACCGGGGTCGGCGGACCGCAGCACGTCGACCGCGATCGACCGCAGCGACGAGTAGAAGTCGTCCCTCAGCGCCAGGCGCGCCAGCGCGTGCCAGCGGTTGAGGCGCTCCAGGCCGGACACGGAGCTGAGCATCCGGTCGACGTCCAGGTGGGCGGACAGCGCGTAGTACAGCTCGGCCGTCTCCACGTGCGTCCGCTCCCGGCCGGCCGTGACGCCGTCCTCGCGCTCGGCCAGCTCCGCCACCTCGGTGACGTCGAGCAGCGCGTAGGTGAACAGCAGCGCCGCGACCCTCCGCGCCAGTCGCACCGGCACGCCGTGGGAGACGAGGCGCTCGGTGGACTCGGCCCAGGACCGCTCCTCGTCGCCCTGGAGCAGGTCCGGCACGCGCGGTGCGAGGGAGGCGACCACCGGGGCGAACCGGCTGATCGTGGCGCCGACCGGCAGCGGTTGGGGGCGGTTGGTCAGCAGCCAGCGCGACGCGCGGTCGAGCAGGCGCCGGCTCTCCAGCACCATCTCGTCCTGGACCTCGGTCGGGATGGTGCTGTCCAGCGCCTGGATGTCCCGCCACAGCGACGGCAGGTCGAACACCGCCGTCACCACCGCGTACGCGCGCACGGCGTCCGTCGCGGAGGCGTTGGCCTCCTCGGCCAGCCGGAACGCGTAGGACACGCCGCCGCCGTCCACGACCTCGTTGACCAGCACCGTGGTGATGATCTCGCGGGACAGCGGGTGGCCGCCGATGGCGTCGCCGAAGCGCTCGCGCAGCTCGCTGGGGAAGTAGTCGGGCAGCTTGCGGGCCAGCACGTCGACCGAGGGCAGGTCGCCGGCCAGCACCTCCTCCTTCAGCGCCAGCTTGACGTGCGCGAGGAGGGTGGCCAGCTCGGGCGAGGTCAGGCCCTCGCCGGACTTCTCCAGCGCCTTGAACTCCGCCGGGGACGGCAGGGCCTCCAGCGCCCGGTCCAGCGCGCCGCGCTGCTCCAGGTCCGCCACGAGCCGCGCGTGCACCGACAGCATCGGCGCGGCGTGCGCGCGGGACACGCCCAGGACGAAGTTCTGGGAGTAGTTGTCGGCCAGCACCAGGTCGCCGACCTCGTCGGTCATCTGCCCCAGCAGCTCGTTGCGCTGCCCGGTGTCGAGCTTGCCGTCGCGGACCAGCTCGTCGAGCAGGATCTTGATGTTGACCTCGTGGTCGGAGCAGTCGACGCCGGCGGAGTTGTCCAGGGCGTCGGTGTTGACCTTGCCGCCGGCGCGGGCGAACTCGATGCGGCCCCGCTGGGTGAGGCCCAGGTTGCCGCCCTCGCCGACGACCTTGACGCGCAGGTCGGCGCCGTTGACGCGGATCGCGTCGTTGGCCTTGTCGCCGACCTCGGCGTGCGATTCCGCGACCGCCTTGACGTAGGTGCCGATGCCGCCGTTCCACAGCAGGTCGACGGGGGCGAGCAGGATCGCCCTCATCAGCTCCGGCGGCGACAGCTTGACCACGCCCTCGGGCAGGCCGAGCGCCACCCGCGCCCGCTCGCTGATCGGGATCGACTTGACCGCGCGCGGCCACACGCCGCCGCCCTCGCTGATCAGCGAGCGGTCGTAGTCGTCCCAGGAGGAGCGCGGGAGTTCGAACAGGCGCTTGCGCTCGGCGAAGGACAGCTGGGCGACCGGGTCGGGGTCGATGAAGACGTGCCGGTGGTCGAAGGCCGCGACCAGGCGGATGTGCTCGGAGAGCAACATGCCGTTGCCGAACACGTCGCCGGACATGTCGCCGACGCCGACCACGGTGAACTCCTCGGCCTGGGTGTTGACGCCCAGTTCGCGGAAGTGCCGCTTCACGCTCTCCCACGCGCCGCGGGCGGTGATGCCCATGGCCTTGTGGTCGTAGCCGACCGAGCCGCCGGAGGCGAAAGCGTCGCCGAGCCAGAAGCCGTAGGACGCCGACACCTCGTTGGCGATGTCGGAGAACGACGCGGTGCCCTTGTCGGCGGCGACGACCAGGTAGGTGTCGTCGCCGTCGTGGCGCACCACCTGCGGCGCGGGCAGGACGGTGCCCGAGCTGAGGTTGTCGGTCAGGTCCAGCAGGCCGGAGATGAACATGCGGTAGCAGGCGATGCCCTCGGCCAGGGACGCCTCGCGGTCCAGGCCCGGGTCGCCGGTCGGCGCGGGTGGCCGCTTGACCACGAACCCGCCCTTCGCGCCCACCGGCACGATCACCGCGTTCTTCACCGCCTGCGCCTTGACCAGGCCCAGGATCTCGGTGCGGAAGTCCTCGCGTCGGTCGGACCAGCGCAGGCCGCCGCGGGCGACCGGGCCGAACCGCAGGT
Organism: Saccharothrix lopnurensis; assembly: GCF_042658445.1. Lineage (NCBI taxonomy): Bacteria > Bacillati > Actinomycetota > Actinomycetes > Pseudonocardiales > Pseudonocardiaceae > Saccharothrix > Saccharothrix lopnurensis. The sequence goes on along the minus strand of NZ_JBHSQO010000024.1, from coordinate 93,120 downwards.
GCACGCCCTCGACGCGGGGCGAGTACACGAAGATCTCGAACCGGGGCCGCGGTTGCGGCAGGTCCGGGATCGCGCGCGGGTCGAGCTTCACCGCCAGGTAGGGGCGCGGGGCGCCGTCGGCGTCGCGGACGAAGTGGTTCGTGCGCAGCGTCGCCTGGACGAGGGTGAGCAGGCTGCGCAGGATGCGGTCCGCGTCCAGGCTGGTCACGTCGTCGATCAGGGTGACGATCTCGGCGGCGAGGGACTCGGTGCGGCCCTCGCGCTGGTCGTCGGCCAGGCTCGGGTCGAACCGCGCCTCGAACAGGCGCACCAGGGCCGTGGCGACCTCGGTGTGCGCGAGCACGGCGTCCTCGATGTAGTCCTGGCTGTAGGGGGTGCCCGCCTGGCGCAGGTACTTGGCGTAGGCGCGCAGCATCGACGCCTGCTGCCAGGTCAGGCCGGCCTTGAGCACCAGGGTGTTGAAGCCGTCCACCTCGGCCTCGCCGCGCCAGGCGGCGGCGAACGCCTCCTGGAAGCGGGTGCGGACGGTCTCCAGGTCCTCCCGCGACAGCTTGTCGAGGGTGAGCTGGTCGAGGCGCAGGCCGAAGTCGTAGATCCAGCACTCGGCGCCGTCGTCGCGCGCCAGCTCGTAGGGGCGTTCGTCGACCACCACCACGCCCATGCGCTGGAGCATCGGCAGCACGTCCGACAGCGTGATCCGGGCGCCGACCAGGAACAGCTTGAACCGGCGCTCGCCGGGCTCGGCCTCGCGCGGCACGTAGAACACCATGTCGAGGCCGCCCGGGGCGAGCGCCTCGATGCGCCGGTAGTCGTCCAGGCCCTCGGCGGCGGTGAAGTCCTCCTTGTACGCCTCGGGGAACGCAGCGGCGATGCGCAGACCACGCTCGGGGGCCGACTCCGCGCCCAGCCCCTGGCCCTGCTCCAGCACCGCCTCGACCATGCGGTCGTCCCAGGTGCGGATGGCCTCGGCCAGCAGCTGCTGGAGGTAGCCGGTGTCCGGCTCGACCTGGCGCTGGGGCTCGGTGTGCACCATGAAGTGCACGCGGGCCAGCGCGGACTCGCCGATGCGGGCGCTGTACTCCAGGTTCACGCCGCCCAACCGGTCGATCAGCACCTCCTGCATGGCCAGCCGGGAGGTGGTGGTGTAGCGGTCGCGCGGCAGGTAGACCAGGCAGGAGTAGAAGCGGCCGTAGGGGTCGCGACGCAGGAACAGGCGCAGGCGGCGGCGCTCGGCCAGCGCGATGACGCCCGTCACGGTCTGGTAGAGGGTGTCGGGGTCGACGGAGAACAGCTCGGTGCGCGGGTAGTTCTGGATCACCTCCAGCATCTGCTGCCCCGAGTAGGAGTGCAGCGGGAAGCCCGCGCGGTGGATCACGTCGCGCACCCGGCGGTCGATGGCCGGGATGTCCAGCACGTCCTCGTGCAGGGCCGTGGTGGAGAAGACGCCGAGGAACCGGTGTTCGCCGGTGACGTTGCCGTCGGTGTCGAAGGTCTTCACGCCGACGTAGTACGGGTAGACCGAGCGGTGGACGCTGGACTGCGCGCTGGCCTGGGTGAGCACCAGCAACTCCGGGGAGAGCGCCTGGGCGCCCGCGTCGGGTCCGGCGGTCAGGCTGCGCGCCGCGAGGCTGTCCTGTCTGAGCACGCCCAGGCCGCTGGCCAGGACCGCGCGCAGGGCGGGCTCGCCGTCGGTGGCCGGGTCGTCGCGGACCACCTCGTACCGGCGGTAGCCGAGGAAGGTGAAGTGGTCGTTGGCCAGCCAGCGCAGCAGCTTCGCGCCGTCCCCGACCTCGTGCTCCGGCAGCGGCGGCGGGGACGCCTCCAGTTCGTCGGCCAGCGTGAGGGCGGTGCCGGTCATCTTGCTCGTGTCCTCGACGACCTCGCGGACGTCGTTGAGCACGGCGTGCAGCTTGGTCTCCAGCTCACGGGCCCGCTGCGGGTCGGTGAGGAGGTCGACCTCGATGTGCATCCACGACTCGGCCAGCGCGTCGGCGGGCGGGTCGGCGGGGTCCGCGCCGGGCAGGGCCTCCTCGAGCGCGCCGGTCACCACGTCCCGGCGCACCACGACGATCGGGTGAACCACGCGCTGGACCTGCACGCCGCCGCGGGTCAGCTCGGAGGCCACCGAGTCCACCAGGTACGGCATGTCGTCGGTGATCACCTGCACCACGGTGGCCGGGCAGGTCCAGCCGTCGTGCGCGCGGGTCGGGTTGATGATCCGCACCACCGGGCGACCCGGCACCCGGGTCTCGGCGAGCTGGTAGTTCGAGCGCACCGCGCCCACCAGGTCCACCGGGTCGTCGTCGATGACCTCTTCGGCCGGGACGTGCCGGTAGTACAGGCGGATCAGGTCGGCGAGCTCGGGGGCGTTGGCGGCGGCCCGCTCGATCAAGTCGTCGCGCGCCTGCTCGGGGCTGGCGGCACGAGCCACGGCGCCGTTGCCGGTGGCGTGCTCGGATCGGGACGGGACTCCAGTCGAGGTCATGTTCAGGCGGCTCCACAGTATGCGGACAGCATCCGGTACCTCTGTGTACCGAGTCCGCGCTCCACTTAATCACATGCGCGCGAACCCGATCATCGCCACCCCGCGACTGAATCGAACCACTGACGGAAAGTGGCTATTTCACTACGGCAGGACTCATTTACCCGCTTTGTTACCGGCGGGAAACCTTATTAGAACCTCAAATTGTTTCAGGATTCGGGAAGCGTCCAGGTGTCGAAGCGGGGCGGGTCCACGCGCCGGATCGGACCGGTGGTCTCGTTGTCCGGGTCGGGCGGGCGGACGGGGGCGGGCCGGGGGGCCGTGGCGACGGGCGCGACCGGCGCGTCCGAGGGGACGGGGGGGATCGGCACGGTGTCGTCGTCGGCCGGCGCGGGGTGTGCGGCGCGGTCGGGTTGCGCGACCCGGGGGGCGGGGTCGGCGGGGACGTCCTGGTCCACCTCGTCGGTCCAGCCGGCGGCCTCGTCCTCGCGGCGGGCGTCCTCGTACGCGACCAGGGCTTCGGCCAGGAGTTCGGCGAGGCTGAGGTCGCTCTTGGGGCGGCGCTCGGCGCGGGTGGTGCTCGGCAACTGGATCGGCTTGCTGATCGGCGGGAGGTCGATGGTCCTGCCCCCGACCACGACGGACCTGATGAAAGGTTCCTCCGCGCTGTCGTCCTCGACGTCGGCGGCGCCCAGGAACCCGGTCGGGTCGAGCGACTTGGGCGTGGACGGGGTGGGGGGTGTCGGGGCCGGTTCGGGCTCCGGGGCGGCGACGGGCTCCGGGGCGGGTTCCGGTTCTGGTGCCGGGGTCGGTGCGGACACGGCCTCGGGTTCCGGTTCGGGCGCCAGGTCGGGTGCTGCCGCCGGTTCCGGCAGGAACACCGGCTTCAGGATGGACGTCAGCTCGGACGCGGACTCCGGGGGCGCGGACACGGGTGGCGCGGACACGGGTGTCGGTGACGGCCCGAACAGCGGCGCCGACAACGACAACGACGCGGGCAGCGGCCGGGGTTCGGGTCGGGGTTCGGGCCGGGACACGGGCTCCTGAACGGACCGGGTCTCGTCCACGACCGCCGGGGAGGCCGGCTCCCCCGGCGCTCCGCTCGCGGGCGCGGATTCGGGTTTGATCTCGGTCTCGACCCCAACGGGGGCGTCATCCGCGTCGTGCATGGGGAACGCGGAGGGAACAGAAGCGAAATCCGGCGGTTCGGGCACCCTCGCGGTGGGGATGACCGGGCCCTTCACAAATGCGGCGCCAAGTCCAACCGGCGGAACATCGTCCCGAATCGCGGGCTGAACCATAGTGGGCGAGTCGAACATGTCGACGGGTTCCTCGACGCGGAACCTCGCCGGCGGCTCGACCCGCCATTGCACCTGCTCGACCACGGCGTCCGCGCCGGTGGCGACCTCGGGGCCGGCGGTGGGCACCGGCGCGGCGGACACCGGCTCGACGGCTCCGGGCTCGACGACGTTCGAGTCGGGGACGGCAGGCACCGAGAGGTCGACGACCTCCGGCTGGTCCGAGCCGGCAACTCCGGAGGGGAGTGCTCCGGGACCGGTCGCGGTGGCGGGTTCAGCGGTGGCAGGTTCAGCGGCGACCGGTGCTCCGGTGATGCCGTCCGCACCGTCCGGAGCCCGACGTCGTCCTCCACCGCGCGGGGAGTCGAGCAACCCGGCGGCCTTCAGGCTGTCCAGCACGCTGGACGACTCGCCCGCCTGCTCGGCGGACTGGTCGGGAGTCTCCTCGGTCGCCTCCCGGGCAGCTCGTCGGCGCCCGCTGCGCACCGCCCCGGCCGCGGCGATCAGCCCGGCGGCCGGAACGGTCCGGTCGCCACCGGACTTGGCGGTCGGAGCGGTGTCGGCGGAGGTGTCCTCGCCATCGGTCCAGCCCGCCCCGTCGAGAGCGGTCGGCAGGCTCAGGTCGAACGGCTCGCCACTGCTCGGCGCGGTGCTCGGATCCGCGCCGGTCCGCACGTTCGGCGACAGGTCGTCCGGAGGCGAGGCCACGGGATCGGTAGCGGCTGCTGGAGCGGGTTCCGGCGGGAAAGGACCGCGCAGGATCGGACCGCGCAGGATCGAGCTGGGCAGGACTGGGTTGGGCAGGACGGGAGCAGGCAGGCCAGGACCGGGCGGCGCGGAAACCGGAGGCACGGGAACCGGAGGAGTAGCGCTCGGCGGGAACGCGGGGCCCACGGCCGGGGCGAACAGGCCGGAACCCGGCATCACCGGCCCCGAGGTGGGCACGACCGGCTCGGGAGCGGACGCGGCCGGGCCGGAAACAGGCGCAGCCGGAGCGGCAGTGGTTGTAGCCGGAGCGGCAGTGGTCGGGCCGGCAGCGGTCGGGACCGGGCTGGCGGTCGGGACCGGGCCGGCAGTAGCCGAGACCGGGCCCGGAGTGGGCGCGACGAGCCTGCCGCCGGGAGCGGGGGCGGCGGGGGGCTGGAGGTTCAAGCCGCCCGGAGGGGTGGGGGGCTGGGACAGGGCGGTCGGTTTCGCCTCGATGCTCCGGGCGTGTTCCGGTCGACCCTGCGTGAAGGGCAGCGGCTCCCGCGACTGCGACCCCGGCACCGCGTCCGGGGCCCGGCGACGACCGGCGGGCTTGGACGTGTCTTCCACCTGGTCGCCCCGCCCACCCGGGTGGTCCTGCTGACCCTGCGGTCCCTGTTCGCCCTGCTCACCCTGTTCGCCCTGTTCGCCGAAGGGGTGCACCAGGCGCCAGCGGTCGGCGGCGTGCGCCCTGGCCGCCGAGATGCCCTCGACGGTCATGTCCTCCGCCGCGCGGCGGGAGCGCTTGACGCGCAGGCCCTCGTTGCGGTGGACCTGCACCGGGCGCCACTGGCGCAACTGCTGCTGCCCGACCTCGGGCGCCGGGGTGGTGGTGTCCGGGGCCGGCGGAGCGGTGGGGGCGCCCGTCCGCAGCAGCGTGGCCAGCTGCTCGTGCAGGCTGCCGGCGGACTGGCGGTGGATGCCGGAGAACTCGGCCGCGAGCCTGGCGCGGACCGCGTAGACGGCCCGCGCGCGCCTGCGCTCGGCCGCGTGGGCGGCGCGGAGGTTCGCCAGGGCCTCGGTCAGGTCGCCGGACACCTCGTGGACGTGCGCCAGCGCCAGGAAGCTCTCGGTCTGGAGGGTGTCGAGCTGGTGGCGTTCGGCGCTGTCCGCCACGTCGCGCAGCAGGTCGCGGGCCTGGTCGACCCGCCCCGCGGGCAGGTGGACCCTGGTGGCCAGGGCCAGGCGCAGCCAACCGGCGGTGGCCGCGGAGGGCGCCCGGACGGGGCGCTCCAGGAGCGGGGTGCCCACCCGTGACGCCTCGGCACCCTGGTTGGAGTCCAGCAGGGCGCAGACCAGCTCGACCGTGAGCCTGCCGCGGACCTGGCCGTTGTCCGACTCGGCCTCCCGGAGGCCGTCGAGGAGGGCGAGGCCCTCGCGGCAGGCGACGATCGCCTGCGGGAGGTCGCCCCAGCGGCGGTGCTGCCCCGCGGCCGCGGCGCGGAGCAGGCCGCGGTGCAGGATCGTCGTGTCGTGGTCCAGCAGCGGGTCGGCCTGGTAGAGGCGGTCGGCCTCGTCCAGGGCCTGGCCCAGGGCGGCGCCGCGGCCGACCGAGACCAGGCACTCGCCGGCCTGCACCAAGGCCGAGGCGCGCAGGCCCGGTGGCACGTCGTCCGCTTCGAGGACCGGGCGGACGGCGGCGAAGCCGGTCAGCGGCGCGCCCACCGACCTGGCGCTGTCGGCCAGCTCGACGCGGAGGCGCCAGGCCGTCTCCCGCTCGCCCGCGGCCTCGGCCGCCTTGAGCGCGTCGAGCGCCCGGTCGGCGGTCTTGACGCCCCGGCCCATGCGGTTGCTCGCGAAGATGACCAGTGCCTCCGCGCGCAACCGGTCGACCTCGTCACGGCGGGCGGAGGCGAGCGCGACGGCGCGCTCGCCCAGCACCAGAGCAAGCTCCGGTGCCCGCCAACGCAGCCGCCAGGCGGGCACGACCAGCGTGCTCACCTCGACGTCCGCCTGCGCTTCGCCCCTCGCCGCCACGATGTCGGTACTCGGCTCTCAGTCCCGGGTGAGCTTGCGGTAGGTCACGCGGTGCGGACGTGCCGCCTCCGCGCCGAGGCGCTCGACCTTGTTCTTCTCGTAGCCCTCGAAGTTGCCCTCGAACCAGTACCACTGGGCCGGGTTCTCCTCCGTGCCCTCCCAGGCCAGGATGTGGGTGGCGACGCGGTCGAGGAACCACCGGTCGTGCGAGATGACCACGGCGCAGCCGGGGAACTGCTCCAGCGCGTTCTCCAGCGAGCCCAGGGTCTCGACGTCCAGGTCGTTGGTCGGCTCGTCGAGCAGGATCAGATTGCCGCCCTGCTTGAGGGTCATGGCCAGGTTCAGCCGGTTGCGCTCGCCGCCGGAGAGCACACCAGCAGGCTTCTGCTGGTCCGGGCCCTTGAAGCCGAACGCGCTGACGTAAGCCCGCGACGGCATCTCGACGTTGCCGACGTGGATGTAGTCCAGACCGTCGGAGACGATCTCCCACACGTTCTTCTTCGGGTCCAGGCCGGCGCGGTTCTGGTCGACGTACGAGAGCTTGACCGTCTCGCCGATCTTCACCTCGCCCGCGTCCGCCTGCTCCAGGCCGACGATGGTCTTGAACAGCGTCGTCTTGCCCACGCCGTTCGGGCCGATCACGCCGACGATGCCGTTGCGCGGCAGGCTGAACGACAGGCCGTCGATCAGCACCCGGTCGCCGAAGCCCTTCTTCAGGGACTTGACCTCGACCACGACGCTGCCCAGGCGCGGGCCCGGCGGGATCTGGATCTCCTCGAAGTCGAGCTTGCGGGTCTTCTCCGCCTCCGCGGCCATCTCCTCGTAGCGACCGAGGCGGGCCTTGGACTTCGCCTGGCGGGCCTTGGCGCCCGACCGGACCCAGTCCAGCTCGTCCTTCAGGCGCTTCTGGAGCTTCTGGTCCTTCTTGCCCTGGACCGCGAGGCGCTCGGCCTTCTTCTCCAGGTACGTGGAGTAGTTGCCCTCGTAGACGTGGGCCCGACCGCGTTCGAGCTCCAGGATCCACTGGGAGAGGTTGTCCAGGAAGTACCGGTCGTGGGTGACCGCCAGGACGGCGCCCGGGTACTGGGCCAGGTGCTGCTCCAGCCACAGGACGCTCTCGGCGTCCAGGTGGTTGGTGGGCTCGTCGAGCAGGAGCAGGTCGGGCTTGCTCAGCAGCAGCTTGCACAGCGCCACCCGGCGGCGCTCACCACCGGAGAGCACCTTCACGTCGGCGTCCGGCGGCGGGCAGCGGAGGGCGTCCATCGCCTGCTCCAGCTGGGAGTCGAGGTCCCACGCGTCCGCGTGGTCCAGCTCCTCCTGGAGGACGCCCATCTCCTCCATCAGCTCGTCGGAGTAGTCGACGGCCATCTTCTCGGCGATCTCGTTGAAGCGGTCGAGCTTGACCTTGATCTCGCCCAGGCCCTCCTGGACGTTGCCCAGGACGGTCTTCTCCTCGTTGAGCGGCGGCTCCTGCTGGAGGATGCCCACCGTGTAGCCCGGAGAGAGGTACGCCTCGCCGTTGCCCGGGGTGTCCAGGCCGGCCATGATCTTCAGCACGCTCGACTTGCCGGCGCCGTTCGCGCCGACCAGGCCGATCTTCGCACCGGGGTAGAACATGATGGTGACGTCATCCAGGATGACCTTGTCCCCGTGCGCCTTGCGCACCTTCTTCATGGTGTAGATGAACTCGGCCATGCCCGCGATCGTAGAGCGGTGCCGATCGGGCCCGAACCTCGGACGCCGGCAACGACGTGACGACAACGCAGAGTTAACGCGAACGTGGGTCACCCACACCTGTCACAGGCCCTGAGGACCACCCTGGCGCGATGCCGCGACCAGCGGATCCGATCGGATGCGCGAACTGCTCGTGCTGTCAAGTCCCTCTGCCCGCGTGCGGGTCCGCCCCGAGGCGCCGACCCACGACCTCCCTCCTCCACGCTCGCAACGGCGACGACTGCCCGCCGCATTCTCCGCTGTGATTCCCGCTTGGGAAGCTCTTGTACCCCGATTGCCTCAGAACAGCACTTCGGCCACCCCCTTCGGACGCCCCGCTTCGTCCGGCCGCACCAGCGCCGGCTCACCCTCCCTGCGCGGGGCCACGATTTCGGCGGAGGGGAGGTCGGCGGAGGAGGGGTCGGCGGGTGGCACGGGAGGAGGAGCGGCGGGAGGGGCGGCAGGAGGGGCTGGCGGGGCCGCGGGAGGGTCGGGAACGAGGGCTGGAGGGGCGGGAACGGAGGCCGGCGCTGCGGGTGGAGTAGGCGAGGTCGGCGCAGGGGGCGAGGTGGCGGGTTCAGGGGTGGTCGGGGCCTTCTTCGGGGTCGCGCGGGACGTTGGAGCAGGACGTTTCCGGCCGGTGGGGGCAGGGTCGGCAGGAGCTGGACCGGCAGGAGCAGCGAAGGCCGCACCACCGGCCTGGGCCGCAGCGGTGGGGGCGGCAGGAGCAGCAGGAGCAGGGGCAGCTTCTGGAGCGCCGGCGGCGGAGGCCGCAGGAGCAGGGGCGGCGGCGCGAGCAGCGGCCGGGGCGACGGCAGAGGCGGCGACAGGGGCGGCAGCGGCGACAGGGGCGGCGCTCGCGGGCTGGTCGGCCAGCGCTTCGCCCGGCGCCGCCCTCATCCGCACGGCGCGGGCCGTGCACAGGGCGAGGTTCGGGCCGATCGCGGTCGCCTCGATCTCCACGAGCTGCCGGATCTTCCCGTCGTCCCGCAACTCCTTGATCGACATCCGGCCGGTGACCACCACGGGGTCACCCCGGTTGAGCGAGTTGTACGCGTTGTCGGCGAGCGCCCGCCAGCAGTTGACCGACAGGAACATCTGGCTGCCGTCGGCCCAGCCGCGCTGCTCCTGGTCCCACCGCCGCTCGGTGGTGAACAGCCGGAAGTTCACCCGGCTGAAGCCCGTGCCGACCTCGTGGCGCGTGACCTTGCTGGCCACGTTGCCGCACACGGTGACGCGGGTCTCGTTGTAGGCCATGACCGCCTCCTCTGGTTGATCGCCTGGGACCAGGTTGCCCAGTGCGGGGGCGACGGGAAAGCGGAGGTACGCGACCTGTGGACAACTCACGATCGGGTGACAGACTCAATGAGTGAGCACTCACTCGTTGACATGAGTGAGGACTCACTCATAAGCTGGTCCCATGCCCGAGGAGACCACCCCGCGCCGCAGGCGAGCACCGGCGATGAGCCCGGAGGACCGCCGCGAGGCGATCGTCCAGGCCACCGTCCCGCTGCTGTTCACCCACGGCGCCAACGTGACGACCAGTCAGATCGCCAAGGCGGCCGGCATCGCGGAGGGCACGGTCTTCCGGGCGTTCAAGGACAAGCAGGAGCTGATCCGCACCTGCGTGCAGGCCATCCTCGCGGCCGACGCCGAGCTGGAGCTGATCGACGAGGCCCGCGCGGCGAGCACCCTCGCCGCGCGCCTGTCCTGGGCCATCAGCGCCGTCTCCGGCTACCTGGACCGCATGTGGGCGCTGGCCGGCGTGCTGCGCGAGTCCGGGTTCGACCCGCGCGAGAAGCACGGGGAGCACGGCGAGCACCACGGCCCGCAGGCGGAGATGCAGCGCCTCTCCGAGCGCGTGGCCTCGCTGTTCGGTCCCGAGGACCACCTGCGCGTCGACCCGTCCCTGGCCGCCCGGCTGCTGCTCGGGCTCGTGTTCACCAACCGGATGCAGGGCAGGGGGTTCGGCGACGCCACGGCCGACGTCGACCGGCTCGTCGAGGTGTTCCTGCACGGCGCACTGAGGGGAGACCAGTGAACGACCTCATGATCGAGGCGACGGACGTCGACAAGGCGTTCGGCGCGCACAAGGCGCTCGACGGGGTGAGCGTCACCGTGCCGGGAGGCACGGTGCTCGGCCTGCTCGGCCACAACGGCGCGGGCAAGACGACCCTGGTCAACGTGCTGACCACGCTGCTCCCGCCGGACGGCGGTCACGCCAGGGTGGCCGGGTTCGACGTGGTCCGCGAGGCGCACCGGGTGCGCGGCCGGATCGGGCTGACCGGCCAGTTCGCCGCCGTGGACGAGCAGCTGTCCGGCCTGGACAACCTGGTCCTGATCGCCCGCCTGCTCGGCGCGTCCCCCCGGGAGGCCCGGGACCGGGCCCGCGAGCTGCTGGAGCTGTTCGGCCTCGCGGACGCGGCGAAGCGGGCGTCCCGCACCTACTCCGGCGGTATGCGCCGGCGCCTGGACCTGGCCGCGAGCCTGGTCGGCCACCCCGAGGTGATCTTCCTCGACGAGCCGACCACGGGCCTGGACCCGGCCAGCCGCCTGGGCCTGTGGGAGATCGTGGAGGGGCTGGTCGACGACGGCACCGCGGTCCTGCTCACCACCCAGTACCTGGACGAGGCCGACCGCCTCGCCGACTCCATCACCGTGCTCTCGCAGGGCCGGGTCGTCGCCTCGGGCACCAGCGCCGAGCTCAAGGCCCAGGTCGGGCAGCGCACCGTGACCGTCACCCTGGCCGACGTCGCGGACGTGCCCAAGGCCGCGGAGTCGCTGGAGCGGGCGGGCCTCCAGCCCGTCGCCGCGGCGAACGCGCTCACCGCGCCCGTCACGTCGTCCCGCGAGATCGCCACCGTGGTCCGCGCCCTGGACGAGGTCGGCCTGGAGGCCGCCGAGCTGGCCCTGGGCGAGCCGACCCTCGACGACGTCTACCTCTCCCTCGCCCACCAACCGCACGCGGCCTGAACAGGAGCCCAGGACATGACCACCCTCGCCGCCACGCGGACGCACTGGCGCGGCACCGGCTTCGGCACGCAGGTGCTCGTGCTGACGCAGAGATCGCTCCGCGCGCTGGTCAGCGACCCGCGCATGATCGTCTTCAGCGTCCTCCAACCGCTGATCATGCTGACCCTGTTCAGCCAGATCTTCGCCAGCGTCGCCGCCGCGCCCGGCTTCCCGCAGGGCGTGGCCTACATCGACTTCCTGATGCCCGCGATCCTGGTCAACACCGCCATGCAGTCCTCGCTCCAGGCGGGCGTGGGACTGGTCACCGACATGAAGAACGGCGTGCTGGCCCGGTTCCGCTCGCTGCCCGTCCAGCCGGGCTCGGTGCTCGTCGCCCGCAGCCTGTCCGACCTGGTCCGCACGACCGCGCAGCTGCTGCTGATGCTGGTGTTCGCGGTCGCGGTGTTCGGCTTCTCCCCCGCCGGCGGCCTCGCCGGGATCGCGGGCGCGCTGGCGCTGTCGCTGGCCGTCTCCTGGGGCCTGGGCTGGGTGTTCCTGGCCATCGCCACGTGGCTGCGCAACGCCGAGCTGATGCAGACCGTCGGCTTCCTGGCGATGTTCCCGCTGATGTTCGCCTCCAGCGCCTACGTGCCGATCAGCGGCCTGCCGGGTTGGCTCCAGGCCGTCGCCCACGTCAACCCGCTGACCTACGCGGTGGACGCGGCGCGCGCCATGGCGCTGGCCCACCCCGTCACCGGCGTGGTCGGCGCGCTGGTCACCAGCGGCGCGCTGGCCGCCGCCGGGTGGGCGCTGGCGGTGAAGGGCTTCCGGCGCCCGCTCTAGCCCGGTCCCGCTCTAGCCCTTCCCGGACATCTTGCGCAGCATCGCATTGTACGCGGCCAGGTCCGCGTCGCCGTCCGCGACCGCCCGCCGGTCCGCCCGGCGGGCGTCGCGGCCGTCCGAGCGCGCCCACTGCACCAGCAGCGCGACCATCACCACCAGCAGCGGCAGCTCGCCCGCCGCCCACGCGATGCCGCCGCCCAGCCGCTGGTCGTCCAGCAGGGACGTCACCCACGGCAGGCCCAGCGAGCGGTAGAAGTCCTCGCCGATCACGGTCTGCGAGCTCATCAGCACGATGCCGAAGAACGCGTGGAACGGGATCGAGGCGAACAGCAGCCCGAGCCGGCCCAGCGGCGGCAGCCGGTTCGGCGACGGGTCGATGCCGATCACCGGCCAGTAGAAGACGTAGCCGACCAGCAGGAAGTGGGCGTTCATCGCCAGGTGCGCCCAGTGGTAGTCCAGGGCCCAGTCGAACAGGCCCGAGAAGTACAGGCCGTAGAACGAGCCCACGAACAGCGCCAGCGCCACGAACGGGTTGGTCAGCAGCTTCGCCACCGGCGAGTGCACGAACGCCAGCAGCCACTCGCGGGGCCCGGGCGGGTTGCCCCGGCCCGCGGTCGGCAGCGCCCGCACCGCCAGCGTCACCGGGCCGCCCAGCACCAGCAGGATCGGCGCCAGCATGGACAGCAGCATGTGCGCCTCCATGTGGACGCTGAACATCGCCGGCGCGTACCGGCCCACGCCCGACGACGTGGCGAACAGCACGGTCAGGCAGCCCGCCACCCACGCCACCGCGCGGCCGACCGGCCACGCGTCGCCGCGCTTGCGCAGCCGCCGCACCCCCAGCAGGTACAGCACCGCCAGCACCACCGCGGCGGTGCCGAAGACCAGGTCGAACCGCCAGTCGAACAGCAGGCGGAACGCCGTGGGCGCGCCGTCCAGGTCGTAGCCGACGCGCAGCTCCACCCGGCTGGGCAGGGTGCGGCCCTCGGCGGGTGGCGGCGTGCGGCTCAGCGCGGCGGCCAGGCCGATGGTGGCGAACATCAGCAGGACCTCGACGCCCGCGAGCTTGAGCAGGGTGCGCCCGGACCCGGTGGCGACGACCTGCTTCACGCCCCGCTCGCGCTGGAACCAGCCGATCACGCCCAGCACGGCCAGGGCGAGCGTCTTGCCCAGCAGCAGCAGGCCGTAATCGCTGGTGAACAGCTGGTTCAGCGGCAGCCGCACCCACGCGTTGACCACGCCCGAGACCGCCATCACGATCCAGCAGACCAGGGCCAGCCGGGAGAACCGGGTGGTCGCCAGCGCCAGGTGGTCGCCGCCGCGGCGGCCGTGCGCGAGCAGCGCGATCAGGCCGCCGACCCACAGCGCCGCCGCGAGCAGGTGGTAGAGCAGGCTGTTCGTGGCCACGTCGTGCGAGCCGCCGCCCGAGGAGTGCCCGGTCACCGCCACCGGCACCAGGGCGAACAGCGACAGGAAGAACAGCGCCGTCGTCCAGCCCCAGGACAGCGCCAGCCGGCAGCCCAGGGCCAGCACCGCCACGACCACCGCGGTGACCACCCACGCCTTGGACTGCTCCACCAGGCCCGCGACCTGGAACAGCACCGAGGGCTCCAGGAACGTGGTCACCGGCTGGCCCAGCGCGTCCGCCACCGTGAACGGCACCGCGAGCACCGAGCCCAGCGTCCACACCAGCGCCGCCCACGCGGCCGTGCGCAACGCGGCGTAGCCGTCGGCGGCCAGCGTGCCGCTGTCCTGCGGTGGGACCAGGAACGCCGCCAGCAGCAGGGAGCCGATGGTCACCACCGCGGCCGACTCGGTCAGCACGCGCACGACCATCAGGCCCGAGGTGTCGCCGCCGGTGAGCGCCAGCAGGCCCGCCGTCAGCAGCGCGGCTATGGCCGAGCCGACGACCAGCAGGGGGATCAGACCGGTGCGCTGCGTTCGGGTGGGCGCTTCAGTGGTCACGGGACGAGGGTAGGCGGCGGGGGCGCGGTGCCACCAACCGCCGGACGTGCGCAGATCGCACCCACTACCGTTGCCGGGCGTGACCGGTTCCCGCGCGGCGCTCCTGGCCGTCCTCGTCCTGACCCTGTCCGGCGGGTGCAGCTACTCCGTCCACGGCACGGCGGTGCCGGGGGCCGGGGAGACGGCCTCCGCCCCGGGGTCCACCGCCCCCGGGACGCCGCGGATCGCGCGCCCGCGGACGGTCGTCGGCGTGGAGCCGTGCGGGCTGCTCACCGCGGACGACCTGCGGTCGATCGGGGCGTTCACGAAGGAGCCCGCGCGCAAGGACGACCTGATCCAGGAGTCGTGCCAGTACGTGCTGGACGACGGCTCGTTCGCCGGGCGCACCGTCGTCGCCGCGCTCTACCAGAAGTACCAGGACGTGCGGTCCCGGCAGCCGAAGGGCCGCGAGGTGGTCGTCGACGGGCACTCGGCCTGGGTGTTCTGCGAGGTCAGCGGCGGCTCGATGGCGTGCACGGCGACGCTGGCCGTGAACGCCAACCGCAGCGTCCTGGTCGCGATGACCCAGCCCGGCGGGGTGGAGGAGCAGATGCTGTCGGTGATGCAGCCGCTGCTCAAGGCCGCGCTGAACCGACTGCCCGCCGCGTGACCTCGCGGTCGCGGGAGCGCCGCGCCAGCCACACCGCGGGCACCATCATGGCGATCACGAACGCCACGAAGCCCAGCGACACCGACAGGTTGCTGACGTGGGCGATGCCGCCGACCAGCGGCGGACCCACCAGGAAGCCGGTGTAGGCGACCGTCGTCACCAGGCCGATCTCGCGCTCGCCGCCGGTGCCGTCCTCGCGGCGGCCCGCGTCGCCCGCCAGGTCCATGATCACCGGGAAGGCGAACGCCAGGCCCAGGCCGACGAGGCCGAAGCCGACGTAGCCGGTCGCCGCGACCGGGACGAGCACGACCAGCGCCAGACCCGCCGCGGCCACCACCGCGCCGCCCGCGAGCAGGCGGTACGGGCCCAGCCGGCGCTGCACGGACTCGCCGAACAGGCGCGCGACGGCCATCGCGATGGAGAAGCCGACGTAGGCGGCCGCCGCGGCGCTCTCGCTGAGGCCGCGCTCGTTGACGAAGAACAGCGCGGACCAGTCGGAGGTGGCGCCCTCCGCGATCGCGGAGAACAGCGTGATCGTCGCCAGCAGCCACAGCAGCGGGCGCTTGACCACGGGGCGGTCGTCCGCCGACGCGGCGCCGGTCTCGCCGGTGGCCCCCGGCACGGCCCGCAGCACCCAGGCGATGGCGACCACGCCGACGACCGCGGCGGTGAGCAGGTGGCGGGTCAGGTCCCAGCCGACGCCCGCGGCCACGGCCGCGCCGAGCGAGCCGATCAGGCCGCCGACGCTGAAGCCCGCGTGGAACTGCGGCATCAGCGGGCGGTCCAGGGCGCGGGTGACGGCCACCGCGGCGACGTTCATGCCCACGTCCAGCATCGCGCCGCACGAGCCGAGCACGAACAGGACCAGGCCCAGGTGCAGCGGCGTCGTGGCGAGGGTGAGCGAGGGCACCGCCACCACCGTGATGGCCGCGCCCACCAGGACCAGGCTGCGCGCGCCGACCCGCGCGCAGATCCGGGCCGCGAACGGCGCGGTGAGCGCGAGGCCGACGCTGGCGCCCAGCAGGGCCAGGCCGAGGGTCGCCTCGGTGGCGCCGACCTGGTTGGCCAGCGCGGGCATCCGGGCGGCCCAGGACAGGAACATCGCCCCGTTGAACAGGAACACCGCGAAGACGGCGAGGCGTGGCGTCGGCATGGTGACGAGTGTGACTGAAGCGCTTCAGAACGTCCACTCCGATACCTGGTTAGGCTCCTCGCGTGGACCGCCCCCGGAAGCCGACGCTCGACACGGTCGCCAGTGCCGTCGGCGTGTCGCGCGCGACGGTCTCCAACGCCTACAACCGGCCGGACCAGCTGTCCGCCGCGTTGCGCGAGCGCATCCTGGCCGCGGCCGCCTCGCTGGGGTACGGGGGGCCGGACCCGGTCGCGCGCAGCCTCGCGACCAGGCACAGCGCGGCGGTCGGGTTCATGCTCGGGCAGCAGCTGTCCACGTCGTTCTCCGACCCGGCGCTGTCGATCGTGCTCGACGGGCTGGCCTCGACCGTGGACGGGCACGACCACTGCCTGGTGCTGATGCCGGGCAACGACCGGGGCGGACCGCGACCGGAGACCGTGGCGCGGGCGCAGGCCGACGTCGTGGTGGCGTACTCGCTGCCGGACGACGCGCCCGCCCTGGCCGCCGTGCGGGCGCGCGGGCTGCCGATGGTGGTGATCGACCAGCCCGTGCTGCCGGACACCGCGCGGGTCGAGGTGGACGACCTCGGCGGGGCGCGGCTGGCCGCCGAGGCGCTGCGCGACCTGGGGCACCGCCGGTTCGGCGTGCTGACCTTCGCGCTGCGCCCGGACGGGCACAGCGGGCCGGTGTCGGCCGAGCGGCTGACGGCGGCGCCGTTCCGGGTCACCCGGGACCGGCTGCACGGGTACCTGGAGGTGGCCGGCCCGCAGCCGATCTGGGAGTGCGCGCGGAGCAGCCGCGAACCGGGGCGCGAGGGCGCGCGCGAGCTGCTGTCCGCCTCCCCCCGGCCGACGGCGCTGCTGTGCGCCTCGGACGAGCTGGCGTTCGGCGCGCTCCAGGCGGTGCGCGACCTCGGGCTGCGGGTACCCGACGACGTGTCCGTGGTGGGTTTCGACGACGTGCCGGCGGCCGCGCACGCGGATCCGCCGCTGACTACGGTGCGTCAACCCCTGACGGAGAAGGGGCGGCGCGCCGGCGAACTGGCGCTGCGCCTGCTGGACGGCGCCAGACCGAGCGGACCCACAAGACTGCCCGTTTCCCTGGTCGCCCGCGAGTCGACGACGGCTCTGACGTGATGCACGTCACTTTTTTGCCGTTCTGATCACACTTCTGGCGCGGGATGGAAACGCGAAGCATCGTCCGGACGATGTGTCCGGTGGGACCGACCTCGCAGCTACGGCGCGTGGCCGGCACCCCGAGCCTCCGTAGCTCAGTGGAGAGAGCGAGGGACTTCTAATCCCGAGGTCGCAGGTTCGAATCCTGCCGGGGGCGCTCGACGGACCGGGCCCCTGACCTGTGCGACAGGTCGGGGGTGCCGGGGGTCATCACCGATGGGGCGCGTGTGCGATCCGCCCGCCGGACTTCGAAAGAGTATCGGTTCCGCCGCTTGGCGTCTCCCCCCTGTACTGCCATTGGCCCAGTGGCGACCTGGTGCGCGCACGCCGGTGGTTCGAAATTTGCGAATATAGTTTCGAAGATTTTCGATACCTCCCACCTGGTGCGACCGTTTCCGACGTCGTCGACCAAGCATGGCGGATAACCGAGTTGAAGATGGCTTGAGCTGGCCTTTTGGACCTCAGAGTGGATCAAGGTTAATCGATTCGCCTTCGAGGCGGCGGGGGTGTCGATGACGGCACCGGAGGTGCCTGGAGCGGCTCGGGCGAGCGAAACAGAGCCTTGTCTCGCCCATCTTTTTCGGTTGATACTGCTGAAAGTTTCAGTCGATCACCCGCTCCACCTGCGCCGACCGCAGGTGCTCCCCAGAAGGTGCCAACACATGAAGCTGACAGTGAAGTCAGTCTCACGGGTCGCGCTCGTGTCGACACTGGTGGCCGCCGCCACGGGTGCGGCGGTGCTCGTGGCCTCGCCCGCCAGCGCCGCGACCACCCTCGGGGCCTCGGCTGCCGAGAGGGGGCGTTATTTCGGCACGGCGGTGGCGGCGAACAAGCTGTCGGACTCGACCTACGTGGGCATCCTCAACCGTGAGTTCGACATGGTCACGGCCGAGAACGAGATGAAGATCGACGCCCTGGAACCGCAGCAGAACCAGTTCAACTACGCCAACGCCGACCGGATCGTCAACCACGCCCGCAACCAGGGCAAGAAGGTGCGCGGGCACACCCTCGCCTGGCACTCGCAGCAGCCCGGCTGGATGCAGAACATGAGCGGGTCGGCGTTGCGCAGCGCCATGCTCAACCACGTCACCAAGGTCGCCACCTACTACCGGGGCAAGATCCACTCCTGGGACGTGGTGAACGAGGCGTTCGCGGACGGCAGCTCCGGCGGTCGTCGTGACTCCAACCTCCAGCGCACCGGCAACGACTGGATCGAGGCCGCGTTCCGCGCCGCCCGCGCCGCCGACCCGGGCGCGAAGCTCTGCTACAACGACTACAACACCGACAACTGGTCGCACGCCAAGACCCAGGGCGTCTACCGGATGGTCCAGGACTTCAAGACCCGCGGCGTGCCCATCGACTGCGTCGGGTTCCAGGCCCACTTCAACAGCGGCAACCCCGTGCCCTCGAACTACCACACCACGCTCCAGAACTTCGCCAACCTCGGCGTCGACGTCCAGATCACCGAACTCGACATCGAGGGCTCCGGCTCGACCCAGGCCCAGCAGTACCAGGGTGTGGTGCAGGCTTGCCTGGCCGTGTCGCGCTGCAACGGCGTCACCGTCTGGGGCATCCGCGACAGCGACTCCTGGCGCGCCTCGGGCACCCCGCTGCTGTTCGACGGCAGCGGCAACAAGAAGGCCGCCTACAACTCGGTGCTCTCCGCGCTGAACAACGGCTCGTCGACGAATCCGACCACGCCGACCAGCCCCACCACGCCGACCAACCCGGGCGGCGGCTGCACCGCGACCTACTCCGCCGGCCAGAGCTGGAGCGACCGCTTCAACGGCCAGGTGACCGTCTCCGGCGCGAGCAACTGGATCGTCACGGTCACGACGTCCTCGCCGCAGAAGATCATCGCCACCTGGAACACCGCCGCGAGCTGGGACTCCAGTGGCAACGTGATGACCGCCCGCCCCAACGGCAACGGTGACGTCTTCGGCTTCACCGTCCAGCACGGCGGCAACACGAGCCGGCCCACCGTGTCCTGCCGGGTCGGCTGACCGACCGCGATGACCGAGGGGGTCCGGCAGCGTCGCCGGGCCCTCCTCCCCGTTCCCGGGTCCGGTGGTGCGACCAGCGCGGCAAGGGGTCACGCGGTTCGGCAGCAGGTCGTCGCCCGGCACGGCCAGCTGACCGCGGAGCCCACGGTGACCAGGGCGGCGTGGGTGAGGAACTGGTCGCGCCGGGCGCGCTCGTCCAGGTGCGAGCAGCCGCACGGCTCGGAGGTGACCGGCCGCTCGTGGTGGGCCAGGCCCATGTAGCCCGGCGGGATGCCCAGGCCGTGCGCGATGGCGGCGAGGGTGTCGTAGTCCTCGACCCGGCCGCCGTCGAGCACCCGGTGGACCTCCCGCGCCGGCCGGTCGGTCAGCTCGGCGATGCGTCGCGCGGGCACGCCGTGCCCGATGAGCAGGCGGTAGGCGGTGGTGATGTCGCGCGACGCCAGCGCGGCGCGCATCTCGTGCTGCTCCCACAGGTCCGGCAGGTCGGGGCGGGCGCGGACCGGGCGCACGGCCCGTTCCCGCACGGCCGGGCCCGGCGCGGTGGCGGCCAGCCACTCGACCCAGGCCCGGTCCGGTTCGCCGGTGGTGGTGGTCGAGCGGCGGTGGGCGGTGGTCAGGGCCACGCCGCGCACCGCGTCGCGGAACTCGTGCGCCACCGCCGCGGCGCCCGCGATGCCGCAGGCGGACCGGGTCAGGATGGCGGCGACCGACCGGCTGGGCGGACCGCCGCGCCAGTGCAGCTCCAGCACGTCGCCGACGACCACGCCGTCCAGCCAGGCCGCGCCCCGCCACAGCGGCAGGCGGCGCAGGACGCCGCTCATCAGGCCGGCGGGTGTGGGTGGCGGCGGGACCGGGGCGAGCCCGGCGGGTTCGGCCGGCCCGGTGGCCCCGGCGGATTCGGCGAGCCCGGTGAGCCCGGCGGGTTCGGCCGGCTCGACGGATTCGGCCAGCCCGGCGGCCGCGCGCCGCCAGCGCTTCCTGGTGACGCCGAGCAGCCGGAGCTCGCCGTCGGGGGCGCGCAGGTCGAGGTGGTCGCGGCCGGGGTGGGCGCGCAGGCCCGGGACGCCGCGGACCCGGCCGCCCGCGGTCGTCGGCAGCACCTCGGCCAGCAGGTCGTCCAGCGCGGTGTCGTCGACCTGGAGGCCGACCGCGTGCGAGCCGAGCTGCACGCGGTTGATCAGGGAGGTCGGGCGCAGGGGGTGGCCGCGGCGGCGCAGGCCGGCCATGGCGCGCACGGCCGCCTGGAGGAACTCGGCCTCGACCCGGGCCTGGCCGGGGGTGGTGGCGCGGGGCACCAGGGCCTGGCCGTCGGTGGTGCGCTGCCGGCGCACCGCGTTGGGCGTCTCACCGGTGCACCGGCAGCGCCGGCGCAGGTCGGAGCTTGTGAACACGGGGAACCTCCGCGGCCGCCGCCCGGTCGGCGCCACCGGGTCCGCGCACGCCGAACCACGGGAGTGGAGTGGGGATGCGGACACGCCCACGCGGGACGCGCTTCGGAGGCACTCGCTCCAACCGGGTCAGGAGGAGCCTCGGCGGCAGCCGCACCTGCCAGGTCACGAAACTACAACACCGGCAGGTGGGGCGGGCCGCTGATCACTCGAAGGTGCGAGCGGGTCAGGCGATCGGGTTCCGGGTCCTCGGCGTGGGCCCGCTCCCGGAACGGGTGCTCGTCGGTGGCCACAGGGGTGGCCACCGGGGGTGGCGCCGACGACGTCCTCGACCGGCCCGCGGGCACGCGGCGCCGGCGGACGTCCTGATCACGGGCGTGGCGCCCGCCGGAGGGGTGCCCGGGAACGGCCGTTCCCGGTCCCGGCCCTGGTGGCGCGCATAGGATGGGAGGTCCACGAGCCGCTCACCAGGGGGTCGACGTTGTCCGTCCACGCCACGTGGTCCGGTCTGCGGGCGCTGCACCACCGGATCAACGCGAACCTGGAGCGGGCCCTCCAGCGGCGCTTCCACTTCGGCCTCTCGGAGTTCGCCGCGCTGTCCGCGCTGGTGCGGGCGCCGGACGGCGGGCTGCGGATGCAGGAGCTGACCGAGGTGGTCGGGCTGAACCAGAGCTCGGTGAGCAGGCTGGTGGCCCGGCTGGAGCAGTCCGGGCTGACCGGGCGGGAGCTGTGCGAGACCGACCGGCGCGGGGTCTACAGCTGCATCACCCCCGCGGGGCGCGAGGTCCAGGCCGCCGCGGCGACGTTCTTCGACGAGACCCTGGAGACGATCTTCACCGAGGTCTCCCGGGACCCGGAACTGGGCCCGATGCTGGCCAAAGTGCGTGCTTGAGGGCGGTTTTCTGTCGGTGCCACGCGGTAGGATCGAACACGAGTTCGAGCCCGAGGGGAGCATGCCGTGGCACCGATCAGCGTCACCGCCCTGTCCTTCACCGAGTACGTCATGAGCGGCCAGCGCGGCCGGATCAGCATCGTGAACGACCAGCGGCGGATCTACCTGTCGTCGGAGCACTGGGTCGCCGGTTTCTACAACCCGATGCGCGACGCGATGCGCCGGGCCGCGAACTCGCCCGACCCGGAGGCCGAGCTGGAGAAGGCCGTCGGCACGGCGTTGGACCACCCGCGGGCCGGGCAGCTGCGGGCGTTCGAGGAGATCAAGGCCGGGTTCCTGCCCTGGCTGCTGGAGACCAGGGCCACCGGGGTGCCGACCGGGTCGGCGCGCTGGCACGCGGGCGACCTGGAGCTGAAGGTGCGGCCGCACCTGGGGCTGATCGCGCCGGACGGGACTCGGGCCGCGGTGATGGTGTACGTGAAGGAGCCGCCGCTGACCCAGGAGTCGGCGAACGTGGCGCTGCGCATCCTCCAGCAGACCATGGACGACGTGCTGCCGGGCGCCACGCCGCTGGTGCTGGACGCGCGGCGCGGCCAGGCGTTCCGGATGTCCCGGCGGACGAACCTGACCAAGCTCGACGCCCTGATCGCGGCCGAGGCCGCGGGCTACGTCGTCCACTGGCGGATGAGCGCGTGACCCCGGGCGCCGGCCCCCGCCCGTCCCGGGGGCCGGCGCGCGGGGTCAGCCGGCGGCGGGACCCTCGGGTCAGCCGGCGGCGAACCCTCGGGGTCAGTCCGCGGCGAGACCCGCCGCGTCGTGGGCGAAGTCCCCGCCGACCACGGTGGCCAGCACCCCGATGTCCCCGATCCGCGACACCTCGCAGGTCAGCGGGTCGGTCTCCAGGACGGCGAAGTCGGCGTGCCGCCCCGGCGCGACGCGGCCCAGCACGTGCTCCAGCCGGCAGGCGTAGGCGCCGCCGAACGTGTAGGCCCGCAGCGCCTCCTCGACCGTCACGGCCTCGTCCGGGCCGATCGCGGCGCCCGCCCGCGACAGCCGCTCGACCATGAACTGGACCGCGCGCAGCGGGCTGCCGTCGACCACCGGGCGGTCCGAGCTGCCGGCGAGCACGATCCCCCGGTCGAGGAACGCCCGCCCCCGGTACATCCACGGCGCCCGCTCCGGCCCCATGACGCGCGCGTAGTCGTCCCCGTAGGCCCACAGGAACGAGGGCTGGACCACCGGGACCACCCCCAGCCCGGCGATCCGGTCCAGCTGGTCGGGCCGCACCAGCCCGCAGTGCTCGACGCGGTGCCGGGCGTCGGGCCGGGGCACCACCCGCTGGGCCTCCGCCAGCGCGTCCAGCGCGAAGTCGACCGCCCGGTCCCCGATCGCGTGCACGGCCAGCTGCCACCCGGCCGCGTGCCCGTCCAGGATCGCGGCGCGCATCACGTCCGGGTCGTCCTGGAGCTGACCGGCCGTGTCCAGGCCCGCGTAGGGCTCGGTCAGGGCGGCGGTCCGGGCCATCATGCCGCCGTCGGTCCACAGCTTCAGCGCGCCGATGGACAGCCGGTCGCCGCCCAGGCCGGTGCGCAGCCCCAGCGGCACGGCCCGCCGGATGCCGTCGGCGACGTGGGCGACCACGGGTTCCAGGCGGTCGGCCGACACCATCAGCTGCACCCGGATCGGCAGGTCGGCCCGCTGGTACGCCTCCACCTCCAGCGGGCTGCTGCCGATCAGGCCGCCGCCCACGCCGGCCTCGGCGGCCAGCACGACGCCCTCGTGGGCGCACTGCGCCGCGCCCAGCGCCACGTCCGAGGCGATCTCGTCGAGGGAGTAGGGCAGCCGCAGGGCCCGCACGGCGGTCTGCGCGCCCTCGGCCAGGAACCCGGTGGGCCTGCCGTCCGGGCCGCGTCGCGCCTCCCGCAGCACGGACGCGGGCAGCAGCTCCAGCACGTCGCCGCTCACCACGCAGGCGTGCCCGGACAGGTCCTGCACGTACACCCGGGACCCGACCAGGTCCAGGTCGCGCGAGGTCAGCGGCCGGTCCAGGGCCCGGTGGTCGTACCCGGCCACCTCCAGCCAGCCGGCCGACCCCGGCAGGGCCCGCAGCACGTCCACCACCTGCGCCGCGGTCGCGCACCGGGAGATGTCCGCGGTCCGCGACGCCCGCCCGGCCCAGGCCAGGTGGGTGTGCGCGTCGACGAACCCGGGCAGTAGCACCGCCCCGTCCAGGTCCACCACCCGCCGGGCGGGCAGGTCGGCCACGTCGGCGTCCAGGCCGACCACCCGGCCCGCCCACACCCCCACCCCGGTCGCCACCGGCCTGGCCGGGTCCATCGTCACGACCCGGCCGTTCACGTACTTCTGGTCCAGGATCACCCGCGCAGGCTAGCGAACGCCCACTTAGGTTAGGGTTCCTTAAGTTAGGTGAGGCTAAGGAGAGCAGCCATGCGCGTCGTCATGTTCGGCTACCAGACCTGGGGCCACCGCACCCTCCAGGCGCTGCTGGACTCCGAGCACGAGGTGGTCCTGGTGGTCACCCACCCCAAGAGCGATCACGCCTACGAGCGCATCTGGAGCGACTCGGTCGCCGACCTCGCCGCCGAGCACGGCGTCGAGACCCTGGTCCGCGAGCGGCCGGACGACGACGAGCTGCTCCAGCGGCTCGAGGAGGTCGACCCGGACGTCATCGTCGCCACCAACTGGCGCACCTGGATCCCGCCGCGCGTCTTCACCCTGCCCCGGCACGGGACGCTGAACGTGCACGACTCGCTGCTGCCCGCCTACGCCGGCTTCTCGCCGCTGATCTGGGCGCTGATCAACGACGAGAAGGAGGTCGGCGTCACCGCGCACCTGATGGACGAGACGCTGGACGCCGGTGACGTCGTGCTCCAGCGGTCGGTCCCGGTCGGCCCCCGCGACACCACCGCCGACCTGTTCCACAAGACGCTGGAGCTGTTCGGCCCGATCACCGTCGACGGGCTCGCCGAGATCGCCTCGGGCCGCACGGACTTCGCCAAGCAGGACCGGTCGAGGGCGAGCTTCTTCCACAAGCGGGCCGAGGAGGACCTGCGCATCGACTGGACGTGGGAGGCCGAGGAGCTCGACCGGCTGGTCCGCGCCCAGTGCGCGCCGTACCCGAGCGCGTTCTGCTTCCACCGGGGCAGGCGGCTGGAGATCGTCGAGGCCGAGGTCTCCGCGCAGCGCTACGGCGGCACGCCCGGCCGCGTCTTCTACCGCGAGGGCGACGGCGTGGCCGTGGTGGCGGGCGCGCTGGCCCGGCGCGGCCACAACCACGCGCTGCTGGTGAGGAAGGTCCGCACCGAGGACGGCCGCGAGCTGGGCGCGACCGACTACTTCACGCACATGGGCGGGTACCTGACGAGCCGGCCCTGAGACCGAGCACCACCAGCAGCGCCCAGGTCAGCGCGATGAGCACGGCGTGCGCGACCAGCGGTCCGGGTGACTTCTCCACCAGGAACCAGCCCAGCCACGTGTAGGTGACCAGGGCGCCGGCCGCCGCCGCGAACCGGTGGCCGGCGCCCCACCGCGCGCCGCGCCCGAACCACAGCCCGAGCGCGGCGGCGACGACCAGCCAGCCGATCTTGAGCGCGAACCCGGTCCAGTCGTCGGGCATGAGGACGAACAGCGAGGACAGCAGGAACGCGCCGACGCCCACCACCCGCGGCCGCGGCACGCGCCGGTCCACCCGGGGCCGGGGGCGCGGCGGCAGCGCGGCCAGGACGAGGGCGACCACGGTGAGGGCGGCCCCGACGCGCTGCGCCGGCGTGGCGAGGAACCCCTCGGCGCGCAGCAGGAAGCGGAACACCAGGGCCGAGCCCCCGGCGAAGACCAGCGCGCACACCGCCAGGCCGGTGCGCCCCAGCCAGGGGCCGGGTCGGGCCGCGGACTCCACCAGCGCGATCGGCACGCCGATGCTCCACACCGCGTGGCCGACCACGAAGGCCAGCGCGTTCACCGCGCTGATGCCGAGCGCCGGGACCGGGGTCACCTCCAGGAACCGGTGCCCCTCGAAGTCCGGGTTGAACAGCGACTGGTCCAGCAGCCCCGCCTCCAGCACCCCGTAGGCCAGGCCGAGCACGAGGATCGCCGGCCAACCGCGACCGGTGCGCCGGGCCACCTCGCGGATCAGCACCGCGCCCCCGCCGTACATCCCGGCGAGCACGACGAGCGCGGGCAGCGCCGACACCGGGACGTTGCCGAGGACGTACTCGCCGACCAGGGGCGCGAGGAGCAGGAGGGACAGCGTGGGCCACATGCCCCGGACGCTAGGGAAGCCGGACGCCCGGCACATCGGGCGCGGGAACGGTCCCCGGCCTCATCCCTCAGGCGGAGCGCGGGCGGACCAGGCCCACCTCGTAGGCGAGCACCACGGCCTGCACGCGGTCGCGCAGGCCGAGCTTGCGCAGCACCGCGGAGACGTGCGTCTTCACCGTCGCCTCGGTCAGCACCAGGTGGGCGGCGATCTCGGCGTTCGACAGGGCCAGCGCCACCAGGCGCAGCACCTCGCGCTCCCGCCCGGTCAGCACGTCCAGCGCGCGGGGCGACGGCGCGGGCAGGGCCCGCACCAACCGGTCCAGCAGCCGCCTGGTCACCGACGGCGCGAGCAGCGCGTCACCGCGGGCCACCACCCGCACCGCCTCCACCAGCTCCACCGGCCGCACGTCCTTGAGCAGGAACCCGCTCGCGCCCGCGCGCAGCGCCGCGTACACCGAGTCGTCCACGTCGTAGGTGGTGAGCACCAGCACGCGCGCCACGGCGCCCGAGGCGACGATCTCGCGGGTCGCGGTCAGGCCGTCCACGCCGGGCATCCGCACGTCCATCAGGACCACGTCGGGGTCCAGCGCGGCGGTCAGCTCGACGGCCTCCGCGCCGTCCGCGGCCTCGCCGACCACCTCGACGTCGTCCCGCGACTCCAGGATCATCCGGAACCCGCCGCGCACCAGCGCCTGGTCGTCGGCGATCAGCACGCGGATCACGCGGTCACCGCCAGCGGGAGGCGGGCGCGCACGCGGAAGCCGCCGCCGGGCGCCGGGCCCGCCTCGACCGTGCCGCCGAGCAGCGCGGCCCGCTCGCGCATCCCGGCGATGCCGCGGCCCGGACCGACCGGCGCGCCGCCGCGGCCATCGTCGCGGACCTCCAGCTCCAGCACACCGCCGTCGTCGCGCACCAGCACCTCCGCCCGGCTCGCGCGGGCGTGCCGCAGGGTGTTGGTCAACGCCTCCTGCACGATCCGGTAGGCCGACTGGTCGACGCCCGGGGGCAGCGGCGGCCGCTCGCACCGCACGTCCACCAGCAGGCCCGCCGCCCGCAGCGGCCCGACCAGGTCGGCCAGCCGGTCCAGGCCGGGGCGCCCGTCCGGGCCGGCGAGAAGCTTGCGCAGCTCGTCGAGCGTGGCGCGACCGGTCGCCTCGATCGACCGCAGCGACTCGCGCGCCCGGTCCGGGGCGCGGTCGAACACGTCGTCCGCGGCGGCCGCCTGCACCACGATCACCGAGACGCCGTGCGCGATCACGTCGTGCAGCTCGCGGGCGATCCGGGCCTGCTCCTCGGCCACGGCGCGCTCGGCGGCCTGCGCCACGGCGACCCGGCGGTTGCGCACCGCCTCGCCCAGCGCCCACACCACCACCGCGACGGCCAGCACGAACCGCGCGTCCTCGGCGGTGGTGGTGCGGAAGTTCAGCGAGACCAGGCCCAGCAGCAGGGCCAGGGCGGGCAGCGACAGCCGGGGCGGCCGGGTCGCGGCGAGCGAGCCGACGGCGACCAGGGCCGCGAGCGGGAACACGGTCATCGGCGCGACCAGCTGGACGGCGAGGCCCCCGGCGAGCGCGACGGCCGTGACCGGGACCGGGTGGCGGCGACGCCACCACAGCGCGGCGCCCGACACCAGCGCCGCCAGGGCCGTGAGCACCGTGACGACCCCGGCGTACCGAGACGTGCCCAGGACCGCGACCGCGCAGAGCAGCGCGACCGCGACCGGCACGACCACGTCGAACGCCATTCGAAGCACGCGCACGGGTGGAATTGTCCCAGGGCGTTCGGGTGCGGTGTTCGGATCGGGTGTTTGCACGGCGGCCGACATCACTGATCATGGGTGCATGAGTGGCAAGCGGTCGTCCACGGTCGCCGGCGTCGTCCTGTTGGTCCTGGTGATCATCGTCGGCTACTACATATCCCGGGAGCCGGACACCGACCAGGCGCCGGGCGGCGGGCCGACGACGTCCGGGCCCGCCGCGCCCGGCGACGACCCGGCGGCGCAGCTCGCGGCCCTGGCCCTGGCGCCCGAGGGGAAGATGACCGGTTACAGCCGCGACCGGTTCCCGCACTGGAGCTCCCAGGGCGACTCCTGCGACACGCGCGAGATCGTGCTCCAGCGGCAGGGCTCGGACGTGCAGGTGGACGACCAGTGCCGGGCCACCTCCGGGACGTGGGTCAGCCCGTACGACGGGGTGACCGTGACGCAGGCGGGCGACCTGGACATCGACCACACCGTGGCGCTGGCCGAGGCGTGGCGGTCGGGCGCGGCCGAGTGGACCGACGAGGAGCGCAAGAAGTTCGCCAACGACCTGGGCGGGTTGCAGCTGTTCGCGGTGACGGCGAGCAGCAACCGGTCCAAGGGCGACCAGGACGTGGCCAAGTGGAAGCCCCCGGTGGAGGACTACTGGTGCACCTACGCGCGGTCGGTGGTGTCGGTGAAGACGCTGTACTCGCTGAGCGTGGACGAGGCCGAGCGCGACGCGCTGGCGACGATGCTCCAGACCTGCTGACCCCGGGGCGGGCACCCCTCCGGGGGTGCCCGCTCAGGACTGCTCGCTCAGGGGTGCCAGGGGTGCTCGCTCAGGGGTGCTCGCTCAGGGGTGCAGGGAGTCCAGCTGGTCCACCAGGTCGGCGTGGATCTCGGCCCGGCGAACCCACGCGGCGATGCCCGAGCCGGCCGAGGGCACCTCGCCCAGGGGTGAGACGGGGTCGGTGACGCCGTACTCCAGGCGGTACGCGATCAGGGTCACCGCGGCCTCCACCCAGGGCGCCGGGTCCGGGTGGGTGATCTCGCCCAGGCCGACGCGGAACCACAGCGGCAGCCGGGTGTCGGCGGCCAGGGCGCGTTCCAGGCGCGTGCGGGCGATGTCCAGGACCTCCTGGCGGGCCTTGTCACCGGCCACCACGGCTTCGGCGCGCCACGGCTCCTCGGCGGCGGCCCGGTCGGCGGCCAGGCGCTCGGCCGCGGCCGCGGCGTCGGTCTCCCGCACGCTGAGCTGCCACTCCAGGTTGTCCACCCGGTGCTGGAGCTGGTCGCGCTCCATGCGCGGCACCCGGCCGGAGGTGAGCCGGCCGGCGACGGCGTCCAGCTCCTGCCGCAGCGACTCGTACTCGGCCACCTCGGCGCGCAGCTCGGCCCGCACCGAGTCGGCCAGCAGCTCCTGCTCCGCGTCCCACGCGGCGCGCAGCGCGGCCACGGTGTCGGCGATGCCGTCCACCGCGTCCAGGTCCTCGTCCGGGCCCGAACCGGTCCCGGAGAGCCTGCTCTCCAGCACGCGCAGGCGCGTGCTGACCCGGTTGAGCTCGGCCTTCAGCGACTCCGTGGTGGCGACGAGGTCCGCGACCGTGGGCTCGACCTCGTCGAGCCGCTCCTTCTCCGTGGGCACGTGACCAGCCAACCCCACCGGCCGGTCCTGTCCAGGGACGAACCGGGAAAACCACGCCAACGGTCCGACGCAAACCCCCGGCCTGGTTAACGCGCCGTCACCGAGGGTGATGATGACTGAAACACCACCAAGCGGTGTATGCCTGTTCCATGGCGAGGTCGGTGCACGAGACGGAACGCAAGTACGAGGCACCCGAGGGTGTGGGGCTGCCGGAGCTGACCGGGCTGCCCGGCGTCGCCGCCGCGGCGGGCCCGGAGGAGCAGCGGCTGGAGGCGGTCTACTACGACACCTCCGACCTGCGGCTGGCCCGCGCCGGGCTGACGCTGCGCCGCCGCACGGGTGGTGACGACGCGGGCTGGCACCTCAAGCTGCCGGTCGGCGGCGACACCCGCGAGGAGGTGCGGCTGCCACCGGGCCGGGCGGCCAAGCACCCGCCCCGGGAGCTCGGCTCGCTGGTCCAGGTGCACACGAGGGGCACCGAGCTGGCGCCGGTCGCGCGCATCCGGACCACGCGGCACCGGTGGCAACTGGTGGACGACCGGGGCCGGCTGCTCGTCGAGGTGGTCGAGGACCTGGTCACGGCGCAGGACACCGCCGACGACTCCCGCGTCGAGTCGTGGCG
The DNA here is from genome assembly GCF_042658445.1 of Saccharothrix lopnurensis. Lineage (NCBI taxonomy): Bacteria > Bacillati > Actinomycetota > Actinomycetes > Pseudonocardiales > Pseudonocardiaceae > Saccharothrix > Saccharothrix lopnurensis. The sequence continues at coordinate 63,618 of NZ_JBHSQO010000024.1, read as the reverse complement.
CGAGATCGAGGTGGAGCTGGGCGAGCGCGGCGACACCGGGCTGCTGGACCGGGTCGAGGCGCTGCTGGCGAAGTCCGGGATCGCGCGGTCGCGGTCGTCGGCCAAGCTGACGCGGCTGCTGGCCGGGCGGCTCCCGTCCGGCACGTCGCGCGGCGGTGGCGCCGGGGGCACGACCGCGGGCGACGTGGTCCGGGCCTACCTGCGCGAGCAGGCCGACGCGATCAAGCACCAGGACCCGCGGGTGCGCCGGCGCGAGGAGGACGCGGTGCACCAGCTGCGGGTGGCCACCCGGCGGATGCGCAGCGCGTTGCAGGCGTTCGGCGCGGTGGTGGCGCGCGACCGCACCCGCGAGCTGACCGACGAGCTGAAGTGGCTGGCCGGGGTGCTGGGCGAGGCGCGCGACCTGGAGGTGCTGCGCGACCGGTTCGAGCGGGCGGTGGACGGGCTGGACGAGGAGCTGGTGCTCGGGCCGGTGCGGGCGCAGCTGACCCGGTACTTCGCCCCGAAGGAGGTCGCCGCGCAGGAGGCGGCGGTGGCGGCGCTGGACAGCCCCCGGTACTTCGCCCTGCTCGACGCGGTCGACGCGCTGGTCGAGGACCCGCCGTTCACGCCGCTGGGGGCCAGGAAGGCCACCAAGGTGCTGCCGGACCTGGTCGCCCGGACCTACCGCAGGCTCGCCAAGCGGGTCGCGGCCGCCGACGACGACACGGGGCTGCACGAGGCGCGCAAGTCGGCCAAGCGGCTGCGGTACTCGGTCGAGGTGGCCGAGCCGGTGTTCGGCAAGCGGGGCAAGGCGTACCGCGACCGCGTGAAGGAGGTGCAGACGCTGCTGGGCGAGCACCAGGACGGCGTGGTGGCGCGGCCGGTGCTGCGCGAGCTGGGCGCCAGGGCGCAGCTGGACGGGGAGAACGGGTTCACCTTCGGCCTGCTGCACGGCCTGGAGGCCGGGGCGGCCCGGCAGGTGGAGGAGCGGTTCGCCGCCACCTGGCCGGAGCTGGGGCGCCCCCGGCTGAAGTGACCTCACCGGGCCCCGGGCAGGTCCCGACCGGGCCCCCGCCCGCGGCCGCGTTCGGCACCTCACCCGCGACCGAACGCCGATTGGTCTGGACCTTGACACCTCCTGGCGGGGCTGTAACGGTGAATTCGGGCCGCCGCCCTTGACGCACGCCCGCCAAGGAGGACGTCAGTGTCCAGAAAGAAGGAAGGCGCCGCGAGGCGCGGGCTCGGTCGAGCGCTCGCCGCACTGCTGTTCCTGGGCGCGGTCGGCACGGCGACCCCCGCGCACGCAGCCCCGGAGACATCGTTGCACCACATCGTGCCCGCGCCCGTGCAGGTCAGCCCGCGACCGGGCACGACCTACCAGCTCGGCGCGCACACCCTCATCCACACCCACCCCGGCTCGGCCGCGGCCCGGCAGGTCGGCGAGTACCTGGCCGGCGTGCTGCGGCCCTCCACCGGCTACCGGCTGCCGGTCGTGCCCGGCGCGTCCACGCGCGGCATCACGCTGCTGCTGGCCGGCGCGGACCCGTCGGTCGGCGCCGAGGGCTACCAGCTCGACGTGACCCGCTCCGGCGTGCTCGTCCGGGCCCGGACGGCGGCGGGCCTGTTCGCCGGCGTGCAGACGCTGCGCCAGCTGCTGCCCGCCCGGGTCGAGGCCAAGACCAGGCAGCGCGGACCGTTCACCGTGCCCGGCGGCCGGGTGCTCGACCACCCGCGCTACGCCCACCGCGGCGCGATGCTGGACGTGGCGCGCCACTTCTTCTCGGTCGACGAGGTCAAGCGGTACGTCGACCAGATCGCGCTCTACAAGATCAACCGGCTGCACCTGCACCTGACCGACGACCAGGGCTGGCGGCTGGAGATCAAGAGCTGGCCGCGGCTGACCACGCACGGCGGCAGCACCGAGGTCGGCGGCGGGCCGGGCGGGTACTACACGCAGGAGCAGTACCGCGACCTGGTCGCGTACGCGGCGTCCCGGCACATCACGGTGATCCCGGAGATCGACCTGCCGGGCCACACCAACGCGGCCCTGTCCTCGTACCCGGAGCTGAACTGCGACGGCGTCGCCCCGCCGCTCTACACCGGCATCGAGGTCGGGTTCAGCTCGCTGTGCATCGACAAGGAGATCACCTACCGGTTCGTCGAGGACGTGCTGCGCGAGGTCGCCGCGCTGACCCCGGGCCGGTACGTCCACATCGGCGGTGACGAGGCGCACGCCACCGCCGACCCGGACTACGACCGGTTCATGGACCGGGTCCTGCCGCTGGTGTCGAAGTACGGCAAGACCGCCACCGGCTGGCACGAGTTCGTCAAGTCCGGTCCGCCGGTGGAGGCGGTGCCGCAGTTCTGGGGCACCCGGACCACCGCGCCGGACATGGTGGCGGCCGCGGCGCGGGGCAGCCGGATCGTGCTGTCGCCGGCGTCCAAGGCGTACCTGGACATGAAGTACGACGCGAGCACCCCGCTGGGGCTGAGCTGGGCGGGCTACACCGACGTGCGGGACGCCTACGACTGGAACCCGGGCGCCTACATCGAGGGGCTGCCGGCCGAGGCCGTGCACGGGGTCGAGGCCCCGCTGTGGAGCGAGACGCTGACGAACTCGGCGGACATCGAGTTCATGGCCTTCCCGCGCCTGCCGGCGATCGCGGAGCTGGGCTGGTCGCCGTGGTCCACCCACGACTGGGAGGCGTTCAAGGTGCGCCTGGCCGCGCAGGCCGACCGGTGGCGGGTGATGGGCGTGAACTTCCACCCCGCCCCCGAGGTCCCCTGGCGGAGCTGACCCGACAGGAGGGGCGGTTCCCGCCGAACCGCCCCTCCGCGAGTCGTACGTCCAGACCGACCGTGTCGTACGTCCAGGACGGGTGAGTTCTGCGTTCGGGACAGGGGTCAGCAGAAGCCCTGCGCGGTGTCCGATTCCCGGCGGTGCGCGAGGCGTTGCGCGCGGGGGACGTCGGCACGGCCGCGGCGGTCCACCGGGGTCCGCTGCTGCCCCGGTCCGAGGCGCCCGCGGTGCGCGAGGACCTGGCCTCGGCGGTGCGGCGGGCCGTGCCGGACCGGGGCGATGTGGCGGCGCTGTGGGCGTTCGGGCTGGTCAGCGACGACGTGGCGGTGCTGGAGCGGCTGGTGTGGCTGCTGCCGGGCACCGACCCCCGGCGCGAGGTGGCGACCCGGCGGCTTGGCCTGGCGGGACCGGCGGGCGTGGCGGGTTCCGGACCCGGGCACGACCGCGCGACGGGCCGGTCACCCGAGCGAGCACCACCGCGTGACCGGCGGCCCGCCCGAGCACGCCCGCGTGACCCACGCCGCCGCGTCCTAGGCTGTCCGCGTGGGGTTCTTCCAACCGGGTGACGTGGCGTTGCGGCGCGAGGTGCTGCACGGGAAGCCGTGGTCGGTGACGCCGACGCGGGTCGTGCTCGACGGGCCCGGCCTGCTGGTCGTGTTCACACCGCCCGGCGCGGTGTTCGGGTTCCCGCCGCACCACCGGGCCCACCACTGGCAGGCGCGCGGCCGGACGCACTGGCGCGGGGTCGGCAAGCTCCAGCTGCACCGGCCCGGCGACGCCTACTCGGTGGACCTGTACTGGGGCGGGGACGGCCGGTTCAAGGGTTGGTACCTCAACCTCCAGGACCCGTTCCGGCGCACCGCGCTCGGGTTCGACACCCTCGACCACGCGCTGGACTACTGGGCGCCGGTGGACGGGGACTGGGAGGAGCTGGACCGCGACGAGTTCGAGGAGCAGGTGGCGGAGGGCAAGTACACCGCCGGGCAGGCCGGGGCGATCCGCGCCACCGGCGAGGAGGTCGCGGCCATGCTGACCGCGGGCACGACGTGGTGGGACCCGGCGTGGGCGGCGTGGCGGCCGGACCCGGACTGGCCGGTGCCGGCGCTGCCGGCCGGGTGGGCGGACTACCCGCTGCCGTGAAGGTCGTGCCCCTCTCCCCCCGCGCCCTGGTGGACGAGCTGGTCGGGCGGGTCGACGCCCTGCCGCGCTCGACGTGGGCCCGCGTGCTCCTCGACGGCGCGCCGCCGACCCGGCCGGGCGAGCTGGCCGACCGCCTGGTGGAGCCGCTGCGCGCGCTGGGCCGCCCGGTGCTGCGCGTGTCCGCCGACGACTTCCTGAGGCCTGCGTCCGTGCGCCTGGAGCACGGCCACGAGGACCCGGACTCGTTCCGCGACTCGTGGCTGGACGTGGGCGGGCTGACGCGGGAGGTGCTCGGACCGCTGGACCCCGGCGGTTCGGGGCGGGTGCTGCCGAGGCTGTGGAACGCGGCCGCGGACCGGGCTCACCGCGCCGACTACGTGGCGCTCGGCCCGGCCGGGGTGCTGCTGCTCGACGGCACGCTGCTGCTGGACAGGTGGCTGCCCGCCGAGCTGTCCGTGCACCTGTGGCTCTCGCCGGCGGCGCTGGAGCGGCAGCTGCCGGACGCGTGGCGGTGGACGCTGCCCGCGTACGACTCCTACGAGCCCCGGGCCGATGTGACGGTGCGCTACGACCACCCCGCGCGACCCGCTCTCGTGGGTACAGTGGGCTGAGGGGGTGATGGGCGTGGACGGGGTGCGGCTGCTGATCGCGCTGGTCCTGCCCGCGCTCTACTCCCTCGCGGTGCTGAACTCGCCGGCCGAGGTCATCGCCGCCGTGGCGGCCGTGGCGCTGGTGCTGCTGCTGCTCACCGCGCCGGTGGTGCACGCCGCGCCCGCGTGGGTGCGGTCGCTGTCGATCCGCGAGAAGTCGCTGCGCGCCGCGTTCCTGCGGTTGCGCGACCCCGACGCCGCCGGGCGTCCCCGTCCCAGGGCACCGGGATTCGGCCGATAAGCGCCGAGTCCCCTTTTTCCCGCTCTGAAGACGGAGTTCCCCTTGTTCCACGCCCTGGGCTCAGCCCTGGCCGGGATCGCCACGCCCGCCCTGGCCATCGTCCTGCTCACCGCGGCCGTCCGGCTGCTGCTGCACCCGCTCAGCCGGGCCGCCGTGCGCGGCGAGAAGGCCCGTGCCGCCCTCGCCCCCGAACTGCGCGCGCTCACCGACAGGTACGGCGAGGACCGGGTGAAGCTCCAGGAGAAGACCCTGGAGCTCTACCGGGAGAACGGCACCTCGCTGTTCGCCGGCTGCCTGCCCGCGTTGGCGCAGGCGCCGTTCTTCATGGTCGTGTACCAGCTCGTGACCACACCGAACCCGCTGCTCGACGGCACGCTGCTGGGCGTGCCGCTGGGCGCGCACTGGTTCGGCGCCTGGACGCACACGCCGGTGTTCGCCGGGTTGTTCGCGCTGCTGGCGGTGGTCGCGTTCGCGACCTCCCGCTGGCAGGCCGCGGTGGCCAGGCGCGGTGGAGCACCGCAGCCGCCGTTCGCGGGGCTGCTGCGGCTGCTGCCGTTCGGCACGGTGCTGATCGCCGCCGTGCTGCCGCTGGCCGCCGGGCTCTACCTGGCGGCCACCACTAGCTGGACGCTGCTGGAGCGAGCTTTCCTGTACCGCGCAGTTCGGCTCCCGCCTCGTGCAGGTACTTCAGCACGTGCGCGTAAGAGGTGAACAGGCCGCACTCGGCGTAGGACACCGAGTGCCGGCCGCAGAAGTCGCGGACCAGCGCCTGCGCGTGGCGCAGGTGCGGCCGCGGCATGTTCGGGAACAGGTGGTGCTCGATCTGGTAGTTCAGGCCGCCGAGCAGGAAGTCGGTGAACCAGCCGCCGGTGACGTTGCGCGAGGTGAGCACCTGCTTGCGCAGGAAGTCCAACTGGTGGCCGGCCTGGAGCACCGGCATCCCCTTGTGGTTGGGCGCGAAGGAGATGCCCATGTAGACGCCGAACAGGCCCTGGTGGACCGCGATGAAGGCCAGGGCCTTGCCCGGCGACATCATCGAGAACACCAGCGCCAGGTAGCCGATGACGTGCGCGGCCAGCAGCGCCAGCTCCAGCCGCCAGCCCTTGACCTCGCGGCGCACGGCGGCGGCGGCGCTGATGATGTGCAGGCTGAAGCCCTCCAGCAGCAGCAGCGGGAAGAACAGCCACGCCTGGTGCTTCACCACGAACCGGAAGAACCCGCGCTTGCGCTCGGCCTGCTCGGCGCTGAACGCGAGCACCGAGATGTCCACGTCCGGGTCGTCGTCCTCGTGGTTGGGGTTGGCGTGGTGGCGGGTGTGCTTGCCCATCCACCAGCCGTAGCCCACGCCGACGAACAGGTTGCCCAGCAGCAGGCCGGCGGTCTGGTTGGCGCGGTGGCTCGCGAAGACCTGCCGGTGACCTGAATCATGTCCGAGGAAGGCGATCTGCGTGAAGACCACGGCGAGCACCGCGGCGGGCACGAGCTGCCACCAGGAGTCGCCGATGAGCACCACGGCAGCGACGGTGAGGAGCAAGGCGCCCACCACCCCGGCGAAGTACCAGGCGTAATAGCCGACGCGTCGGTCGAGCAGCCCTCGCTGCTTGACCAACCGGGATAGTTCAGCGAAGTCGCTGCCGCGGGTGCTCACCAGCGGAGGGTACGTGGGCCGGGGCCGTTCCCTCAGGACAGCCTCAGTTGCAGCTGTGCGAACAACCGAAGGAGTGGGTCGTCCAGGTCGAAGCCGCCGAGCTCCGCGGCGCGGCGGACCCGGTACCTCAGCGTGTTCGGGTGGACGTGCAGTTTCGCCGCCGCGGTGCGCACGTCGCCGAACTCGTCGAGGTAGGCCAGCAGGGAGCGGGCCAGCTCCGGGTCCAGCGCGGTCAGCCTCGGGTCGCGGATGCGCGGGTGCCCGGCGAGCAGCGCCAGGGTCTCCCCGACCAGCACCCGGGAGCGCACGTCGGCCAGGGTGGCGACGTCGGCGTCCAGGTCGCGGGCCATCGCGTCCAGCACCCGGTCGGCCTCCCCGCGCGAGACCATCACCTCGTCCACGGTCGGCACCGTGCACCCGACCGCGGCCTGCACGCGCAGGCCCATGTGCCCGCGGGCGGCGGCCACGATCTCCCTGGTCAGGGCGAGCAGCGGCGCCTTCGGCGGCAGGTCGGGCAGCAGCGCGTAGGTGCGGCCGGACCGCTGGCTGACCAGGGCGGTGCGCCGGTACGCGGCGGCGTGCACGGAGATCAGGCCGGTCATCTCGGCGCGGCGCAGCTCGTGCTCGGTGCGGTCGGCGTGCTCCTGCCCGCGCAGCGCGAACACCACGACCGCGGCGGGCCGGTCCGGGTCGGCGCCGATCTGCTCGGCCAGCGACCCGGCCTCCGTGCGGCCGTCGAGCAGCGAGGCCAGCAGGTTCTCCCGGAACGCGACCGCGGGCTCCCGCTGCTGCACGAGGTGCAGCGCGGTCACCCTGGCCGCGCCGAGCAGGGCGCGCTCGGCCTGCTCGGTGAGCGGCGCGGCGCCCTCCTGCACCCAGATCGCGCCCAGCGGCCGCGTGCCCGCGTGGACGCCGACCGCGAGCCGGCGGCGGATGCCCAGCTCGGGGTGCTCGTCGATGCGCACGACCTCCTCGCCCGCGCGCAGCCGCCGGTAGACGCCCCACTCGCGGAGCATCTTCAGGTAGGGCTCGGGCCCCTGGCGGCCCAGGATCGACAACCGGCGCAGCTCGTCGACCTCGTCGGACGAGCGGGAGTAGGCGAGCACGCGGCTCGCGGTGTCCTCGATGCTGACGCTGCCGCCGGTCAGCGCGGCGATCGTCTGGGCCAGGCCGAACAGGTCGCCGACGGCCTCGGCCGCGCCCGCGTCGGCGGTCAGGCGGGCGTTCGTGACCACGCCCCTGGCCAGGGCTTCGAGGTGTTCCCAGCGCACCTCGGGGCGGACCGCGAGCAGGGCGACGCCCGCGTCCGCCGCGGCCTGCCTGAGCACGGGCGCGGGCGCGTCGGCCTTGACCGCCACGGCCACCGCGCCCCCGGCCGCGGCCGCCTTGACCAGCGGCAGGGCCGCACGCCCCCGGGCGCCCACGACCAGGACCAGGTCGCCGGGCCGGACGTCGGGCACGTCGTCGGGGTCGAGGATCACGACGTCGAGCACGTCGGCCTCCAACCCGTGCGGTGCGGCCTGCACCTCGACGAACGGGTCACCGAGGGCGATCAGCACCTGACGCAGGCTCATCCTTTTGTCCATTCGCACAACAACGGGTGGCCAAGCCTAGACGTGAGGACAACAGCGCGCAGGGTCGGAAGTCCTACCGTTTGGGGAACCCAACCACAGTTGGGGTACTCCCCGATCAGGTGGCGAAGGAGCAGCTTGTGGATGCCGTGACCGCGGTCCCCGCACCGGTGAACGAGCCCGTCCTCGGTTACGCCCCCGGCGCCCCGGAGCGCGCGCGGCTCCAGGCGGAGCTGGCCGAGCTGACCAAGGAGCCCGTCGAGCTGACCCTGACCATCGGGGGCGAGCAGCGCGCCGGCGGAGGCGATCCCTTCGACGTCGTGCAGCCGCACAACCACCGCGCCGTCCTGGGCACCGCGCGCGGCGCCACCGGGCAGGACACCCGGGACGCCATCGCCGCCGCCCGCGAGGCCGCGCCCGCGTGGCGCGCCCTGTCCTTCGACGACCGGGCCGCGATCCTGCTCAAGGCCGCCGAGCTGCTGGCCGGCCCGTGGCGGGCCAGGATGAACGCCGCCACCATGCTCGGGCAGTCCAAGACCGCGATCCAGGCCGAGATCGACGCCGCGTGCGAGCTGATCGACTTCTGGCGCTTCAACGTCTCGTTCGGCCGGCAACTGCTGGCCGAACAGCCGCAGTCCTCCCCCGGCGTGTGGAACCGCACCGACCACCGCCCGCTGGAGGGCTTCGTCTACGCGATCACGCCGTTCAACTTCACCGCCATCGCGGCCAACCTGCCCACCGCGCCCGCCCTGATGGGCAACGTCGTGCTGTGGAAGCCCTCGCCCACGCAGGGCCTCGCCGCGCACCTGACCATGCGGCTGCTGGAGGAGGCGGGCCTGCCGCCGGGCGTGATCAACCTGCTGCCCGGCGACGGCCTGGCCGTGTCCGAGGTCGCGCTGGCCGACCCGGACCTGGCGGGCATCCACTTCACCGGCTCCACCAAGACCTTCCAGCACCTGTGGGGGCAGGTCGGCGCGAACATCGCGAACTACCGCGCCTACCCGCGCGTCGTCGGCGAGACCGGCGGCAAGGACTTCGTGCTGGCCCACCCGTCGGCCGACCTGGACGTGCTGCGCACCGCGCTGGTCCGCGGCGCGTTCGAGTACCAGGGCCAGAAGTGCTCGGCCGCGTCCCGCGCCTACGTGCCGCGCTCGGTGTGGAACCGGCTCAAGGACGACCTGCTGGCCGAGGTCGAGGCGCTGACCGTCGGCGACGTCACCGACCTCGACAACTTCATGGGCGCGGTGATCGACCGGCGGTCGTTCGACAAGCTGTCCGGCGTGCTGGACGCGGCGCGGCGCGACCCGAAGCTGGAGGTCGTGGCCGGCGGCACCGCCGACGACACCGACGGCTACTTCGTGCGGCCCACCGTGCTGCTGGGCGAGGACCCCGGCCACGAGGTGTTCACCACCGAGTACTTCGGCCCGGTGCTCGCGGTGCACGTGTTCGACGACGCCGACTACGACACCGTGGTCGAGCAGATGGAGAAGGCCGCCCCCTACGCCCTGACCGGCGCGGTCATCGCCCAGGACCGGCGCGCCATCGTCAAGGCGCAGGAGGACCTGCGGTTCGCCGCGGGCAACTTCTACGTCAACGACAAGCCCACCGGCGCGGTCGTGGGCCAGCAGCCCTTCGGCGGCGGCCGGGCCTCGGGCACCAACGACAAGGCCGGCTCGGTCCACAACCTGCTGCGCTGGGTGAGCCCCCGGTCCATCAAGGAGACCTTCGCGCCGCCGACCACCATCCGCTACCCGCACCAGGGGTGATCATGCTCCGCTCCGCGCTGCTCGCCGCCGCCCGCTCCGGGGCCGTCCGCGGGCTGGTCGAACGCACACCGCTGACCCGGCCGGTGGTCAGGCGCTTCATCTCCGGCGACGACGTCGACGCGGCCGTCGCCACCACCGGCGAGCTGCTGGCCGACGGCCGGTACGTCACCCTGGACCACCTCGGCGAGGACACCCGGGACGCGGCGCAGGCGACCGCGACCGTCGAGGCGTACCTCGACCTGCTGCGCCGCCTGGAGCTCGCCGGGCACACCGGGCGGGCCGAGGTGTCGGTGAAGCTGTCCGCGGTGGGCCAGTTCCTGCCCGTGGACGGCGAGAAGACCGCGCTGGAGAACGCGCGCCGCATCTGCGCGGCGGCGGGCGCGGTCGGCACCACGGTCACCCTCGACATGGAGGACCACACCACCACCGACTCCACCCTGGGCATCCTGCGCGAGCTGCGCGTGGACTTCCCGTGGGTGGGCGCGGTGCTCCAGGCGTACCTCAAGCGCACCGAGCAGGACTGCCGGGACCTGGCCCACGCCGGGTCGCGCGTGCGGCTGTGCAAGGGCGCCTACAGGGAGCCCGCCGCGGTGGCGTTCCAGGACAAGGCCGAGGTCGACCTGTCCTACGTGCGCTGCCTGCGGGTGCTGATGGAGGGCTCCGGCTACCCCATGGTCGCCTCGCACGACCCGCGGCTGGTCGCCATCGCGGGCGAGCTGGCGAGCCGGCGCCCCAAGAGCAGCTACGAGTTCCAGATGCTCTACGGCATCCGGCCCGAGGAGCAGCGCCGCCTCGCCGCCGAGGGCCACCGGGTGCGGGTGTACGTGCCCTACGGCGACGAGTGGTACGGCTACTTCATGCGGCGGCTGGCCGAGCGGCCCGCGAACGTGGGGTTCTTCCTGCGCTCGCTGATCACCACGAACTAGCCCGCGGCCGGGCGCGCGCCACCTCCGGGTCGGCGTGCGCCCGGAGCACGTCGTCCACCGCCGCGGTCGCACCCCGGCACACCTCCGCCGGCGCGCCGGCCGCGCGCAGCACCTCCACGGCGCGGTGCGCGAGCAGCAGCGCCCGGTCGAGGTCGGTGTTGCCCTCGACGCACAGGCGCACGCGGAACAGCAGCGCGTCCGCGTAGCGCGCCTCGGCCGCCAGCTCGTCCGGCGCCCCGGTCAGCTGCCACGCCAGCACGGCCCACCGGGCGTGGTCCGCCGCGCCGGGGTGGTCCTGGGCGCGGCGCAGCACCGCGGCCCGGTGCACGGCCTCGGGGAACGCGGTGGCCGCAGCGCGGTGGCGGCCCAGCAGGTCCCGCCAGGTCGCGGCGGCGCGCTCCACCAGGCGCGCGGCCAGCTCGTCGGTCTCGGGCAGCTCGTCGGCGAGCGCGCGCAGGGCGCGGGCCGGCTCGGGCCCCTGCGCCACGAGCACGTGGTGCGGCAGGTCCCCGGCCGCGACCAGCACCTCCTCCGCCAGCCGCCGCGCCTCGCGCTCGCGGCCGGCCGCGAGCAGCAGCCCGACCACCTTCGCCCGCGCCGCCGTGACCGCGGCCGGGTGGCGGACCGCCGACGGGCGCAGCAGCACCACCGCCGCCTCGGCCACCGACCGCCGCTCCAGCACGCCCGCGCCGCCGTCGGCCGCCACGTCCACCCGCGCGACCAGGGCCGCGGCCAGCCGCGCCACCGCGTCCGGGTCCCCGCCCCGGGCCAGCCGGCGGCGCACCAGCACGACCTCGTCCGCGGCGGCGGCGGCCTCGACCGGGCGGTCCCGGTGGGCCGCGGCCAGCTCGCCGAGCGCGCCCGCGAGTTCCGGCTCGAAGTCGCGCGGGTTGGCCCGCGCGAGCCGGCGCAGCACCGCGACCGACTCCTCCACCGCCGCCACCGCCTCCTCGGGCAGGCCGCACGAGGTCAGCAGCGCGGCCACCGAGAGCAGCGCGCGGGCCAGGTCGGCCTCGAAGCGCGGGTCGCCGGCCGCGACCGAGCGCCAGCGCGCCACGGCCAGCCGGGCGGTGCGCGCGGCCTCCTCGCGGCGGCCCGCGTCGAACAGCCGGGCCGCGTGGTGGTGGGTGACCTTGGCCAGGTCGAGGCCGAACAGGGCGTGCTGGTGGCCGGCCAGGTCCCGGCAGCGCACGGCCGCCTCCGCGACCGCGGCCAGCGCCTCGTCGCGGCGGCCCACCGCGGCGTAGCGCAGGCTGAGCTGGTCGAGCGCGCCGACCAGGCGGGGCGCGTAGTCGACGTCCTCGGCGGCGGCCAGCCGGCACAGCTCGACGGCCTCCTCCGCCGCCGTCACGGCCTCCGCGTCCCGGCCGACCGCGACGAGCTTCAGCCCGAGGTCGCCCAGCGCGTCCGCGAGCGCGGACCGGTGCTCGACCGGGTCCGCCGCGGTCAACTCGCGGTAGAGGCCGACCTCCAGGCTCGTGGCCTCCAGCGCCTCCTCGCGCAACGCGGCCAGGGCGGCGCGGGCGCTGAGCACCCCGTGCAGCTCGGCCAGCTCGGACTTGCCCGCGCCACCGGCCCGGTCGCGGTGGGGGTGGCGGTCGGGGTCGTTGTCGCGGTGGCGGTCGCGGTCGTCGTGGCGGTCGCGGTCACGGTCGCGCAGCAGGGCCCGGGTGAGCACGGCGGGCAGCGGGTCGCCGTGGAAGCGGGCGTCGTCGAACACGTCCCTGGCCACGGCCGCGGCCGCCGCGGGCAGCCCGGCCACCGCGCGCAGGGTGGCCGCGGTGGCGGTGCGCGCCAGGTCCGGCCGGGCGGCGAACAGCCGCTCCGCCCGGCGCGGCACGTGGGGCCACCGGTCGGCGGCGCGCAGCAGCGCCTCCAGCGTCTCCGGGGTGCACTCGGGCTCGATCCGCTCGTCCAGCAGCGCGACGGCGAGCACGTCCTCGGCCAGGCGGCCCCGGTCGGTCGCGGCGGGGTCGACGCTGACCAGCCAGCGCACCAGGTCGGCCCGATCCGGGTCGCGCACCCCGTGCACGACGGCGAGGGCGCTCAGGTGCAGGTCGTGGTAGGTGGCCACCGCCGGGTCGGGTGCCGCCGGGTCGGGTGCCGCCGGGTCGGGTGCCGCCGGCGCGGTCGGGCGTGGGAGGTCGAGGGCGTCGGCGAAGCGGTCGCAGGCGTCGGCGAAGGACGCGGCGTGCTGCTCCGGGCAGGGGCCCAGCGCCAACTCGGCGCCGGTGCGCCCGAGGTCGGCCGCGCGCTGGCGGGCCGCCGACCACCACCAACCCGCCGTGCGGGCGAGCAGCAGGACGTGGGTGTCCGGTTCGCGCAGCAGGTCGTGCAGCTCGCGCCAGGGGAGGAGGTCGGCGTCGTCCACCACGCGGACCGGGGCGCCCGCCGCGAGGCGCCGCGCCAGCCTGGTCTTCCCGACGCCGGCGGGGCCGTGGAGCAGCAGCACGGACGACCCGCCGCCGTCGACCCACCGGTCCAGCTCCCGCAGCTCCGCCGCCCGGCCGCGGAACGGCACCACCTCGTACCGCGGGTCGAGCAGCTCACCGGGCGACAGGTCCACGATCACCATCTTGCCGGGCTGCTGCTTGCCCGATCGGGTGATGGTGTTCCGGGTGGACCCGAACACCACGCCCACCGGTCCCGGAACCGGCGCTCCGGGACCCCGCCCACCCGGCCACCCACCGACCCGCGGTTGTCGGACCCCGGGGGCACAATCCAGGACGTGCTCGTCGCCCTGGTGCCCGACGCGGAGAACGCGGGGAGGTTGCGCCCGCTCTCCGACGCCGGCGTGCCCACCGGCCCCGTCGTCGAGGCGCCGGACCTCGCGGCGGCCGTGGCCGATTTCGAGGCCCGGCACCGGCCCCGCTGGCTGTGGGCGGCGACCACCGACGTCTACCCCGGCCTGCTGGCGCGCGGGGTCCGCGTGGAGCGGTGCCAGGACCTCTCGCACGTCGAGCACCTCCTGCTGGCCTACCGGAAGCGGCACGGGGAGCCGCGCGGGCTGGGGGCGGCCGTGGCGCGGTTGCGCGGGCTGCCGGTGCCCGAGGACCACGGGCCGCGCAAGCGCGACAGCCAGCCGACGCTGTTCGAGCCGGAGCAGGAGCGGCTGCCCGGCGGGGTGGACCCGCTGGACGCGGTGGTCGAGGTGCACGGCGAGCAGCAGCGGGTCGCGGCCGGCCTGCCGCACGCGGACCGCCTGCGGCTGCTGTTCGCGGCCGAGTCGGCGAGCGCGCTGGCCGCCGCCGAGATGACGCACTTCGGCCTGCCGTGGCGGGAGGACGTGCACGAGCGGCTGCTGGAGGACCTGCTCGGGCCGCGACCGGTGACCGGGGCCCGGCCGCGGATGCTGGCCGAGCTGGCGGACCGGATCACGGCGGCGTTCGGCGGCAGGCAGGTCAACCCCGACCACCCGCCGGGGATCGTGCGGGCGTTCGCGCGGGAGGGCGTCGACGTGCCGTCGACGCGGGCGTGGGTGCTCAAGCGCGTCGACCACCCGGCGGTCGCACCGCTGCTGGAGTACAAGGAACTGGCCCGGCTGTGGGTCGCGCACGGCTGGTCGTGGCTCGACGCGTGGGTGTCGGACGGCCGGTTCCGGGCGGACTACGTGGTGGGCGGCGTGGTGTCCGGGCGGTGGGCCACGCGGGGCGGGGCGGCGCTCCAGATCCCGCGCGTGCTGCGGACCGCGGTGCGGGCCGACCCGGGGTGGAAGCTGGTCGCGGCGGACGCGGCCCAGCTGGAGCCGCGCGTGCTGGCGGCGCTGGCGGACGACCGGGGGTTCGCCGGCGTGTCCACCGACGACGACCTCTACACGACGCTGGCGGAGGAGGCGTTCGACGGCGACCGGGACCGGGCGAAGCTCGCGATGCTGTCGGCGATGTACGGCGGCACGGGCGGCGCGGCCGCGCCCGCCATGGCCGTGCTCCGGCGCCGGTTCCCGGAGGCCGTCGGCTACGTCGAGGCCGCCGCCCTGGCGGGCGAGCAGGGCCGGGTGGTCCGCTCCCGGCTGGGCCGCACCAGCCCGCCGCCGTCGGAGGCGTGGCGCGAGCTGACCGGCAGCGCGGACGAGGGCGAGGACGCGCTGCGCCGCTCCCGGCGCGCGGCCCGCGACTGGGGCCGCTTCACCCGCAACTTCGTCGTGCAGGCCAGCGCGGCGGACTGGACGGCGGCCCTGCTGGGCGCGCTGCGCCGGCGCCTGCACCAGGCCGCGCCGGGCTCGCACCTGGTCTTCTTCCAGCACGACGAGGTCCTGGTGCACTGCCCGGAGGAGCAGGCCGAGGTGGTGTGCGCCGAGGTCACCGCGGCGGGGCGGGAAGCCTCCCGCCTGGTGTTCGGCGACACCCCGGTCCGCTTCCCCCTCAAAGCCGTCCCGGTGGACACCTACGCCGAGGCCAAGTGACCGCGAGTCGAACGTTCGGGACCACCGTGTCGAACACCCGTGACGGGTGAGTTCCACACCCGCGTTCGGCCCACGCCCCGCGCACCCGCGTCTCCTTTGGGCTGTTCGGTCTCTTGAACGATCATTGTGAGAGCGCTCTCATGAGAGGGGAACGCCCTTCGTCGTCGCGCAGCACCCAGTGACAAGGAGGTCACCGCGCATGGTGCTCAAGCCGAGCCGCCGACAGCGCGTACTCGCGATCGCCGCCGCCCTCATCACCGCCGTGCCCCTAGCCGCCATCGCCACGGCCAACGCCTCGGTGCCGTCCACACCACCGGGCTGGACGCTCCAGTGGAGCGACGACTTCAACGGTGCGGCCAACACCCTGCCGTCCTCGCAGAACTGGATCTTCGACCTCGGCCACGGCTACCCGGGCGGCCCCGGGAACTGGGGCACCGGCGAGATCCAGAACTACACCAACAGCACCAACAACATCAAGCTCGACGGCTCCGGCAACCTGCGGATCACCGCGCTGCGCGACAGCGGCGGCGGCTGGACCTCCGCCCGCATCGAGACCCAGCGGGCGAACTTCAAGGCACCCGCCGGCGGCAAGCTGGCCATCGAGAGCCGCCTCCAGATGCCCAACGTCACCGGCGCGGCGGCCCTCGGCTACTGGCCCGCGTTCTGGGCGCTCGGCTCCCCCTACCGCGGCAACTACTGGAACTGGCCCGCCATCGGCGAGTTCGACGTCATGGAGAACGTCAACGGCATCAACTCCGTCTGGGGCGTGCTGCACTGCGGCGTGAACCCCGGCGGCCCGTGCAACGAGACCAACGGCCTCGGCGCGAGCAGGCAGTGCCCGGGCTCGTCGTGCCAGTCGGCGTTCCACACCTACCGGTTCGAGTGGGACGAGAGCGTCAGCCCCAAGCAGCTGCGCTGGTACGTGGACGGCCAGCAGTTCCACAGCGTCAGCCAGAACCAGATGGACGCCACCACGTGGAACAACATGACCAGCCACGCCGGGTACTTCCTGCTGCTGAACCTGGCCATCGGCGGCGCGTTCCCCAACGGCGTGGCCGGCCACGCCACGCCTACCTCCGCCACCGTGCCGGGCCACTCCCTGGTGGTCGACTACGTCGCGGTGTGGTCGGCAGGCAGCGGGCAGAACCCGACCACCACGACCACCACCAACCCGCCCGGCGGCAGCGGCTGGGACGCCTACGCCGACATCCAGGCCGAGCAGGCCACCACCCGCAACGGCGGTACGGTCGAGTCGGCCGACGGCGGTCAGGCGGTGGCGCAGTTGCGCAACGGCAACTCGCTGCGGTTCTCCGGCGTCCGGTTCGGCTCGGCCACCGCGCGCCAGTTCTACGGCCGGGTGGCGTCCGGCGCGACGGGCGGGGTGAGCGGCCTGGTCGAGGTGCGGCTGGGCAGCCCGACCGCGACCCCGATCGGCAGCTTCTCCGTCGGCAGCACGGGCGGCTGGCAGAGCTGGCGCACGGTGCCGGCGAACATCTCGGGCGTCACCGGCACGCACGACGTCTACGTGACGTTCACCAGCGGCCAGTCCAACGCGTTCGTGAGCCTGAACTGGATCAGGTTCGGCACGTGAGACCCGTGGCGGGCCGCGCCCGCGCCTCCCCCGCGCGGCCCGCCACTGCCGACTACAGTTCTCCGCGTGTACGTCGAACGCCCGTTCGCCGGCCTGGCGTGCGCGTGGCAGCGGAGCACGACCCGCCCGGTCACCGGCCGCGTCGTGCCCGACGGGTGCACCGACATCATGTGGTCGACGTCCGGCCGGCTGTTCGTGGCCGGACCGGACACCGGGGCGCACCTGAGCTCGGGCGAGCCGGGCACGCTGTACGGCGTCCGGTTCGGACCGGGCGCCGGTCCGGCCGCGTTCGGCGTCCCCGGCCACGCGCTGCGCGACCAGCGGGTGCCGCTGGCCGAGCTGTGGGGGCCGACCGCGGCGCTGGAGGACGAACTGGCCGCGGCGGACGACCCGTGCGCGGTGCTCGCGGAGGCCGCCCTGCGCCGGCTGCGGGCGACGCCGCCGGACCCCGCGGCGGCCGCGATCGTGGCCGCCGTGCCCACCTCCGGCGTGGCCCGCCTGGCCGACGACCTGGGCATGTCCGTGCGGCAGCTGCACCGGCGCAGCCTGGCCGCGTTCGGCTACGGGCCGAAAGTGCTGCACCGGGTGCTGCGGTTCGACCGGGCGGTGGGGCTGGCGCGGCGGGGGGTGCCGTTCGCCGACGTCGCCCACCGCACCGGCTACGCCGACCAGGCGCACC
Organism: Saccharothrix lopnurensis; assembly: GCF_042658445.1. Taxonomy (NCBI): domain Bacteria; kingdom Bacillati; phylum Actinomycetota; class Actinomycetes; order Pseudonocardiales; family Pseudonocardiaceae; genus Saccharothrix; species Saccharothrix lopnurensis. The sequence continues at coordinate 46,222 of NZ_JBHSQO010000024.1, read as the reverse complement.
TGTCCCGCGAGGTGCGCGAGCTGGCCGGCGTGCCGCTGGGTCAGCTGATCCGGCCGTAGGCACGCAGGGTCAGCAGCGCCTCGATCGTGACGATCGGACGCCACTCGTGGGTGGTGACCGGGGTCCACGCCGGCCACGGGAACGTCCACCCGCCGTCCTCCCGGCGGGCGGCGACGAGGGCGTCGAGGTCCCGCTCGACCTCCTCGTCGCGGAACCAGCGCCGGGCGAGGCTGTCCGGGGTGGGCGCGTAGTGGTGCGGCTTGTGCGTCTCGCCCGCCGCGTAGCCCTCGTGCGCCCGGCCCTGGCCCAGGTCGACCAGGCCCTGGTCCCGCACGAGCGCGCCCAACCGCTCCGCCGCCGCGCCGGCGCGGTCCCGGTCGGGCACCGCGTCGAGGAAGTGGGCGCAGGCGGCCGCCTCGTACGGGTGCGACTCGACCAGCCCGTCGAGGCGGCGCCAGCAGAACGCGGTGGCCCCGTCCAGCCACGGGTGCTCGGCGCCGGTCCGGTGCAGGACGGACGCCAGCAGCGCGGTCATCAGCAGGTCGCTGTCCTCGGACACCCGCCACCACGGCGCCCTGGGGTGCTCGCGCGCGGTGGCCAGGCAGTTGGGCACGCCGCCGTCGGGGTTGGTGACCGAGGCCAGGAAGTCGAGGGCCCCGGGCGCGGTCCCGCCGACCTCGTGCAGCAGCGACAGCGCCGTGAAGGTGTGCAGCGGCTGACTGGTCGGCCCGCGCCCGTCCGGTTCCAGCGCGTGGCCGAACCCGCCGTCGTCGTTGCGGTACGCGAGCACCGTGCGCACCACCGGCTCGGCGGGCCCGCCGTCGAACAGGAACGCGAACCGCCGCTGCTCCAGGACGCGCGCGTGGTGCCAGAGGAAGGTCCGTGCCGCTTCGATCATGCCCGGAACGGTAGGCCCGCGGTCATCACCGCGTCTTGAACGAATCGGCCATCCCGCGCGGACGGGTCACCGCCGCTCGCGCAGCACCCCGCGGTGCAGCTCGGCCGGGCTGCGGTGGCCCGACAGCCCCAGGGTGAGGTCGAAGTCCGCGAGCAGGCCGCGCAGCACGTGCCGCACGCCGACCTCGCCGCCGTGGGCCAGGCCGTAGGCGAACGGCCGGCCGACCAGCACGGCCCTCGCGCCGAGGGCGAGCGCCTTGACGACGTCCGCCCCGCCCCGGACACCCGAGTCGAACAGCACCTCGACCTGCTCCCCCACCGCGTCGGCGATCTCCGGCAGCACGTCGAGGGACCCGACCGCGCCGTCCACCTGCCGCCCGCCGTGGTTGGACACCACGATGCCGCTGACCCCCGCGTCGACGGCCTTGCGCGCGTCGTCCACGTGCTGGATGCCCTTGAGCACGATCGGGCCGTCCCAGTGCTCGCGCAGGAAGGACAGCTGGTCCCACGACTTGTCGGTGCCGGTGAACAGCTGCACCCAGCGCAGGATCGCCATCGGCGCGTCCTCCTCGGGCGGCGCGGCCAAGCCCGCCCGGAACGCCGGGTCGGAGAACGGGATGGCCGTGCCGACGCCCCGGATGAACGGCAGGTAGGACTGGTCGAGGTCGTGCGGGCGCCAGGCGAGCGTCCACGTGTCGAGCGTGACCACCAGCACGCCGTACCCGGCCTTGCGGGCGCGGTCGAGGATGCTCGCGGTGACGTCGGGATCGTTGGGCCAGTAGAGCTGGAACCAGCGGGGACCGTCCCCGGCGGCCTCGGCGACCTCCTCGATCGTGTGCGAGGAGGCGGTGGAGAGGATGAACGGGACGCCCAGCTCGGCCGCCGCGCGGGCGGTGGCCAGCTCGCCGTCCGGGTGCAGGATCGACTGGACGCCGACGGGCGCGAGCAGCACGGGCGCGGGCACCTCGGTGCCGAGCACGGTGGTGCCGAGGTGGCGCTCGGTGGCGTCGGTGAGCATCCGCGGCACGATGCGCCACCGGTCGAACGCCTCGCGGTTGGCCCGCGCCGTCGCCCCGGCCCCGGCCGCCCCCGCCACGTACCAGAACGGTCCCGGTCCGAGGCGCTCGCGGGCGGACTCCTCCAACGCCTCGGGGTCGGTGGTGAACGGCGGCACGTTGCCCGCCAGTCCCTGGAGGTAGATCTCGTTCTGGTACCCGGCGAACTGACCAGCCATTTCGTCCCTCATCCCCCGCTCAGGCCGTCTACAGGCCGTCTGCGGAACCGTCCGCGTCGTCGGTCTGCGGATCATGCTCGTGCTCGTCCGCGTCGCCCGCAAGCACACGATCGACCGCCTTTCGGGTGCGATCGCTGCTGGCGGGCAGCAGGTGCGTGTAGACCCGCATCGTGAAGGCCGGGTCTGCGTGGCCCAGCCACTCGGCCAGGGCCTTGATCGACTCGCCCGCGTCCAGGAGCACCGAGGCGTAGAAGTGCCGCAGTGCGTGCATCCCGTCCTGCCGGAGGACGCGGGTGACCTTCGCCCGTTCGAGCGCCGGGGTCCACACGTACTGGTTGAACACGTCCCGCCTGATCGGGTTGCCGTCCTTGTTGACCAGGATCAGCGAGACCGTCTCCGGCTCCCCGTCCGGCTCCTTCCACGGCAAGGTCACCTCGACCGGCGGGAACTCCTCCACGTACGCGTCCAGGTCCCGCAGGACGCTGTCCGGCAGCGGCACGTCCCGCTCCTTGCCGCCCTTGGGAGGCGCGAACACCTGCACGTTGTCCACGATCCGAATTTGCCGAACGACGTGCAGGACCTTCTCGTCCCGGTCCACGTCGGCCATCGAGAGCCCGAAGACCTCCCCCTGCCGCAGGCCGCAGCCCGCTCCGAGCGGCACGACGATCTTGTTCTTGGCCGTGAGCGCCAGCCGGACGGCTGCCACCTTGCCCGCCGACCAGGGGACGATCTTCCGCTTGTCCGGCTGCGGCCGGGTGACGCTCTTGGCCTTGCACGGGTTCTCTGCGATCTTCTTGTCATCGATTGCGGCGTTGAAGATCGCTGACACGTGGACGAACACGACCGCCCGCGTTCCACCGGCCAACTTCTTCTGTTGTAGCGCCCGCAGCCAACTGCGGATGTGCGTCGGCAGAATCGAGCCGATCTCCCGACTGCCCAGGTGTGGATAGACCAGCTTCTTCAATCGCCGCTCGACCGCATTGCGCGTACTGCCGTCGAACGCGTGATCTTTCAGCCATGAATCCGCGTACACCTGGAACGACACCTTGCCTGCTTCCGGGTCGAGGTACGCGCCGGTGCGCTTCTCGTTCTCGACCTTGAGCAGGAATGCGTCAGCCGCACCCCGCTGCCTGTCCGGGAAGCTCTTGCTGCGCTCCTGCCCGGACGGGTCGACATAGCGGACCTTGTACCGCATCCCGACGCCGTACAGCTCGGTCTTCTCGCGAGCCAGCTTGCCCCTGGAGTCCAACTCGGGCTTGCCCGACTCGTCCACCTTCGGCCGCCACCAGCGGTCTTGGATATGTCCCACGACAGTCTTCTCCCGTCGATCGAATTGCCGAAAAAGTCAGGCGGCGTTCTCGTCCGCCTGGCCGGCCCAGGCCCTTACCCGAGCCGGGACGTAACGGAGGTACTTCCCCACCTTCTTCACCGGCGGCCCGATGCGCTGCCACTTCCACTGGTAGAGCGTTTTCACCGGAACGCCCAGGAACGCCGACACCTCGTCCACACCCCACAGAGGTTCGATTTCAGTCATGACTTCCCCCCTCGGTCCGTCAAGCCGCCAGCGGAGTTGCCGAAAGTTCCGGAGGTTCACCAGCCGCGAGCATCGCCCGGTCGTATTCGGCCTTCCACCGCGTTCGTTCCGCGATGGCGTGCATGAGTTGGTGCGCGCGTGGTGGCACGTTCGGGTCACCGGGCCGCACCCTGTGCCAGACGAGCTGCGATGTGTCGCGTTCCGGCTTCTCGATCCCCACAGCCGCGAGCGCTTCCAGGACGAACCGCTTCCGGTCGGCCCGGTGGTCTGCCAGCGTCTTGCCCGACCACTTCCGGGACACCAGCACCCGCCGACCGGGTAGGCCGAGCGTGGTCCGCCGATGCGCCCGCCCCTTGCAGTGCCCCGGAGTCGTCCGGGAGCCCGCACCGCGCGGTTGCACGCCGTAGAGCAACCACACCGCGCACCGGTCCGAGCACGGCGTCACGGCCAGCTCGTCCGCCAGGCGGTCTGCGTGCCTCCGCTGTCGGTCGGCGCTCTGCTCGACCACCTCACCGATGGACTTGGTGAGGTACTTGGTCAGGTAGCCGATGTGCCGACCGGCTTCCTCCGAGCCGCCGAGGATGCCCTTCGAGTGCACCTGACGTCCGAACGTCACGACGTGCGCCAGCTCCTCCGCCGCTTCGACCGCATCCGCCCAGGTCGTCAACGGCTCCCGCGTGTCCGGGTCGACGAACACCTCCGCCCGCGCGTCCCAGACCGGCAGGTGATCGCCCCGGTAGACGCGTTCGTCGTGCTGCGGCCACCAAACCTGGTGGTACGTAGCCGCCGTGACGAGCCGGATGGTCTCGTGCGGGACCGAACCGCGGAATGCCGCGTGGAGGTGTGGCGCCGCTCGACGCTGCGGCTCCACGGTGGCGAAGTACTGCACGTCCCACCCGACCGCGCGCCGAAGGTTCTGCCACCACCGGTCCACGAGCGAGGCGAAGTGCACCGAGTCCCGAGCCGCCCGCCGGTAGTCATAGGTCGTCGGGTCGACGGGCGTGCCGTCATCCCGGACGCGCCCGTAGCTGTCGAGCGTCAGCGTGACGAACATGGAGGGCCGGAACCCACCCGCGTACTCCCGGCCCACCGTCCGCTTCTCGACTCGCCGCCGAGGCAGGTTCGGTGCGTCCTGCCGACGCTTGGTCGACCGCCGCACGGGCCGCTTGGCCGGCTCGTCGGGCGAGGGGAAGCGACCCCGCGCACCGAGTTGCCGAAGTTCCGCGTCAACGGAGTGGATCTCCTCCCGCAACTCGTCGGCGTCACCCGCCTCACCGGCCTCGACCGCGTCCCGGTACGCCTTGACCAGATCGGCCCGGTAGGTCAGCAGTCCCTTCTGGTCGTCAGTCGGAACGGCCGGGGTGAAGTCGGGTTCCTCGGTCAGGTGCCAGCCCTCACGGCACTGGGTCATCCGCAAAGCCTTGGCCTTCTTGGCGCAGGGAGCGCAGACGCTCGCGACCGTCGAGCCGCACGGCACGGCGACGTAGCGGACTTCACAGGAGCCCCGGTCCTCGACCTCCATCGTGAACGGCCGCACGCACACGCCGTACTTCTCGGCGGCGGCCTTGGCGACGTCCAGGGCGATGGGCTGCCGCATCCGCTCCACACGGGTCTCGCCGGTCATGCCGCCTCCCGTCCTTCGGTGCCGTTAGGTCGAGCGGGGAAGTCGTGCACCTCCGCGTCAGCCAGGAACGCGCCCAGCTCGCTCAGGTCGGCGTCGGTGACGTGGAAGGCCCGAGCGCGCTCCGGCTCCCGTTGCCCGTCCTGCTTCACCCACGCCACCCCAGGCGTGTTCTCGCTGATCTCGTGTGCCGCCGCGCCCCGCTGCCGGACGCCGTCGCCCAGGACCATGTCGACCTGTTGCGGTTCGTCCAGGCGCAGGGCGACGCGGGTGGTGAACAGGTGCCGGAAGCCCACGACCTCCTTGCGCGGGTCCTGAACCAGACCGACGACGGCATAGCCGGGAGCCCGCCCCTGGGAGGTGATGGTCTGGATAGCGCGAGCCGCGCGCTCCCGAAGCTGCTTGTCCGGCTGGTAGGCGATCAGGTCCGCCAGCTCGTCGACCACCAGGACGGTGAACGGCTCACCGGTCGACCGTGCCCACAGCCGCCGAACACCCCGATACCGAGTTGCCCGCTCCTTGACCTCAGCGGCCATTTCCTCAAGCAGTGCAACAGCTTCCGGCCCGTTGTCGTACACAACGCGGTCGAAGGCGTCCGGACACTGCCCGAGTTCCATCCCGCCCTTCGGGTCGATGCCGACGAGCCGCACCACACCCGCCCGGATCGCCGGGGCGAGTTGCCACACGATCGACCACAGGACCGAGCCCTTACCCGCACCGGGCACACCGACGACGAGCACCTGTGACCCGAGCAGTCGCAGCCGCCACGGCTTACCGGTCTCCGTCCGACCGACCGCGACGCGCTTGAGGTCCACCTCAGCGTCAGCCAGCACGGGCACGGACAGCGGTCGAGCCAGCGGGTCACGGTGGACGAAGTCGAGTTCGATCACCTGAGGCCGCAGCACCCGCACCTGGCAGGACTGGGCATGGAACGAGTGCGCCAGGCCCTCCCGGCGCAGTTCCCAGACTTCCGGCGACTGGGCAGGGATCATGCGCACCCGGACGCGGTCCCGCCACCCGTCAGAGCGAACTCGCCGCAGCCCGGGTCGGTATTCGCGGCCCCGGTGTCGCTTGGCCAGGTCCGCCAGCCGCATGACCGACCGCCAGCGCGGCACGTACACCGTCGCCCGCCGCCACTCGGTGACCAGCCGGTACCAGCCATGCCGCAGAAACGACGCCCGGTCGTACCTGGCCCACAACAGCAGGGCTGCGATCAGCGACAAGAGCGCAAGTACCAGCGGCGAGAGCCCGAAACGCCACCAGCACCAGGCCGCCGACGCTGGAACCAGCACAGCCATCGGGTACCGGCCCGCGACGAGCGCCAGGCGCACGACCCCGAGGACCACGAACCAGACCAGCGCCACCAGCGCGGCGAGCCACTTCGCCTTGCCCGGAACCAGCGCCCACCAGGGCAGGCGAGGACGAGCGCCCTCGAACGGGGCCGGGTCCACCCACTTCCCGCCGTTCACCGCGCACTCCCCATGGGGGCGAAAATCAACGGCAGCCAACCCAGGCAAGCGCAACAAATGAGCTGATTGGGTGCATAAATGCCGAACTTCTTACATGCCCCACAGGGGCGACCATTGGGAAGCTTCCACTCGTTCGGGGTAGTTGCGCGACTTGACGCACGTCCCCCGTCAACAGATACCCTCAGCATGACCGGATCCCCTCGGGGCTGTGAATGCGGACCGGTCACGTGAGTCGCCGGAAAACGGTCTACGGCCCACCAAGACTGTCGGACCGTTTCCGGCGACTCACGCCAACCAGCAGCAGCAATGGTTCAGTTATCGGAGTCGTGCGGTCCGCTCACCTCATCGGCCAGACGCAGGATCAGCTCCCGCGACTGCTCAACACTCAGCGCATTGCGCAGCAGCAACTCTGCCGACTTCTGGTATCCCTCGGCTGTCCGAGGATCGTCGAGGAAAAGACTGCACGTCATGGCACCGATGTGGACGACCGGGCGGAATTCTGGCGACCGCATCAACGTGAACGAACAGCTCTCCCAGTAACCAGCCGGAGCGTCACAGCCGATCACCCGCACATCGACCTTTCTGGTATCACCCCACCAGACCAGGTTCATCAACTGGGCCCAGGCCACCTCCGGGTCAGGGCCCAGGTGTCGCAACACCAGCTCCCGCACCACGAACGTGCACTTGGTCAGCAACCGCCCGTCCAACACTTCCTGGCGCTTCCCACGGGCTGACACACGCCGCTCGATCTCCCCCGCCGCCTGCACGTCACAGCCGAACACCTGCCGCATCAAGCCATCGGACTGCACCAACGCCGGCACCGACGCCGCCTCGTAATAGAAGATCTCGTGCGCCATCGCCTCATGCCCGAGCACCACCGGCACCTCGTCCACACCACCCGGACCGTGCTCCCAGACCAGGACACCGTCATCGACATCCCGGTACAGACCCATCACCCGGTCAAAGGTTTCCGAATCCACCCGGTAGAAGCCCAACAACCGGGCGACGTTGCGCGCATCGGTCCGCCGATCCCCCCTCTCCAACTTCGACAACCATCCCGGGGAAACACCCAACACCCCCAACAAGTTTCCAACCTTGAGCGACAATCCGCGCCGCAAAGCCCTCAACTCCGCACCCAACGCCCGACTGCGAACAGTCGAACCCAACCGCACATCATCACCATCAGCCATGACAAATCCCGAGTATTTGGGCACAGCTCTCCCGTGTCCTGAATCCAGTAAAGCGACAGAGCCTTATACGCGATAGCTCACGATCTCGAACAGATCGTCGAAGGCCATCGGGGCCAAGGCAGTCAACGCGCCACCGATGAAGGCCGGGCCAGGCCGAAGAGACCCCGCCCGCACCCGCAACACCGTCGACCGGTTCACCTTCATCGCCTCCGCCAACGCAGAATCCGACACGAACCCCGCCAACCGCACAGCCTTACCGAACGCCTCACCACGAAGCCGAACCGAATAACACGGCGGGTCCCTACGAACAACGGCACGACCCGAACCCCTCGACGCGCCATGCCCAGTCACCCGCCCTCACCGTCCTCTGAGGACTGAACTGTCAGGGAACGGGCGATCTCCTCACCCTTCTCCCGCTCACGCTGCGCCCAGTACAACGCCTCGTGGTGATGCCCCCGATCAACCTCCGCGACCCGCGCATACACCTCCGCCGACACCCGGTAGAACACCTGCCACCGCGACAACTCGGCATCCGGCGCGGGCATCACCCGCCCCAACGCCTCATGCGCGTCCTTCAACGTCATAGCCGCCCGAGCCGCCGCCCACCGATCGGACCGCTTCCGCTGCGCCATCACCGATCACCACCCTCGACAGGCGCGTGCAGGTGATGGGCACCCGCCGCCTTCCCACCAGCCGCGACGCGTTCGTTGACGTCCGCCTGATGGTCGAACGTCTCGGCCGCGTGCAGCGCCGCCGCCTTGGCCCACCAAGGGGTGCTGTCCAGCGCCGCGAGCTGCCGCCACAACCAGGCCACCCGTCGGTAGGTGGGCGCGATCCGGGCAGCGGCTTTCGGATCGTCGGCGGCCACGTAGCGGTTGGCCTCGTGCGCGTCGGTGTAGGCCCGATAAGCGGCCTGCCACTGCACCACCAGTTGCCGAAGATCGGACACCGGGTCACGCGGCCTTGGCGTCGACACCACCACCGGGCTTGGCCCCACCCGGAGCCGAACCCGCCGACCTCCCCACCTGCCGGAACCCGGTCGCCCGGAACACGAACGACTGGTACTTGAACTCCCCGTTGCCCGCCACGCGCGGTTCAGCGGTCAGCCCGTCCAACTCAACCGGCCGCATCCCGGGCAGCACCTCCCCGGTGGTCGGCACCGGCTGCACCTCCGCCAACAAGGTGACCTCGAAGCTCTGGCGCTTGGCGTTGGGCTCGTGCGGGTCGGTGACGGTGACCTTCCACTGCCGCTTGCCGGTGGCCTCGTCGACCCGCTGACGCACCGGCCGACCGGCCGCCCTCTCGTCCCGCGTCTGATACTCGGTGTCCGGCCGGACCTCCCCGACCATCACCAGACCCTGGGGGAAGGCGTCCTCGAACGAGACGGGGAACCGGAACCCCTTGCTGATCGCCATCGGTAGTCGCTCCTCTGACCGGGAGCCGCCTGTTCGCGGCTTGCCCACCCAGAGTCGTTGGCCAATGGTCCTGTCCCAGGTCCGTCGCTGTCTCACCTGCCGCGCCCAAGCCGCGTGTCGGACTCAAGTTGTCTCGTCTTGGTCTCGTCTCAGTGCTAGCCTCGACCGATCGCACCAAACGGGGAGGCCACATGGCCACAGACACAACGCTGTTGAGGGTGCTGCTGCGCCAACGCCACATGCAGGGCTACCGCACCTTCTGCAAGGAGTACGACCGCATCGCCAAGCAGATCGACACCGACCTGATCGGCCGCTACCCCAGCAAAGCCCAGTTCTACCGCTGGCTCTCCGGCGACCTGCTCGGCCTGCCCTACGCCGACCACTGCCGCATCCTGGAGAAGATGTTCCCCGGCTGGACCGCCGAACAACTCCTCTCCCCACACGAGGACGACACCGACAGCCCCATCACCCCACCACAGCGCACCGCGGCTTCCACCCAGCCGGTACCGCGCCCGGTCCAGATGCCCCAACAGACCCGCCTGGCCGACGTCACCGCCGTCTACGTCAGCCGCACCGAGTTCCTGCACAACATGCCCCCACGCGCCCTGTTCGAAGGCGCGAAGACGATCGACATCGTCGGCCTGTCACTCAACGTCCTGTGCCAGCAGTACTCCGACAAAACCCTGCTGGACTCCATCGAGACCGGCACCGTCATCAAGGCCCTGTTCCTAGACCCCGAGGGACAGCACACCACCGCCCGGGAACAGGAAGAGGGCCTGCCCGAAGGCCACCTGTCCATGCTGACCCGCCTCAATATCGGGGCCCTGCGCCGAATCGGTGCGAAGGTCTCCCCAAACGCACGCGGCCAACTCCACATCCGCGTCTACGACGAGCCCATCCGCTACAACATCCTCATCACCGACCAGACCAGGTGCGTGGTCCAGCCCTACTTGCCCGACGCCCGAGGCGTCGAGTCCCCTACCCTTGTGATCGAGAAGGACGAAACCGCGCCGGGCCTGTTCGCCACCTTCTCCCAGGTGTTCGACTCCATATGGGATCGCGCGAAGGAGACCGTATGAAGCAACCGCTCAATCAAGTGGCCGAGATCGCCCAGAAAGCCGTCGCCATTGCTAATGACTTGATCAGGACCAGTCGCCCACAGATAATCACCGAAAAATCCGATCGAGACACCTATACGGATATCGATCTGACCATCGAGCGAAGTATTCGTACTTTTCTCGCCGAAGCCACTCCTGAACTATCATTTTACGGAGAAGAGGAAAGTTATAACGAAGAATCACTACTAGATGGCGCCACATGGGTACTTGACCCAGTCGACGGCACATCTAACTACGTACACGGGATTCCACTTTGCGCAGTCTCGCTAGCGCTGGTCATCGACGGCAAGTGCGAACTGGCTTCCATTAGCCTACCATTTACGAATCTTCACTATCGAGCAATAAAAGGAGAAGGTGCATACGTAAACAACCACAAGATACAAGTAAGTGACACTCGATCACTACGCAGCGCGATCATCTCCATTGGAGACTATGCAACCGGCGCTGAATCCGAAGAGAAGAACCGAAGCAGGATAGCCATTACAGCCGCCCTTGCAGATTCCGCAGAACGAGTTAGAATGTTCGGCTCCGCTGCACACGATTTCACCTGGACCGCAGAAGGGAGGATCGACGCAACAGTAATACTGTCAAATAAGGTATGGGATGTGGCTTCGGGTGCGCTTATTGCCAGCGAAGCAGGAGCTGTACTTTTGGACAAAAATGGACAACCGTACAGCAATGCTTCGAAGAGTGTCGTGGCCGTAACGCCTGGCATAGCCAGCGAGTTGATGGGCTTGCTTGCCGGAATCGAGTAAACTACAAGTTCGGTCGCCAAACATAGCCATCAACTACCCTCTTCATCTCCACGCAAATTCAACTGAGGAGCCGAGGGAACCGGCCTAGACCCTTCGTAATCAATTGCAGAAATAATAACCCTAAAAAGAAACACCAATCGAAAGAACTTCCACGCCGCAACCGAAACGGCAAACTGGAAGATCCATTCAGCAGCCCTGGGGGACGTTTTTGAATCGAGAACCATGCAAAACACGCAAGCCAAAGCGCAAAATAGCAGCCATCTAATGATCGAAAGCCAGTTCTTGCGAATTATCGCGCCAAACTTATGTCTGATTACGCGCGCAACATCGCCTGTTGAACTTCCATACTGCGCTATAGCATTCCCTGTAAAGCCGGCGATCAAGGACATCATGCCAGCTCCGGCCGCATAGATGGCAAGTCTCTGCTGAGAGTCCGCTTGAGCAAAGTAGTTAGTAACGCCCCAGCGGTACACCAGCACCATGTGGAATCCCACGAGCACTATCGTCAAGACAACGTCAAATATTGGACGCTCATCCCACGAAGTCCTCAATACTGACCCCAGCTTGCGCACCCACTTCAGCATGACCGCCTCCTTAGGGGCAGCCTAGCGGGCACCACCGACAGTCAGCCCTCACTAAGTTCATCGCGCAACTCTTCGGCAGCACGCTCAATAGCTGCGATAGCCGACTGAATCCGGACCGGGTTTCCTTCTTCATCCCGAACGCTCACGTCCATCTTGCGCGCTAGAAAACTATTCACAAGATCGATGTGTTCAGTGTTCGGCTTTCCTTCGGCATCAAAATTTACTAGGTCGGCCTGCCCTTTAGTGAAGGCGGAACCAATCATGCTACGCAGAGTTCGAAGCAAAGATACTCGACTTTCAGTGTGATCCTTATTCACCCTCCCCTTCACCCTAAGGACTAGTTCGACATCCAATGCCCCATGCTCCGCTTCAATCTCTTGAAGAACACCTCGCAAACTGTTCTGCTCCGAAATTGAAGACAGTTGATCGCGATCGAACCCAACTCGCAGCAGACGAACCTCGTCTGCATTCTCGATCCGCTGCAGAACGTTCTTGTTCAATACAGGCACGATGGATACACTTTCATTTAGCGCCTTGTACTCATTCAGCCATGCTTCAAAATTTCCAACACGCGACGACGCTTGCGAACCGAGAACGAATCCGAAAATATTGCTGTTCGGGAGGAAACTGGCGACTGAAATCTCTACATACGGGTTGGCAGTATCGGACTCGTGATCGATAATCTCGCCATTTTGGCGGTTAAAGGATGAGATTCCCTCCTCTCTCGCGCGGGCAAGAATAAAGTGATCACGCTCATTATGCGGATATACCTGCCCCCAGTGATCAATATTATAGATTCGCCGAAGGCGTCGGTCCGGCGACAAAGTAGCCAAATCGGAAAGAAACTTCGGCCAATCGATCGGGTCAGCGATCGCAAGTCCATCCCTATTGCGGACTTCGTAGAAGTGAACCATCCTCTTCTTAAGACGAGTTCCAACCATTTTGCCCCCTAACGGCACGTGAGCTAGCACAAGATCCTATGCGCAAGCCACGCTTTCAGCCGATCGAAACCACTCTTTCGAGTGAATCATGGGACCGCGGTTGCAGTGTGTGCCTACATATGATCCGCCTACTGCAGAACTTAGCTCTATGGGATCAAGGCGCGCCGCCTGCGGCGACGCGCGGCAAGGTTCGGCTCACGTTGGCACCGACTCCCCGCATCACGGCACGCCGGGCTCCCGCTTCGCTCCGCCCGTCGGCCGTGCGCGGAGTCGGTGCACGCGGTCGGGGAGCGGCGCGCCAGCACGGAGGCCGTGACCACAAGCAGGTCAGGAGCAACACCGGCCGGGACGATCGCGCGGTCATGTGGTTTGGTCGAGTGGGCACGGCGATCGGCTGCCGCGACGGCTGCGCCGTCTTGCCATCGAGGAGGCCACCAACGATGAGCACCAGGCCCAGGATGCACGACGGGCGCTGTCCCTGACGCGTCGTTCGCATCAAGGGCAGCGCCCGTAGGTTGATCAACTTCCAGGCCGTCACCAGGCCGTACAACGTCGGGCGGTCACGAGAACCACCGAGAACTAACGAGAGAGTTTGCGCTGGTCAGCGGACTTTCGGAGTCCGAAGAGGACTGGTCGCACCAAGCCGCACTCAGAAGATCTCGTTCTGGTAAGCGGCGAACTGGCCGGTCATCGTCGTCCTCACCTTCCGCTCGGCGTGCCGATCATGCTGGTCCCCGCACCCGCGCCCGCAAGCAGTCGGCGACGGGGTACGCGCCGCCGGGAGGCCGACGACGCGTGCCCCGCGCCTCACCTCCGCTCCTCCAGCACGATCGCCACCGGCGCCGCCGTCAGCACCGTCGACGCCGTGCCCGCCACCAGCCCGATCAGCAGCGCCGTGGCGAAGTCGGCCAGCGAGCCGTCCCCCAGCACCAGCAGCGCGGCCAGCACGAACAGCACGCCGATCCCCGTGTTCACCGTCCGCGGCAGGGTCTGGAGCACCGCGGAACTCATCACGTCGGGGAACGGCCCGCCCGCCCGCCGCAGCTCCCGCACCCGGTCGAACACCACCACCGAGTCGTTGACCGAGTACCCGATGACGGTCAGCAGGGCCGCCAGGAACACCGCGTCCGCCGTCTTCCCCAGCCACGCGAACGCGCCCACCAGCACGACCACATCGGTCACCAGGGCGACCACGGTGGCCAGTCCCAGCCGCCAGTCGAAGCGGTACGCCAGGTACGCCAGCTGCGCCGCCACCGCGACGGCCAGGGCGATCAGCGCGTTGCGCCGCAGCTCGTCACCCAGGCTGGGGCCAATCAGCTCGTTGCTCAGCTGCTCGGCCCCGCCGGTCGCCCGGTCGACCGCCTCGCCGACCCGCACCGCGGCGGCCGAGTCGATCGGGCCGGTGCGCACGGACAGGCCGTCGCCGGAGGTGACGACGACCGCGTCACCGAAGCCGGCCGTCGCGAGTTCCGCCCTCACCCGGCCGACGTCCGCCGACGCGGTGGCGAACTCCATCGCCCGGCCGCCGGTGAACTCGACGCCCAGTTCCAGGCCCCGCACCAGCAGGCCGGCCACCGCTACCAGCAGCACGGCGCCGGCGGCGAGCAGCCAGCGCCGCGGCCGGCGGTAGAGCCGGATGCCGCGGGTGGTCAGCCACGTGCGCACCCGGCCGAGGGTGTGCAGGCCGCTCCAGCCCGGTTTCTTCTCCAGCAACGGCATCACCAGGTGCAGCAGCGCCCGGGTCAGGACCAGTGCGCTGAACAGCGACGCCAGCACACCGACGGACAGGGTGACGCCGAAGCCCTTGACCGGGCCGGTGGCCAGCCAGAACAGCAGGCCGGCGGCGAGCAGCGTGGTGATGTTCGAGTCGGCCACCGCGCTCAGCGCGCCGCGGAACCCCTGGTCCACCGACCGCGGCAGCCTCCGCCGTCGCGCGTACTCCTCCCGCGACCGCTCGAACACCAGCACGTTGGCGTCCACCGCCATGCCGATGGCCAGCACGAACCCGGCCAGGCCGGGCAGGGTGAGCGTCGCCCCGATCGCCAGCAGCGCCGCGTACGCCACCGCCGCGTAGCCGACCAGCGCGAGCACCGCCACCAGCCCGGCGAGCCGGTAGGCGAACACCAGGAACAGCCCGGTCAGCGCGACGCCGATGACGGCCGCCCGGGCACTGGCCTCGATCGCCTCCGCGCCGAGCGTCGGCCCGACGGTCCGCTGCTCCACGACCTCCACCGGCACGGGCAGCGCGCCGGACCTGATCACCAGCGCCAGCTCGTCGGCCTCCGCCTGGGAGAACCGGCCGGTGATCTGGGTGCTGCCGCCGATCATGCCGGTGCCGCACGCCACCGTGCCGTCGACCTGCGGCGCGGACACCACCTCGTCGTCGAGCACGAACGCGACGCGACGCCCCAGGTCGCCGGGTGGCGAGCACGCCGCCTCGGCGGTGACGCGCTGCCAGGCCGACGGCGCGTCGCCGCGGAAGTCGACGCCGACCACGTAGCCGACGCCCTGGGCGTTGGGGGTGGCGCGGGCGTCCGCGATGCCCTCGCCGGTGAGCACGACCTCGCCCAGGCCGACCGTGTCGCCGTCGGGCGTCGGCACGTCCCCCGGTCCGGTGACGGGTCGCACCTGGAGCTGCGCGGTGCGGCCGAGCACCTCGATGGCCTCGGTCGGGTCCTGGAGACCGGGCAGTTCGACCACGATCCGGTGAGACCCGGAGCGGGCCAGGACGGGTTCGGTGACGCCGAGTTCGTCGACGCGGCGGCGCAGCACCTCCATCGCCCGGTCGGTGGCGTCGGCGGTGGCCTCGGGCGGGGTCTCCAGCACCACCTGGGTGCCGCCGCGCAGGTCGAGGCCGAGGCGCGGTTGGACGGTGAGCAGGGTGAACGTGGACGCGGCGAGCACACCGAGGGACAACAGCCCCCGGACGAGCAGTGCCCGCCGCGCGCTGGGGCGCGGCATGGGTGGAAAACCTCCGGACGAGGTGAACGGGTGGGTTCAGCTACCGGGGGTCGGGGGCGGCGCGCGTTCGCCGAGGGGCGCGTGGCCGGTCCGCTCGGGACGGCGGTGGGCGGGGTCGACGACGTCCACGCGCACCGGCGGCGCGGGCGTGGCGTGCACGGGCGGCTGGACGCCGTCCAGCGGCTGCCCGAGGTGGCCGGCCTGCTGCACCGGGTGCGTCGGGGTGCCGCGGGTGGTCGTGCCGGCGGGCTGGGTGCCGGCCACGGTGGTGGACACCGCGACCGCCTCGGCGACGGGTTCGGAGGGGTGCGCGACGACGACGAAGCCCGCGATCAACGCCAGGACCGCGAACAGCGCGCGCCGGGTCATCCGCCCTCCCTCCCGCTCCGCCAGGCTACCGGCCGCCGCCCAGCACGACGACGGCTCCGCCGAGCAGCGCGCACAGCAGGGCGAGCACGAGGGGCTGCGTCGTGCCCGCGCCGAGCAGGAGCGCGACCGACCACCCGGACAGCACCACCAGGGCCAGCCCGAACGCGACCACCACGACGGCGACCCGCGGCCGGTGCCGGGGCAGCCCCAGCAGCGCCCGCCGCACCCCGCCCCGGGCGCCCAGCAGCAGCCGCGCCACCACGGCGAGGCAGGCCGCGACCAGCGCGGCGGCGAACCACCCGAGCAGCGGCGTCGGCCGGGGCAGCGCCGCCAGGGTCAGCACCAGGCACCCCGTGACCAGCAGCGCGGCCAGCCGGGACAGCGCGGGCCACACGAGGGCGCGGGCGGCTCCCAGCAGGTCGGCGGGCGGCGCGGTCACGGGGGCGCCGCCGCGCCTGCGGCGCACGGTGGCGAGGTTGGCGCGCACGTCGGCGGCGTCGGGGTCGAGCCGCAGCGCGGTGCGGTAGGCGCGTTCGGCGGCGCCCCAGTCGCCCAGGCGCAGGGCGGCGTCGCCGAGCACCTGGTAGGCGCGGGCCTCGGTCGGCGCCAACCGCGTCGCCTCGCGGGCCTCCCGCGCCGCGTCCGGGAGGCCGGCCGCGTCCGCGGCGAGCGCTTCGGCCAGCACCACCCGGCACCGCCAGTCGTCGGGCCGGCGGCGGACGCACTCGCGCGCGGCCACCAGCGCCTCGGTGTGGCGGCCGAGTTCGGTCAGCGCCAGGGAGGTCAGCCGCTGGGCCCACGCGTGGTCGCCGTCGAGCACCAGGGCGCGCTTGGCCGCGTCGAGCGCCGGGTCGGGTTCGTCCGCGTCGAGGTGCGCCGCGGCGAGCTGGCACCAGCCCTCGGCGTGCAGGGGGTTCGCGGCGAGGGCGGGGCGGAGCAGGGCGACCGCCTGGTGCGGCAGACCGCGCGCGGTGAGGTCGGCGGCCCGCGCGACGACCGCGGCGATCGGCTCGGACATGCCCGCGAGTGTTCCAGCGTTCGACCGCGCTGCCTACGCGCCCTCGTGCTCGGGGGTGGCGGGCTCCCCCTGGACTCCGGTCCCGCCACCCCCGCGGTGACGCGGGCTGCCCCCTGCCCAGTCCCGTCACCCGGTCCCGCAAGGCCGATCGCACCATCGTCCTTGCCGAGAATTTCTCGAACCAGAACTTACGGGCAGTCTCGTTCCGAGTCAATAACTTCTTATTCAAGAATATCCCACGACCGGCGTATGATCCGACCATGGAACTCGCCGACCGAGCCGCCTGCACCGGGCGGTCCGGCCTGAACTGGCTGCTGCACCGCGCGGCGCAGAAGCTGGGCGCGGCCATCCAGGAGGCGGCGGCCCGGCACGACCTCACCGCGCGCGGGCAGCTGGTGCTCACCGCGCTGTGCGCCGAGGAGGACTCCCGGCGCACCCAGCTCGCCCTCGGCCAGGCGCTGGGCCTGGACAAGACCACCCTCACGGCCGAGCTGGACCGGCTGGAGCGGGCCGGTCTGATCGTGCGCGAGCCCCACCCGAACGACCGGCGGGTGCGCGTGCCGGTGATCACCGACCGGGGCCGCTCGGTGCAGGACGAGGTGGCGGAGCTGCACCAGCGGGTCGAGCGCGAGTTCACCGCGCACCTCGCACCGCAGCAGTGTCGCGAGCTCCAGGCGACCCTGGAGCGCCTGATCGCCTCCTGCGGCGGTCCGGACAGCGGCTCCTGCCTCTGAATTTCGTCACGATCAGTGTCCACCGGCCGTTAATTTCCCCCTTCGGGGAACTCGATCGATCACGGCGTGCGACGCTAGGGCGAGCTCGGCAGGTTGCCGGCGGATTCCCCGTCACGGCGTCAACCCCCCTGCGTCCCCTTCCCGCGGGCGCCCGGGTTGGTCCGAGCGCGCGTGTCGAGACAGTTGGAGGTCAAGGGCCGTGGGCACACCCAAGGAGTGGCAGATCACCTGCCGCGACATCGCGTCCCGACGTCGTGACATGACCGTCTTCGTCAGCCAGGGCCACGTGGTGGTGACCGTGCCGCCGGGCGAGGCCGCGGTGCTGACGCCGCTGGAGGTGGGCCGCCTGCGCGCGGCCCTGCGCGACGCCGTGGTGAACGCGTCCGGCACGCCGGAGCGCTGAACCGCACGCGTCCGATTTCTCCCGATCCTCTTCCTACTCGCGGGTAGGTAATGCCAGTATCGGGTTCGTGAGCACCTACTCCGCCACCGGCGCGACGGCCTCCACCGGTCGACGCCCGGTCGAGAGGCACCTCCGGCGGCCCGACCTCGGGCCGGGAGCCGCCCTGGTCGGACCGCGTCCGGCGAACCGCCCGGCGAACCGCCCGCCGCGAACGGCCGGGCCGACCCCGGTCCGGGACCACCCCGCCGCGGGCCCGACCCGGCGAGCCGCCCGGTGAGGCGGGTCGTGGGCGCGCTGCGCGCGCTGGCCACGCTGGTGCGCGTCGGCGTGGCGCGGCCGATGGCCCCGGGCCGGCTGCTCGGCGTGCTGGACGCCTACCTGCGCTGGGACATCACCCCCGCGTTCGGCTACGCCACCGGCGCGGCCCGCCACCCCGACCGGCCCGCGATCGTGGACGACGCGGGCGAGCTGACCTTCGCGCAGGTCGACGAGCGCACCACCCGTCTCGCGCACGGCCTGCGCGACCTGGGCGTGGGCGCCGGCTCGAAGGTCGCCGTGCTGTGCCGCAACCACCGGGGGTTCGTGGAGACCGTGGTCGCGTGCGGGAAGACCGGCGCGCACGCCGTGCTGCTGAACACCGGTCTGAGCGCGGGCCAGGTCGCCACCGTGCTGCGGGAGCAGGACGTGTCGGTGGTCGTCGCCGACACCGAGTTCCGCGACCTGCTGGTCCACGCGCCGCGCCGGGTCCGCCGGGTCATGGCCCGGGTCGAGGGCGGCACGAGGAGCCGCACGCTGGAGCAGCTGATCGACGGCTCCCCCGCCACGCCGCTGCCCGCCCGACCGCCGCGCGGCAGGCTGATCGTGCTGACCTCCGGCACGACCGGCGCGCCCAAGGGCGCCCGGCGCCCCGAGCCGGCCAGCCTCGTGCCCGCCGCCGCGCTGCTCTCGCGCATCCCGCTCCGGGCGGGCGACCGGTTCTGCGTGCCCGCCCCGCTGTTCCACACCTGGGGCCTGGCGGCCTTCCAGCTCGGGCTCGTGCTGGGCGCGACCCTGGTGCTGCGGCGCGGGTTCGACCCCGCGCTGGTGCTGGCCGACGCCCGCGAGCACCGCTGCGGCGCGCTGTTCGTCGTCCCGGTGATGCTCCAGCGCGTGCTGGACCTGCCCGACCGGCCGGAGCTGCCGGACCTGCGCGTCATCGCCTCCAGCGGTTCGGCGCTGCCGCCGCCGGTGGCCCGCCGGTGCCTGGCGGAGTTCGGCCCGGTCCTCTACAACCTCTACGGCTCCACCGAGGTGTCGTGGGTGAGCATCGCCCGGCCCGACGAGCTGGCCCGGCACCCCGACACCGCGGGCCGCCCGCCGCACGGCACCCGGCTGGCGATCCTCGACGAGCGGGGCGACCCGGTGCCGCCCGGCGCGACCGGACGCATCTTCGTCGCCAACGACATGCTGTTCGACGGCTACACCGACGGCGCGGGCAAGGAGGTCCGCGACGGCCTGATGTCGACCGGCGACGTGGGCCGCCGCGACGCCGACGGCCTGCTGTTCGTGGCGGGCCGGGACGACGAGATGATCGTCTCCGGCGGCGAGAACGTCTACCCGCGCGAGGTCGAGGACCTGCTGGCGGGCCTGCCCGGCGTGCGGGAGGTGGCCGTGGTCGGCGTGCCGGACGAGCGGTTCGGCCAGCGGTTGGCCGCCTACGTGGTGCGCGAGGGGCCGGACGCGCCGGACGAGGACGCGGTGCTCGACCACGTGCGCGGCAACCTGGCGAAGTTCTCCGTGCCCCGCGAGGTCGTCTTCCTCGACGCGCTGCCCCGCAACGCCACCGGGAAGGTGCTCAAGCGCGACCTGGGCGACCGGCCGGGCTGAGCGCCCCGGGGGGCGACCGCTCCCGGCCAGCACGCGGGGGGACGGACCAGGGCGCGACCACCTCCGGGACCCGGCGGAGTCACCTCCGGGCCGTCCGCTCGTTGTCCCGCCGGGGCGGGGCGTCCGGGACGACCGGGCCGCCCGCCGCGTGGGCGCCGCCCAGTTGACGTGAGACGGAAGTGGGTGGTGACCGGCGTGACCCCGGTGTGCCATGCTCCGCTTGGACGCTTCCCCCCGCGTTCCCCGCGGACCTCGTCCGGCTGCCTGCCCTGCCGACAAGCCGCTGCGATCGAACGGAGTTCGATGATGGTTGTGCACTCCCTGCGCAGAATCCTGGCCGCACTGGCCGTTCTGGCCGGCCTCACGGTGGTCCTCGGTGTGCCCGCGACCGCCGCCGCCGAGGGCGGGACCGCCACGGCCCGCGTCTTCCAGGCGCCCTACGGCCGGCCCTGACACCACGCCCCGAGGCCGGGTTCGCGCACGCGCGGGCCCGGCCTTGAGGCACAGTGGGCAGGTGAGCAGCGAAGTCCTGCGCCTGCGTGCGCCGCGGCACCAGGTGAGCCGCAAGTCGATCACCCTGTGGACCCTGCACGCCCTGATCGGTTGGGCGGTGCTGCTCGTGCCGCAGGTGGTGGTGCTGATCTTCGTCCGGTCGCCGTGGCAGCTGACCGCCGCGGTGGCGACCCTCGTGCTCGGCTCCGCGCACACCCTGGTGATGCCGCGCTGGCGCTACCGGGTGCACCGCTGGGAGGCCACCCCCGACGCGGTCTACACGCTGGCCGGCTGGCTGAACCAGGAGTGGCGCATCGCGCCCGTCTCGCGCATCCAGACCGTGGACACCAAGCGCGGTCCGCTCCAGCAGCTGCTGGGCCTGTCCACGGTGACCGTCACCACCGCGTCGGCCTCGGGTCCGGTGCACATCGAGGGCCTGGACCACGCCGACGCCGTGCGGCTGGCCGACGAGCTGACCACGACCACCCAGGCCACGCCGGGTGATGCCACGTGACCCGGTGGACCCCGGCCGACCCGCCCCCCGGCCTCCCCGCCGACCTGCCCGCCGCGCCCGAGTACGCCGAGCCGGCCGGCGCGGACCCGACGGCCGGCTGGCACCGGCTGGACGTGCGGATGATCGTCGTCCGCCCCCTCAACGAGCTGGTGAACCTCGTCCCGGTGTTCCTCGGCCTGCTGGTGCTCGGCCGGGGCGAGACGTGGCGGCTGCTGACCAGCGCCGGCGTGGTCGCGCTGATCGTGGTGTTCGGCCTGCTGCGCTGGCTCACCACCCGCTACCGGATCACCGGCGAGCAGGTCGAGCTGCGCACCGGGCTGCTGGTGCGCAAGCGCCTGGCGGTGCCGCGCGACCGCATCCGCACCGTCGACCTCACCGCGAAGCTCGGGCACCGGCTGTTCGGGCTGTCCGCGATCCGGGTCGGCACCGGGCAGCGCGACCAGCCCGGCGAGGACGGCCTGACCCTGGACGCGGTGTCCTCGGCCGAGGCGGAGCGGTTGCGGCTGCTGCTGCTCACCGCCGCCGTCCGGTCCGACGAGCCCGCCGCGTCGGCCGGGCCGGAGCGCCCCGGCGAGGTGCTGTCCGGGTGGGACACCCGGTGGCTGCGGTACGCGCCGCTGACGCTGTCGGGCCTGGTGGCCGCGGGCGCGCTGTTCGGCTTCGTGGTGAACTCCGCGCGGGAACTGGACCTGGAGGTGCTCGGCCCGCTGACCGACGCCGCGCACCGGGTGGTGGACCAGCCGCTGTGGCTGACCGTCGCGCTGTTCACCGGGGTGGTGCTGCTGGTCGCGGGGCTGGGCTCGGTGCTGGTGTACGTGGTGCAGTTCTGGGGCTACCGGCTGACCCGGGAGCCCGACGACACGGTGCGGGTCCGGCGCGGCCTGCTCACCACGAGGTCGGTTTCCGTTGCCGAGCAACGGCTCCGCGGCGTGGAGCTGGTGGAGCCGCTGCTGCTGCGGTCGGGCGGGGGCGCGCACGCGAAGACGGTGACCACCGGCCTGGGCCGCAAGGGCGAGAGCAACCTGCTGCTGCCCGCCGCGCCGGTGACCGAGGCGCACCGGGTGTCCGCGGCGGTGCTGCGCCTGGACGTCCCGCCGACGCTGACGCCGCTGCGCCGGCACCCCTCGGCCGCGCTGCGCCGCCGGCTGCTGCGCGCGGTGGCGCCGCTGCTGGTGCTCGCGGCCGGGCTGGCGTGGTGGGGGCCGGGCTGGACGTGGCAGGTGGTGCTGGCGCTGGTGCCGTTCTCGGCGGCGCTGGGCTGGGACCGCTACCGCAGCCTGGGCCACGCGCTGACCGACCGGTACCTGGTGGCCCGCAGCGGCTCGGTGATCCGGCAGACCGCGGTGCTCCAGCGCACCGGCGTGATCGGCTGGCGGGTGTCCCGCTCGTTCTTCCAGCGCCGCGCGGGCCTGGTCACGGTCACCGCCACGACCGCCGCCGGCGACGGCGCGTACTCCGTGGTCGACGTGGCCGAGGCGGACGGCCTCGCACTGGCCGACGCGGCGGTGCCCGACCTGCTGCGGCCGTTCCTGGAGCGCACGCCGGGGGATCGGACTCCGGGGGATCGGGTGGCGGGGGATCGGGTGGCGGGGGATCGGACTCCAGGGGACCCGACCGCCGGTGATCAGCCCGCCGAGCGGAACGTGGTGCGGTAGACGCTGGGCGGCACGCCGAGGGCGGCGCTCATCTGCTGCCGCAGCGCGGTGGCGGTGCCGAACCCGGCGTGCCGGGCCACCAGGTCGATGGTCAGGTCCGTGGTCTCCAGCAGGTGGCGCGCCCGCTCGACGCGCTGCTGGTGGAGCCACTTGACGGCGGTCATGCCGGTCTCCTCGTGGAACCGGCGGGTGAACGTGCGCACGCTCATCCGGGCGTGGTCGGCCAGCGCCTTCAGGCTCAGCGGCTCCTCCAGGCGCTCCAGCGCCCACGCGCGGGTGGGCGCGGTGGAGGTGTCGGCCTCCTCCGGCACCGGGCGCACGATGTACTGGGACTGCCCGCCGGGCCGCCACGGCGGCACGACGCACCGGCGGGCGGCCATGGTGGCGACGCGGCTGCCGTGGTCGTGGCGCACCACGTGCAGGCACAGGTCGATGCCCGCGCCGACGCCGGCCGAGGTGAGCACGTCGCCCCCGTCGACGAACAGCACGTCCGGGTCGAGGTCCACGTCCGGGAACAGGCGGCGGAAGTTCTCCGCGTGGCCCCAGTGCGTGGTGGCGCGGCGACCGGTCAGCAGGCCGGCGGCGGCCAGCGCGAACGCGCCCGTGCAGATGGACACGATCCGCGCGCCCCGGGCCGCCGCCGCGCGCAGGGCGTCGCGCACGGGAGCTTCGAGGAAGCCCCGCTCCAGCAGCGCGGCCTGGTGCACGCCGGCCACCACGACCGTGTCCGCCTGGGCCAGCAGTTCCGCGCCGTGGTCCGGGGTGACGGTGAACCCGGCGGTGCTGCGGACCGGGCGACCGCCGGGCGTGCACACCCGGACGTCGTAGAAACGGCGGTCCAGCTCGTCCCGCGCCGCGTTGAAGATCTGCGGCGGGGTGCCGAGGTCGAAGCCCACGACCTCGTCCAGCGCGAGCACGGCGACCAGGTGACGGCGATCCATGGCCGGATCCTTGCACATATTGGCTATCGGGCCACTGGTCCGGCCTCCCCCGACCGGGGAGGCTCGTCGCGTGATGCGGAGCAGGCAGAACTGGGCATGGGTGGTCGCGGGCGTGGCGTTCGTCGCGCTCGTCGGCGCGGCCGCGTTCCGGGCCACCCCGGGCGCGCTGATCGAACCGCTGCAACGGGAGTTCGGCTGGTCCACCGGCACCATCGGGCTGGCCGTGTCGGTGAACCTGCTGCTGTTCGGCCTGACCGCCCCGTTCGCCGCCGCCCTGATGGAGCGCTTCGGCGTGCGCCGGGTGGTGGCCGCCGCGCTGACGCTGGTCGCCGTGGGCAGCGGGCTGACCGTGTTCATGACCGCGGTGTGGCAGCTGGTGCTGTTCTGGGGCGTGCTGGTGGGCCTGGGCACGGGTTCGATGGCGCTGGCGTTCGTCGCCACCATCACCGGCCGGTGGTTCGTCCGGCACCGCGGGCTGGTCACCGGCGTGCTCACCGCGGGCGGCGCGACCGGGCAGCTGGTGTTCCTGCCCGCGGTGGCCGGGCTGGCGGAGACCTCGGGCTGGCGCTCGGCCTCGGTCCTGGTGTCGGTCGCGGCGCTGGCCGTGGTGCCGCTGGTGCTGCTGTTCCTGCGCGAGCACCCCGCCGACGTGGGCGTGCCGCCGTACGGCGGGACCGAGGTGGTGCCGGTGCGCCCCGCCGGGGCGGGCGCCGCGCGACGGGCCCTGGGCGCGCTGCGCGAGGCCGCCCGCACCGGCCCGTTCTGGTACCTGGCGGCGGGTTTCGCCATCTGCGGCGCCAGCACCAACGGCCTGGTCGGCACGCACTTCATCCCCGCCGCGCACGACCACGGGATGCCCACCACCACCGCCGCCGGGCTGCTGGCCCTGGTCGGGATCTTCGACATCGCCGGCACCGTGCTGTCCGGCTGGCTGACCGACCGCGTCGACCCGCGCGCGCTGCTGGCCGTGTACTACGCGCTGCGCGGCGCGTCGCTGCTGGTGCTGCCGCAGCTGTTCCACGACTCCGTGCAGCCGTCGATGCTGGTGTTCGTCGTCTTCTACGGCCTGGACTGGGTGGCGACCGTGCCGCCGACCGTCGCCCTGTGCCGGCGGGTGTTCGGCGCGTCCGCGCCGATCGTGTTCGGCTGGGTGTTCGCCTCGCACCAGGTCGGCGCGGCCCTCGCCGCCCTCGCCGCCGGCCTGACCCGGGACCACTTCGGCGACTACGCCCCGGCCTGGTACGTCGCCGGGCTGCTCAGCGTCGCCGCCGCGGTCCTGTCGACGAGGGTGCGGGCCGGGCGTGGCGAGGTCGACGGGGCGCGTGTGCCGGAGCCCGCCGGCGCCCGGCGGGCGGGCGACTAGGCTTGCCCCGGTGATGGATCGCCTGGTGTGGATCGACTGCGAGATGACCGGACTCGACCTCGGCAAGGACGCCCTGATCGAGATCGCGGCGCTGGTGACCGACGCGGAGCTGAACGTGCTCGGCGAGGGGGTCGACGTGGTGATCCACGCCGACGACACCGCGCTCGACTCGATGCCGGACGTCGTGGTGCAGATGCACGCCAGGTCGGGGCTCACCGAGGAGGTGCGCCGCTCGACCACGACGCTGGCCGACGCCGAGGCGCGGGTGCTGGCCTACCTCAGGGAGTGGGTGCCCGACCCGCGCACCGCGCCGCTGGCCGGCAACTCCATCGCCACCGACCGCGGGTTCATCGCCCGCGACATGCCGGAGCTGGACGCCCACCTGCACTACCGGATGGTCGACGTGTCGTCGATCAAGGAGCTGTGCCGGCGCTGGTACCCGCGCGTCTACTACGCGCAGCCGGAGAAGGGCCTGGCGCACCGGGCGCTCGCCGACGTGCGCGAGTCCATCCGCGAACTGGCCTACTACCGGCGCACCGCGTTCGTGCCGCACCCGGGCCCGAGCTCGGAGCAGGCGCAGGCCGTGGCCGCCGAGCTCCTGGCCGCCGATCGCCGGGAATAGGGTCGATTTCAGGCCCGGCGGCATGGCACTGTATGCTTCACGCCGCCGGGTCAACCGGTCTTGGTGGGTGTAGCTCAGCTGGCAGAGCACTGGGTTGTGATCCCAGGTGTCGCGGGTTCAAGTCCCGTCACTCACCCCAAGCGGAACGCCCCTCGACTCCGGTCGGGGGGCGTCTTCTTTTGTGCCTCCAGGAGGTTGTTGTGAGCGCCACGCTCGTGGCCAAGGGCCTGGCCGCCGGACACGGCGACCGCGTGCTGTTCTCCGAGCTGGACCTCGTCGTCGCGCCCGGCGACGTGATCGGTCTGGTCGGCGCGAACGGCGCGGGCAAGTCGACGTTGCTGCGCACGCTGGCGGGGCTGCTGCCCGCGGAGGCGGGTGTGATCCGCCTCTCACCCACCACGGCGACCGTGGGGCACCTGCCGCAGGAACCGGACCGGCGCCCCGGCGAGACGGTGCGCGGGTTCCTGGCCCGCCGCACGGGCGTGGCGGCCGCGCAGGCGGAGCTGGACCGGGCGACCGGGGCGCTGGCCGAGGGAGCCGCCGACGACGGCTACTCCGAGGCGCTGGAGCGGTGGCTCGCGCTGGGCGGGGCCGACCTAGAGGAGCGGTCCGGCGAGGTGGCGGCCGAACTGGGCCTGGCCGTGTCGCTGGACCAGCCGATGACCTCGCTGTCCGGCGGGCAGGCGGCGCGGGCGGGCATGGCCTCGCTGCTGCTGAGCCGGTACGACGTGTTCCTGCTCGACGAGCCGACCAACGACCTGGACCTGGACGGCCTGGAGCGGCTGGAGCGGTTCGTGGGCGGGCTGCGGGCCGGGACCGTGCTGGTGTCGCACGACCGGGAGTTCCTGGCGCGCACCGTGACCCGCGTGGTCGAGCTGGACCTGGCGCAGCAGCAGGTGCGGACCTACGGCGGCGGCTACGAGTCCTACCTGGAGGAGCGGGAGGTCGCCCGCCGGCACGCGCGCGAGGACTACGAGGAGTACGCCGCCACGCGCTCGTCGCTGGAGGACCGGGCCCGGTCGCAGCGGGCGTGGATGGAGAAGGGCGTGAAGAACGCCCGCCGCAAGGCGTCCGACAACGACAAGATCGGGCGCAAGTTCCGCACCGAGGCGACCGAGAAGCAGGCGGCCAAGGCCCGGCAGACGGAACGGCTGATCGAGCGGCTGGACGTGGTGGAGGAGCCCCGCAAGGAGTGGGAGCTGCGGATGGAGATCGCCGCCGCGCCGCGCTCGGGCGCCGTGGTGGCGGTGCTGCGGTCGGCCGTGGTGCGGCGCGGCGACTTCGTGCTGGGACCGGTGGACCTCCAGGTGGACTGGGCCGACCGGGTGGCGATCACCGGGGTCAACGGCTCGGGCAAGTCGACGCTGCTGGCCGCGCTGCTCGGGCGGGTGCCGGTGGAGTCGGGCTCGTCCTCGCTCGGCTCGGGCGTGGTGGTCGGCGAGGTCGACCAGGCGCGGGGACTGTTCCTGGGCGGGGAGTCGCTGGCGGACGCGTTCGAGGCGGCCGTGCCGGCGATGGCGCCCGCGGACGTGCGGACGCTGCTGGCCAAGTTCGGGCTGAGGGCGGCGCACGTGCCGCGGCCCGCCGCCTCGCTGTCACCCGGCGAGCGGACGCGGGCGGCGCTGGCGCTGCTCCAGGCGCGCGGCGTGAACCTGCTGGTGCTCGACGAGCCGACCAACCACCTGGACCTGCCCGCGATCGAGCAGCTGGAGTCGGCCCTGGAGTCCTACACCGGGACGCTGCTGCTGGTCACCCACGACCGGCGGATGCTGGACGCGGTGCGCACGACCCGCCGCCTGGAGGTGGCGGCGGGCCGCGTGACCGACCACCGCTAGCGGTTGCCCTTCACCCACTGGTCCCACGGGACCTGCCAGTCGCCGAAGCCGTCCCACGGTTGCAGCACCGGGCCGCCGGAGTTGGTGACGACCACGACGTCGCCCTGCTTGGAGTTGTCGAACACCCACTTGGCGTTCTCGGGCGAGAGGTTCAGGCAGCCGTGGCTGACGTTGCGGTGCCCCTGGTCCCCGACCGACCACGGCGCGCTGTGGAAGAAGATGCCGCTGTTGGACATGCGGAACGCCCAGTCCACCGGGGTGACGTAGCCGCCGGCGTCCAGCGACAGGCCGTAGGTGCGGGAGTCCATCACCATGTGGGCGTGCTTCTCGGTCAGCACGTAGGTGCCCGTGGGGGTCGGGTTCTGGGCGTCGCCCATGGAGGTCGGCATGGTGCGCACGACCTGGCCGTTGACCTTGGTCACCACCTGGTGCGTGCCGCCGTCGGCCTCGTGGACCACCGCGTCGCCGATGGTGGTGGTGACGTGGCGGTCCTCCTCTCCGTAGACGCCGCCGCCGACGTGCTTGCCGTAGACCTTGGCGTCGATGGTGACCTTGGTGCCGGGGGTCCAGTAGTTCTGCGGGCGCCAGTGGACGGTCTTCTCGTCGAACCAGTAGAAGGCGCCCTCCACCTTCGGCTCGGTGGTGATGGAGATCATCGCCTCGGCGGCGGCCTTGTCGGCGATCGGCTCGTCGAAGTAGAAGGCCAGCGGCTGGCCGACGCCGACCGTGGAGCCGTCGAGGGGGTTGATGGAGAGGTAGGTCAGGGTGCGCGGCTCGACGGTGGTGAAGGACGAGGTCCGGGTGACCGACTGCCCGTCGGCGCCCACCCCGGTCACCGAGAGCCGGTAGGTCTTGCCGTAGCCGAGCGGTTCGCTGTTGGTCCACTGGAGACCGTCGGGGGTCACCTGCCCGGCGACCGGCCGGCCCTCCGGGTTGGTCAGCGCCACCTCGGTGATCTTGCCGTCGGTCGCGGTCGCCACCACCGGCACGCCGGGCGGCACGTCCACGGCCGCGTCGGCGGGCCCCGTGCTCAGCGCCACGGGCCTGGGCGGCGCCGTCGAGGAGGTCGAGGTCCCCTGCTCGCCGGAACCCCCGGTCGTGGCCGACCCCGATGAGCAGGCCGTGACCACCGCCGCGACCAACCCGATCGCGACGATCCCCCGCGCCCCCCGCTTGTGGAACATCAACACCCTCCAGTCATCCCCGGCAAGCCGCGCCTGCCCGTAGCGGCAGGGCTTCGGCATCCCCTGACAAGGTGACGCCTGGAGGGTTGACGATGTTGCCCCAGATGCCGGATCGTTACCGGGGCGAAGTTCCCCCTGGACGAGGGCGCGAACACCTGCCCTGACCAGGCGATTGGGAGCCGCGCCGAGCGCTGTGCTAACGTTCTCCACGTCGGACGGAGCAAGAAGGTCCGGGCGCCGCTAGCTCAACTGGCAGAGCAGCTGACTCTTAATCAGCGGGTTCGGGGTTCGAGTCCCTGGCGGCGCACAAACACTCAGGGCCCCACCAGTGGTGGGGCCCTGAGTGTTTTCGCACCTCACCACGGGTGCGGCACACCTTATCCCGGAATGCGCGCGACGCACCCCGACGGCTTTTCCCCGCTTTCGCCCCCCGATGTGCCGGTGCGCGCGAACCCGCCGTCGTTCTCCTTATTCCGCCTTTCCCGGCTCCACTGACGTGGACCGCGCACGACACGTTCGTGTCAGCCCGGTCCGGTGGGTTCAGCCGAACGCCAGCGCGATCCGCCGCCGGGCCAGCAGCCGGGTCCGCCGCACGTCCACGGCCACGTCCACGGCGCTGCGGTCCAGCCGGTCGTAGGACTTGGCCAGCAGCCAGTGGGCGGCGTCCGCGGCGATCAGCGTCAGCGGGGCGTGCCGGGCCAGCCGGCGGTGCGCGGTGTCCACGTCCCGCGTCGCGAACGCCTGGCGCACCACCCCGCCGGCCAGCTCGTCGATCAGGAACACCATCGCGTGCGCGTCCTGGGCGAAGCGGTACGCGCAGGTCAGGATCAGGTAACCGGCGTCGATCGAGCGGTCGCAGACCCACGCGTCGCCCACCTCCAGCGCGGGGCCGACGGGCGGCACGGCGTTGGCCGCCCACTCGCGCGGCCGCCCGGTGAGCAGGGCGGCGAGCACGCGCAGCAGGGCGTGGTTGTGCCGGCTGGGCAGGGACACGGCGTGCTCGATCAGCCCCGCCCAGAACTCCTCGTCCGGTCGCGCGTCCGCGACCGCGCCGCTGACCACCAGCTCCAGCTCCAGCGGGTCGACCAGGTCCGGGAGGTCTCGGCAGCGGCGTACGACCGCCCGCTGCGCCGGGGTCAGTCGCGTCCCCTGTGGACGGTGCACGACCGTCACCTTCCTGCTCACGGCGCGAGGCTGGCACGGTCGGCGGCACGCGGGCGCGCAACGCGCACCACGTGCGGCAACACCACACCCGAAAGAGGACAATCAGCGGTCGTGGACGACCTGCGCGGAGCGCTGTGGCGGGCCGCGACCAACCGTCGCGCCCGGTTGCCGCGTACCTCCTCCCTGCCCGGGACCGAAGTGGACGAGGCGGTGCGCGCGGTGCTCGGGCGCGCGTTCGAGCACCTGTGGGACCACGGGTGGCTGCCTTACGACGTGTACGAGGCGGTCCGGCGCGAGGCGGACGGGAGCGCGCTGTCGTTCCTCGTCGACTCGCTGGCGCTGGAGGCCGCGCGGTACCCGGTGCTGCACCCGCGGTGGCGGGCGCAGCTGGCCGAGATCGGCGCGGAGGTCTGGTGGGACGCCGGCGCGCCGCTGGTGGACGAGTGGGCGCGCCGGCACATCGAGCTGCGCGACGACGCCGTGGCCGCCGCGGTGGCGGTGCTGGCCGTGCTCGTCGAGCTGCCGGCGCTGCCGGTGATCGTGCCGAAGCCGGGCACGCCGCTGTCCGACCTCGACCACCACAACGTGCACCCGAAGGTGCTCAACCGGGTGCGCGGGCTGCTGGCCAAGGCCGAGTCGACGGCGTTCCCCGAGGAGGCCGAGGCGCTGTCGGCCAAGGCGCAGGAGCTGGTCACGCGGCACGCGCTGGAGCGGATGCCGGCCGAGGCGCCGACCACGACCTCCCGCAGGCTGTGGCTGGACAAGCGGTACTTCGACGGGAAGGCGCAGGTGGTGCACGTGGTGGCGAAGGCCAACCGGTGCCGCGCCGTGGTGTACGACCTGGGGTTCGTCGCGCTGGTCGGCGAGGAGCTGGACCTGGAGATCGTGGAGCTGCTGTCGGCGTCGCTGCTGGTCCAGGCGACGCGGGCGATGGTGGCCGCCGGCGAGCGGGCCGGCAAGTCCTCGGAGGAGCGGTCGCAGGCGTTCCGCAAGTCGTTCCTGCTGTCCTACGCGCACCGGGTCGGGGAACGGCTGCGCGCGGTCAACGAGGTGCCCGAGGACGACCGGCTGCTGCCCGTGCTGGCCGAGCGGAAGAAGGCGGTGGACGAGTACTTCGGCTCGATGTTCACCCGCACCGTGGCGAAGTCGACGACCGTGCGCAGCTCGGCGGGGTGGGACGCGGGCCGTTCGGCGGCCGACCGGGCGAACCTGTCGCTGGGCTGATCCGCCGCTCCCCCGGCACTGTTGGGTGTCCGCCCGCACCGGGCGCTCCCGCGCGACGGGCCCGACCAAGCGGCGCGGAGGCCGCGGGGCGTGCCGCACCCGGGGTGGGCCATCATGACCGGGTGCCGAAGCTGGAGACGACGGACGACGTCCGCGCCCGGATGAGCAAGCAGCGCTCGCGCGACACGGAGATCGAGGTGGCGTTGCGGCGCGAGCTGCACCGGCTCGGCCTGCGTTACCGGGTGCACCGGCGGCCGGTGCGCGCGGTGCGGCGGGAGGCCGACGTGGTGTTCGGGCCCGCGAAGGTCGCGGTGTTCGTCGACGGCTGCTTCTGGCACGGGTGCCCCGAGCACGGCACGTGGCCCAAGCGCAACGGCGAGTTCTGGCGCGCCAAGATCGAGGGCAACCGGGACCGCGACGCCAACACCGACCGGGTGCTGGACGAGGCGGGGTGGCTCGCGGTGCGGGTGTGGGAGCACGAGGACCCGGCCGCCGCGGCGAGTCGGGTGCGGGAGGCGGTGCTGGAACGGCGGCGTCGGCTAGCCTGAGCCCGTGCTGTCCGTGATCGACCTGTTCGCCGGCTGTGGCGGCATGACCTCCGGCTTCGCGGCGGCGGGCGGCTACGCGCCGGCCATGGCGGTCGAGTGGGACCTGCACGCGGCGGCCACCTACGCGGCGAACTTCGGCGAGGACCACATCCGCTGGACCGACATCGCGGCCGTGCCGGACAGCGCGATCCCCGAGGTCGACGTGGTCGTGGGCGGGCCGCCGTGCCAGGGGTTCTCCAACCTGGGCTCCAGGGACGTCAACGACCCGCGCAACTCGCTGTGGCGCGAGTACCTGCGGTTCGTGCGGCGGGCCAAGCCCGCGGTGTTCGTGATCGAGAACGTCGACCGGTTCCTGGCCTCCACCGAGTTCGCCCTGCTCCAGGCCGAGACCGAGGGCTACGAGCTGAGCGCGGGCATCCTGCTGGCCGCGGACTTCGGCGTGCCCCAGCGCCGCCGCCGGGCCATCGTGATCGGCTCGCGGGTCGGGCGCGTCCCGCTGCCCGCGCCGACCCACCCGCGCGGCCGCTGGCACACCGTGCGCGACGTGTTGAGCGGGCTGCCCGAGAAGCCGCTCACCACGGTGCTGCCGCGCTGCGAGGTCGAGTTCTTCGGCCGCACCCTGCCCGGCCGCTTCAAGAGCCCGGACCTGCACCTGGGCCGCAACCCCACGCCGCTGTCGGTGCTGCGCTACCGGCTGGTCCCGCCCGGTGGCGGGCGGTTCGACCTGCCGCCGGAGCTGCTGCCGAGGTGCTGGCGGGAGAAGAAGACCGGCACCACCGACGTGATGGGCCGGATGCGCTGGGACGAGCCCTCCGTGACCATCCGGACCGAGTTCTACAAGCCGGAGAAGGGCCGCTACCTGCACCCGCAGTGGGAACCGGGCGAGGACGGCCACCGCGTGGACCGGCCGATCACCCACCTGGAAGCGGCCCGGCTCCAGTCCTTCCCGGACGACTTCGAGTGGTGCGGCTCCAAGATCGAGGTGGCCAGGCAGATCGGCAACGCGGTGCCCCCGCTGCTGGCCAGGGCCATCGCGGAGCACCTCAAGCCGCACCTGACCGGCGTCCCGGCGGCCACCCCGACCTGCCCCCTGTGCCCCTGACCTGGAACAACACCCTCGATCCCGAAAATTGTCAGACCCCCGGTCTACCGTCATCGCCATGACGACAACCACGTACGAGAACGCACTCCGCATCGGCTCCACGACCTACCGCCTGGCGGCCACCGCCGACCCGGACCTGGTGGTGGAGCTGACCGGCACCGATTCCTCCGGCGCGCTGGTGGCCGAGGGCGCCCTGCGCCTGCCCGCCGACGCCGGGGGCAGGCTCGGCAAGCTCCTGGGCCAGGTCCTGGACGCGCTGGGCAGGCTGAGCACCCCCGCGCCCGCCTCGCCGGGGAACCGCCCGGCCAACGCCGACCAACCGTGGACCCGGGACCTGGACGAGGACCTGCGCGTCGAGTGGCTCGCCGCCGGGGAGGGGAGCCCGAGCGCCGACCTGATCCGGGGCGTGGCCCGCCGCCTGGAGCGCTCGCCCACCTCGATCAGGTCGCGCCTGGCCAGGATCGGCTGTGACCCGGACGTGCCGGGCCGGGTCCTCTCCGGAGGGGGCCCCGAGGTGTCCGGGGTTCAGGGTCCGGATCAGGGGCGGGTCAGGGGCAAACCCGATTCGGGCGGGGAGGGGGTGTCGTGATGCTGGAGGTGAACGCGCAGGCGGGGGAAAGGACCTCTCGTGGAGATCACCGGGCTCATCTCGGCACTGGTCATCGGTCTGGTCATCGGCGGCCTCGGCAGGCTGGTCGTACCGGGCAGGCAGCACCTCTCGATGGTGATGACGCTCCTGGTGGGCGTGGCGGCGGCCCTGCTGGGCACCTTCGCCGCGTCGGTGCTGGGGGTGTCGGACACCTCGGGGCCCGACTGGCTGGAGATGGCGCTCCAGGTGGGCCTGGCCGGTGTCGGCGTGACGACCCTGGCGCGGTCGAGGACCCGGCAGTTCCGCTGACCGGCTCCCGGCGCCGCCCCACCCGGTCCGATCCCGGGTAGACCGGCGCCGACCTGGACCGGTGGTGTCGGTGGCGACGCCTAGAGTCGCACCTCGTGTTGGTGCTGCACAGCCTTGGCGCTGTCGACGGTCGGGTGGCGCTGTGGGCCGAGGACTCGCGGCTGCCCGCCCGGGTTGCCGGGCGACTGCCGCGAGCGGCGGTTCCGCACCCGTTCGCCCTCGGCGGTGCGGAGTTGCGCGCGCTGCTCGGGGAGGCGGGTCGGGCGGGCACTGACGGGGACGGGGCCGGGGCCGGGACCGACATCGACGGGGCCGGGACCGGCGTCAACGGGGCCGGAGCCGCGACCGGAGTCGGTGCCAGGGCCGGAGTCGGTGCCAGGGCCAGGGCCGGAGTCGGGACCGGGGCCGACAGCGCCGGAACCGGGGCCGGGCCGGGCCGCGAGGTCGGTGAGCCCGAAGCCGGGGAGGTGGGCGAGCTGCGGGTCTGGTTGCCGTCCTCCGCCTCCGGTCCGGTCGCCTCCCCCGAGTTGGCGCGGGAACAGCCGTCCCGGCGCGGGGCCCTCCGGTGGCGGGAGTGGGTGGTTCCCGTCCTCTGGTGGGAGGGAACCGTGCCGAACCGGGCGGTGGACTTCCGGCTCGGCGCCTCGGCCAAGTTCCTCACCGAGGTGGTGGACTTCGGGCTGGACCTGGTGCGACGCGGCCGCGTCCTGCCGGTGCTCGACGACACCCGTTCCGCCCGGTGGCGCGCGGCGCTGTCCGGGGTCGACTCGTTGCGGCACGCCGCGCTGCGGGCGACCACACCGGACTCGTTCCAGGCCGCCGCGAGCGGTGTCGGGAACGGGCCCGCGGGCAACGACGGAGGAAGCGGAGGAGCCAGCGGCCGAGGGGGCGACGGGGTGCTGACCGACGTGCTCGACCGGCTCGTCGACCGGGAGGTCCGGCGGGCACTCGCCGGCACCGGCGTCGCGGCCACCACCGGCGCGGGCGAGGACGGGGTGGTCGGGCGGTGGTTGGCCGCGTTGGCGGGGGCTCCTCGGGTCGAGGCCGCCTCCGGCGAGGTGGACGGGTTGCGCCGCGTGCTGGGCACGTGGGCCGCGCGCGGGTTGCGGGAGAGTCCGGTTCGGACCTGCTTCCGGCTCGTCTCGCCGGAGCAGGGCGGGTTCCTCGAAGACCGGTGGCGGGTCGAGTTCCTGCTCCAGGCCGTTGACGAGCCGAGCGTGCAGGTGTCGGCGAACCAGTTGTGGCGCAAGCGGGATGCCGCGTTGAGGAGGTGGGTGGATCGACCGGACGAGGTGCTGCTCGGTGATCTCGGCCGGGCCAGTCGGCTCTACCCCGCACTGGACCGCGCCCTGGTGGCCAAGCGGCCCGCCGAACTGGCGCTGGACGTCGAGGGCGCCTACGACTTCCTCACGCACGCGGCGCTGCTGGCGCAGGCCGGGTTCGGGGTGCTGCTGCCCTCGTGGTGGCGGCAGCCGAGCCGGCTCGGGCTCACGCTCGACGCGACCGGTCGCGGCACGGCCGGGACCGTCGCCAAGGAGGGCGAGCTGGGGCTGAAGGCGCTCGTCGACTTCCGGTGGGAGCTGTCGCTCGGGGACGAGCGGCTGACCGAGGCCGAGCTGACCGCGTTGGCACGGGCCAAGGTGCCGCTGGTCCGGGTGCGCGGCCAGTGGGTGCACGTCGACCGCAAGCGGCTCGCCGCGGGCCTCGCGTTCCTCCGGCGCGGCGGCGGTGGGCGGATGACGGCCGCCCAGGTGCTGCTGCACGCCGGTCTGCACCCGGACGACGCGGAGCTGCCGTTGCCGCTCAACGGGGTCCGGGCCACGGGCTGGCTCGGTGACCTGCTGTCCGGTGAGGCGGAGCACCGGCTGGAACCGGTGGAGCACCCGCCGGGGCTGGTCGGGGAGCTGCGGCCGTACCAGCAGCGCGGGCTGGCGTGGTTGGCGTTCCTGGACCGGCTGGGGCTCGGCGCGTGCCTGGCCGACGACATGGGCCTGGGCAAGACCGTGCAGCTGCTGGCGCTGGAGGCGCACACCCGGCGCCGCGGCGGGCGCCCGCCGACGCTGCTGGTGTGCCCGATGTCGGTGGTCGGGAACTGGCAGCGGGAGGCGGCGCGGTTCACCCCCGGCCTGCGGGTCCGCGTCCACCACGGCGCGGAGCGGGCGCTCGACCTCGACTGCGACCTGGTGATCACCACCTACGCGGTGGTGGCGCGGGACGCGGGCGAGCTCGCCGACGTGGTGTGGGACCGGGTGGTGCTCGACGAGGCGCAGAACATCAAGAACAGCGCCACGCGGCAGTCCGAGGTGGTGCGGTCGCTGCCCGCGCGCCACCGGGTGGCGCTGACCGGGACGCCGGTGGAGAACCGGCTGGCGGAGCTGTGGTCCATCATGGACTTCGCCAACCCGGGCGTGCTGGGCTCGATCAGCACGTTCCGCGCCCGCTTCGCCGTGCCCGTCGAGCGGCACCACGACGAGGACGCGGCGCTGCGGCTGCGCCGGATCACCGGCCCGTTCGTGCTGCGCCGGCTCAAGACCGACCCCAAGGTCATCACCGACCTGCCGGACAAGATCGAGGTCACGCAACTGTGCACGCTGACCGCCGAGCAGGCGTCGCTGTACCAGGCGGTGGTGGACGACATGTTCGCGCGGATCGCCGAGGTGCGGGGCATCCAGCGCCGCGGCGTGGTGCTGGGCACGATGTCGAAGCTCAAGCAGGTCTGCAACCACCCCGCCCAGCTGCTCGGCGACTCCTCGCGCGTCGCGGGCCGCTCGGGGAAGCTGGCGCGCCTGGAGGAGGTCCTGGAGGAGGCGCTCGCGGACGGCGACAAGGCGTTGTGCTTCACCCAGTTCACCGAGTTCGGCTCGCTGGTCGCGCCGCACCTGGCGACGCGGTTCGACACCGAGGTGCTGTTCCTGCACGGCGGCACCCCGAAGGGGGCGCGTGACGAGATGGTCCGGCGGTTCCAGGAGGAGGGCGGGCCGTCGGTGTTCGTGCTGTCGCTGAAGGCCGGCGGCACGGGGCTGAACCTCACCGCCGCCAACCACGTCGTCCACCTGGACCGCTGGTGGAACCCCGCCGTGGAGGACCAGGCGACCGACCGGGCGTTCCGCATCGGGCAGCGCAAGCACGTGCAGGTGCGCAAGTTCGTGTGCGTCGGCACGCTGGAGGAGCGGATCGACCGGATGATCGAGGAGAAGCGGGGCCTGGCGCAGCTCGTGGTCGGGGCGGGCGAGGACTGGCTGGCGGAGCTGTCGACCGGTGAGCTGCGCGAGCTGCTCGCCCTGTCCGGGGAGGCCGTGGGTGGTTGAGCGCACGAGGCACTGGCACGGCGAGCGGCCGCCGTCGCGGCCCGTCCGGGTCGAGGGCGGGCTGACGCTGCGCAGCAAGCGGGGCGAGGTGGCGCGGACCTGGTGGTCGCGCCGGTTCGTGGAGGTGCTGGAGTCGTTCGGCATGGGCGGGCGGCTCGTCCGGGGGCGCGCCTACGCGCGGACCGGCCAGGTGATGAGCCTGTCGCTGTCGACGAGCCTGGTGGTGGCGCTGGTGATGGGCTCGCGCGCGGAGCCGTACCGGGCGCGGATCGGCGTGCGGAGGTTCGACGAGGACGACTGGACGCGCATCGAGCACGCCCTGGCGGACCGGGCGGTCTTCGCGGCGAAGCTGCTCGCGGGCGAGATGCCGGCGGAGATCGAGGACGTGTTCGCCGAGCAGGGCCTCACGCTGTTCCCGGGCACCTTGCGCGAGCTGTCGATGGACTGCACGTGCCCGGACTGGGAGGTGCCGTGCAAGCACCTCGCCGCGACCTGCTACCTGCTGGCCGAGGCGTTCGACCGTGACCCGTTCGAGATCCTGGCGTGGCGCGGCCGGTCGCGGGAGGACCTGCTGGACCGGCTGCGCGAGCTGCGGGCCCCGATGCGCCCCGACGACCCGGACGAGACCGACGGCACCGACGAGCCGGACGGGTCGGGGGGACCGGGCGAGCCCGGCGGGTCGGGCGGGGGCACCGCGACCGCGTCCCGGGACGACCGGTTCGAGTCGTTCTGGACCCGGCCCACACCGGCCTCGGCGCTGCCGGACATCCCCGAGCCCGTGCCCGGACGCCCGGACGCGCTGCTCGACCAGCTCGACCCCCTGGTGCTGGCGGGCCGGTCGATCACCGACGACCTGCGCCCGTTCTACCGGGCCATCGCCGGGCCGTAGCGGCGGAACAATTCACGGACGACACCGCGCCGCTCACCGAATTGTGACCTGAGGCGCGACCCGCGCGGGACACGGGAATTCCCGGTCCGAACGCGGAAGGAGTACGTGAGCACTTCTCGGGGACGACACCGGTTACCGATTACCGTCTTGACTGGCGGTGTGCGCGCGGTGTTTGGTCGCTCACGAAGCGACAAGACCACGGGGGGACCGCGCATGACCGCGTCCAAGGCACTGCGGGCCCTGCGCGAGGCGATCGTGCTGGAACACCTGGAATCGGAGAACGAGCAGGAGTTCGACAGCGCGGTCGGGGCGTTCGACCACCCGCGGTGCGAGATCGTCTCGACCGGCCAGGTCTTCGACGGCCGGGAGGAGTTCGCCGGGTACTACGCCCACGTCCGGTCGGCCCTGCCCGACCGGCGCAGCAGGCTGGTGGAGCTGCACCACGCCGACGGCGCCGTGATCGTCGAACTGGAGCTGGAGGGCACCCACGTGGGCAGCCTGGGCGGCGAGGAGCCGACCGGCCTGCCGTTCCGGGTGCGGACCACCGCGTTCTTCGTCTTCGACGGCGCGCGGCTGATCGGCAAGCGCGTCTACGGCGACCGGCTGGGCCCGGCGCCGGCGCTGACGAGCTGACCCGGCGAGCCGACCCCGCGAGCCCACCCGATGATTCGGGCCGCCACCCCCGGCGAGGGGGGTGGCGGCCCAAAACAGCTCCGGATCAGGTGATCCGGTCAGGTCAGACCGGTCGAACCGCCTGTGCCTGCGGCCCCTTCTGGCCCTGGCCGATCTCGAACTCCACCCGCTGGTTCTCTTCCAGGGTGCGGTAACCGGTGCTCTGGATCTCCGAGTAGTGCACGAACACGTCGGCGCCACCGTTGTCCGGGGAGATGAAGCCGAAGCCCTTCTCCGCGTTGAACCACTTGACGGTGCCCTGAACAGCCATCTTGCTACTTCTCCTCTAACAGGTGCCGGATCGCGCTTGCGACCACCGGGTCCGCTGGGGCTCCGGCCCCTCCTGGCGAGGAGTGTTCGGCGCCCGCAGCTCCGTTCCGCGAGCGTGGTGGATCACGAACACAGAAAGGTTACGACCGCTGACAGTGAACCACGGGATGCGGCCGGCAGTCGAGCGGCAGAAGGCGGCGAGTCGCACTGCTACGGTGAAACGAGACGGTGACCACAGGGGGTCTTGACATGCCGGAACCGGTTCTGCTGTCCATCGCCGCGGCGTTGGCGACGCGCGCCGTCGCGGGCCTGTACGAGCTGGTGCGGGCCAGGTTCGAGGACGACCCGGTGGCGATCGCGGCGCTCACCGCCGCCGAGGGCGCCCCGGAGGACTCCGCGGAGGTCAGGGTGCTCGGCGACGTGCTGGAGCGCACCGCCGCGAACGACCCCGGGTTTGCCGAGGCGCTGCGGCGCGAGCACGCGCAGGCCGCCCGGGAGGGCCGGGTCAACCAGGCCGGTCGGGTGACCAACCACATCTCCGGCACCGTGCACGGCAACGTGCTCCAGGCCGGCGACATCCAGGGCGGCGTCAGCTTCAAGTAGGCCCGGCGGGTGAAGATGGGGTGGTGTACTCGCTCCACCTGCCCCAGTCCCGGCTGCTGTTCTTCTTCCTCGGCCTGGTGCTGACGTTCGTCTTCATCCGGATCAGCGTGCGCATGATCCGGGCGGGCGTGCGGTGGTGGCCGGGCAACCTCACCCCCGGCGGGACGCACATCCACCACGTCGTGTTCGGCGCGGTGTTCATGATGCTCGGCGGCGTGACCGGCCTGGCCGTGCCCGACGAGCAGTACGGGGTGCGCGCGGGCGCGGCGGCGCTGCTGGGCGTGGGCTCGGCGCTGGTGCTCGACGAGTTCGCGCTGATCCTGCACCTGCGCGACGTGTACTGGACCAAGGACGGCCGGCTGTCGGTCGACGCGGTGTTCCTGGCGATCGGCATGACGGGCCTGCTGCTGCTCGGCGCCCGCCCGCTGGGCTACGAGGAGTTCTACGGCGACGGCGTGGCGCTGCGCGTGCTGCTCCTGCTGGTGAACCTGGCGTTCGCCATCGTGGCGCTGCTCAAGGGCAAGGTGTGGACCGGCCTGCTCGGGCTGCTGGTGCCGGTGCTGCCGGAGATCGGCGCGCTGCGCCTGGCCCGACCGGGGTCGCCGTGGGCGCGCTGGCGGTACGCCGAGGGCTCCCGCAAGCTGCTCCGCGCCCAGCGCCGGGAGGCCCGCATCCGCCGGCCCCTGATCCGCGCCAAGATCCGCGTGCAGGAGTTCATCTCCGGGCGGCACGACCTGGAGGCGTGAAAAAAACCGGCCCGAACCGTCAGTTCGGGGGTCCGCAACGTACGACACGGGGGTCCTGGGCGTACGACTCGCCCGGTCTGGACGTACGACACGACGGGTCTGGGGGTACGACTCGCGAGGGTTTGTCGGTTTTTTGATGAAACCCTCATCGGTAGGATGGTCGCCATGCAGCGGACGCGGTTCGGCGACATGGTCTGTTCGATCGCGCGCACCATGGACGTCATCGGCGAGCCGTGGTCACCGCTGGTCCTGCGCGACGTCCACCGGGGCATCACCCGCTTCGACCAGCTCCACGCCCACCTGGGCATCTCCCGCAAGGTGCTCGCGGAGCGGCTGCGGTGGCTGGTCGAGCAGGAGGTCTTAGAGCGGAGGCCGTACTCGACCAAGCCGCCGCGGCACGAGTACGGCCTCACGCCCAAGGGCACCGAGCTGGTCGACCTGCTGCTGGTCATGGTCCGCTGGGGCGACCGCTGGACGGCGGGCGAGGCCGGTCCGCCCGCGCTGCACCGCCACCGCGCCTGCGGGCTCGTCGCGCACGTCGAGCTGCGCTGCTCGGAGTGCGGGGAGCCGATGGGCCCGACCGACGTCGACGTGCTGCCCGGCCCCGCCGCGCTCAATTGACCAGGATGCCCAGCTCCGCGCAGTCCTGGGCGGTGTCGCCGGCGCACAGGTCCACCGCCTTGACCGCGCTCTGCGCCACCAGCGCGCGCACGTTGTCCCGGGCGATCAGGTCCGCGCCCAGCAGCACCGACTTCACATCCCGCCGCGAGACCAGGTCCCGGGTGTTGCCGGTGGCCAGGTCGTCCGCGCCGCTGAGGTCGCCCTTCGCCACCGCGATGGCCAGCCGCGCGGCGGCCTCGGCCTCGTCGCGGATCGGCTTGTAGACCGTCATGCACTGCTCGCCGCGCAGGACCGCCCGCAGGCCGTCCAGGGTGGCGTCCTGCCCGGTCACCGGCACCTGCCCGGCCAGGCCCTTGGCCCGCAGCACCTCGATCACCGCGGCGGCCAGGCCGTCGTTGGCCGCGATCACGCCGTCCACGCGCCCGCCGTTGCCGTCGAGCATCTGCTCGAACTTGGCCCGGCCGATCAGCGGGTCCCACTTGTCGATGGCCTCGCTGCCCACCAGCCGCAGCTCGCGGCTGTCGTAGAGCGGGCCGAGCAGGCGGCGCTGGCCGTCGGCGAACAGGGTCGCGTTGTTGTCCTGCGGCGCGCCCTGGACCTCGATGACCTGCGCCCCGGGCTTGGCGCCCAGGCACTTCAGCAGGCCCTCGGCCTGCAACTCGCCCACGTTGAGGTTGTCGAACGACACGTAGTACTCGGCGTGGCCGCCCAGGCTGATCCGGTCGTAGTTGATGACCGGGATGCCCGCGTCCTTGGCCTTGCGCTCGACCTCCGCGCCGCCCTCGGGCGTCAGCGGGGTCGTCATCAGCACCTTCACCCCGCGCGCGATCATCGCGTCGGCGATGCTCGCGAACCTGGCCTCGTCGCCGTCGGCGTTCTCGATGACGCCCTCGATGCCCGCGAAGCTGAACGCGCGGCCGAGCAGCGGCGCGTCCTGCGTCTCCCAGCGGTCCGACGAGGTGCGGTCCGGCAGGATGACGCCGACCACGGGCTTGTCCTGCCGACCGCCGGCGCCCGGCGCCAGCGGGTCCACCCCGCTCCCGCAGGAGGCCACGGACAGGATCAGCAGACCGCAGGAGACGGCTCTGGCCAACCTTCGCATTCGCCAACCCCTTGTCCGGCCGCGACCACGCCGACGGTCCGAAGAAAGTCAATGTGGCGGAATTCCATCCCTCCGGTGGCGGGTTCGTCAAGACGTAGCAACGGATGAGCGCCAAATGGTCCGCGCCAATGAGGCGGATGACCTTGAAAACTTGTCGGAACGGCCGGGCAACAGGTGACTTCGGCCGTAACTATCACGCTCCGCACCTGGTCGGCTACTGATACGGCACGCGCGAAAGGGGGCTCGTGTTCCGGCAATATATGTGCGAAAGTGTCGCCTGCCGAACCCTGGCCGGGTGTGTGAGGAGAAGACAGCGTGAGAATCATCCCCGCAGCGCTGGTGGCCGCGACCGCCGCGGCCCTGATCGCCTTGGGCGCCGGGCCGGCCGCAGCCGCAGAGGTCAAGCCGGACCAGACCGTCGCCGCAGTCCCGAAGTCGCTCACCTACCTCTCGACGAGCGACCGGCAGGACAACCGCGACATGTAGTTCACGCGGAAATCCCCGCCCACCGGAGATTCCGGTGGGCGGG
This sequence comes from Saccharothrix lopnurensis, assembly GCF_042658445.1. Taxonomy (NCBI): domain Bacteria; kingdom Bacillati; phylum Actinomycetota; class Actinomycetes; order Pseudonocardiales; family Pseudonocardiaceae; genus Saccharothrix; species Saccharothrix lopnurensis. The sequence goes on along the minus strand of NZ_JBHSQO010000024.1, from coordinate 3,831 downwards.
GATTTCGGCACGTCGTCGACCGCCGGCCGCTCAGCCCAGCGCGGTGCCCAGCGCCTGCCAGTCCAGGACCGGGGCGGCCAGGTCGCGGATCGCGGCCAGCAGGCCGAGCCGCGCCCGCCGCACCGCCGGGTCCTCGGCCATCACCAGCACCTCGTCGAAGAACGTGTTGACCGGCGCGGTCAGCCCGGTCGCCGCGCCCGCGAACGCCGCCAGGCCGGTGAGCCCGGACGGCACCTCGGCCAGCGCCCGGTGCAGGGCCACCTCGGCGGGCTCGACCAGCGCGGCCGGGTCGTACTCGCCGGCGGTGTCCGCGGGCACGATCCGCCGCACCCGCTGGAGCGCGGCGACCAGCGCGGCGAAGTCCGGGTCCCCGGCGAGGCCGGTCAGCTCGGCCAGCGTCGCGTCGGCCACGGCGGGCGCGTCGGCCAGCGGCAGCACCGCGTTGACGAACCGGTGGTCGTGGCCCGCGTCCAGCAGCTGCTGCTCGTAGCGGCGCACCGCGAACTCGCGCGCCACCTCCAGCGCCTCCCCGGACAGGTCGACCGCCGACGCCTCCAGCTCGCGCGCGGCCAGCGACAGCGCCCTGGTGAGGGTGATGTCCCGCAGGTCCGGGAAGGCCCGCAGCACGCTCACCGCGCCCAGCGCGGCCCGCCGCAGCCCGAACGGGTCCGAGCTGCCCGTGGGGTTCGCGCCGATCCCGAACAGGCCCGCCAGCAGGTCGAACCGGTCCGCCAGGGACAGCAGCGCGCCCGGCGTGGACCCCGGCAGCGCGTCGCCCGCGGAGCGCGGCAGCTCCATCTCGAACAGCGCCCGCGCCACCTCCGGGGTCTCCCCCGCCCGCTCGGCGTACTCGCGGGCCATCACGCCCGCCAGGCTCGACAGCTCGATCACCATCTGCGAGCCGAGGTCGAACTTGGCCAGCTCGCCCGCGCGCGCCAGGGTGTCGTCGTCCGCGCCCACCACCTCGGCGAGCCGCCGGGCCAGCGCCGCGATGCGACCCGCCCGGTCGGCCACGGACCCGAGCTTGTCCGCGAAGGTGAGCTTGTCCAAACCGGACTTCATGTCCTCCAGCGGCGTGCGCAGGTCGGCGCGCCAGAAGAACGCGGCGTCCTCGTAGCGGGCCCGCAGCACCGCCTCGTTGCCCGCGCGGACCAGGTCCTCGTCCACCTCGCCGTTGGCCACGGCCACGAAGTGCGGCAGCAGCGAGCCGTCCCGGGCGCGCACCGGCAGGTAGCGCTGGTGCTTGCGCATGACCGTGGTGAGGATCTGCGCGGGCAGCTCCAGGTAGCGCTCCTCGAACGCGCCGAGGATCGGCGTGGGCCGCTCGACCAGGTTGGTCACCTCGTCCAGCACCCCGTCGAGGTCCACGACGCCGCCGACGGACGCGGCCAGCCGCTCCGCCTCGGCCACGATCGCGGCGCGGCGGTCCTCGGCGGACGCGACGATCCCGTGACCCGCCAGGAACTCCAGGTAACCGTCCGCCGTGGACACCTCCACGACCGGGTGGTCGGCGGTGCGGTGCACGCGGGTCTTCGGCTCGGCCTCCAGGGACGACACGACGACCGGCACGGGCGTGGTGCCCAGCAGGGCGAGCAGCCACCGGATCGGGCGGGTGAACGACAGCTTCGGGTCGTTCCACTTCATGTTCTTCTCGGCGCGCAGCTCGGCCACCACCTCGCCGAGCAGGCCGCTGAGCACCTCGACCGCGCCGCGGCCGGGGTCGGTGCGCGCCGCGGCGACGTGCTCGACGCCGTTCTCGGTGACGCGGCCGAGTTCCTCGACGGCCACGCCCTGGCCGCGGGCGAAGCCCTGTGCCGCCCTGGTCGGGTTGCCGTCGGCGTCGAACGCGGCCGACACGCGGGGACCGCGCGCGGTCTTCTCGGCGTCCGGCTCGCGCGGCGCGACGTCGGCGACGAGCACCACGACGCGGCGCGGCGTGCCGTGCACCTCGACCGCGCCGTGGGCGAGGCGGGTGGCGGCGAGCTTGGCGGCGACCGCGGCGCGCACGGCGTCCACCGTGCGGGTCACCTCGGCCGGCGGCAACTCCTCGGTGCCGATCTCGAACAGCAGCGCGGCGGGTTCCGCGACCTCGGGGAACGTCTCGGGCGGGGCCGCCGGCGCGGGCGCCTCGGCCAGGCCGAGCGGGTGGCCCAGCTCCTCGCGGCGGGCCGCCCACAGCTGCGCGACCTCGCGGGCCAGGGCCCGCATCCGCCCGAACGCGCGGGCGCGCTCGGTGGTGCTGATCGCGCCGCGGGCGTCGAGCACGTTGAACGCGTGCGAGCACTTCAGCACGTAGTTGTGCGCGGGCACGGGCAGGCGCGCGTCGAGCATCCGGCGGGCCTCGGCGGCGTACTCCTCGAACAGCCGCTTGTTCGCCTCGACGTCGGCGTCGTCGAGGTAGTAGCGGCTCATCTCGTACTCGGACTGGCCGAACGCCTCGCCGTAGGAGACGCCGGGCGCGTACGCGATGTCCTTGAAGTGGTCGACCCCCTGGAGGGCCATCATGATCCGCTCGATGCCGTAGGTGATCTCCACCGACACCGGGTCCAGCGACATGCCGCCGGCCTGCTGGAAGTAGGTGAACTGGGTGATCTCCAGGCCGTCGAGCCAGACCTCCCAGCCCAGGCCCCAGGCGCCCAGCGCGGGCGAGGCCCAGTTGTCCTCGACGAACCGCACGTCGTGCGCGCGGACGTCGATGCCGAGCGCGTCGAGGCTGCCCAGGTACAGCTCCTGGGGGTCGCCCGGGTCGGGCTTGAGGATGACCTGGAACTGGGTGTGGGTCTGGAGCCGGTTGGGGTTCTCCCCGTACCGCGCGTCGTCGGGCCGCACGCTGGGCTCGACGTAGGACACGCGCCACGGCTCGGGACCCAGCACCCGCAGCACGGTGGCGGGGTTCAACGTACCGGCGCCGACCTCGGTGTTGTACGGCTGCACGACGATGCAGCCCCGGTCGGTCCAGTACTTGGTCAGCGCGAGCAGCGCATCCTGCATGGTGAGCACGGGGCCACAGTCTACGAACGCCGTGAAGTCGACCTTACAATCGGGTTACCGCGCTGGTCAGGGCGGGTCCTCAACCGGTATCACGGCGTCACCGGGAAGTCCTGTGCGAGGCTTGTCCGCAACCCGGGCGCGAGTTGACGCGTCCATGGGGGCGTACCCGGGTACTCGGAGGGAGTGGGCGTGGACAACCGGCCGCCGGGGCCAGGCGAACCCGACGGGTTCCGCGGGCGACCCGTTCCCCCCCGAACCCCCACCTCGGGCAGGTCGAGCGCGCCCCAGCCGCCGCGCGGGTCGGGACGAGCGGACGGGTCGGGACGAGCGGGCGGCGGGCCCGCGCCCGGCGACCGACCGGGGCGCGCCACCCCGCCCGCGTCCGAGCCGGACCGCTCCGGCCCCCGTCCCCGGCCCTCCGACGCGGCACCGGCCGGTCGTGGTCGCCCCGCCGACGCGGCGCAGCCCGGTCGTGGTCGGCCCGCGGTCGCCCGTGGACCGGTGGAGGAACCCCGGGCCGGGGCGGCGAACCGGGGCGGACCGCGTGGTGACGCGGGACGCGGTGGACCGGAGGGCGGCGGTGCGCGCGGCGGCGGCGAACGGGGCAACCGGGCGATCGGCCCGCGCGGCGGCGCGGCGTCCGAGGGCGCCGGGGCCGCGTCGGCCGAGGACGCCCGGGACAAGGGCGGTCGCCCCGCCCCCCGTCGGGTGAACCCGGCCCGCGCCGGCACGCCGAGGGCCAGGACCGAGTCGGAGCGCACGGCCAGGATCAGCGGCGACGACGCCGACCGCGCCGCCGTCGCGAAAGCGCGGCCCCGGCGGGTCCCCGCGCCCGCCGAG
>NZ_JBHSQO010000023.1:0-108044 GCF_042658445.1 Saccharothrix lopnurensis | reverse complement strand
GGGGTCGACCCGGGCAGGGTCACCGGGCAGTCCGCGCCGTCGTCCTCCACCGCCGCGATGGACACGTCACCGGCGGCGGCCCGGAGGGGCGTGGTCTTGGCCGTCGCCACCAGTGCTCCGGCGAGCGTCAACGCCGCTATCGCCAGCATGATGACCGTCGAACGGATTTTGGAGCGACCCAAACTGATGATCACCGATGCTCTCCTTTGAGACAGGTGGGCGGTAGGTCGCGACCACGACCGCTGATCACGTACCGACTGTCTAAAGTTTCGGACCGATTGCCGAAAGTTGTCAACACCGCTGCATCTCATCTGCCTGTCGTGCGGCCGAATGCCGTGCTCGGGTACGGCAATATGGTGCGGCAAGGGCGGTTTTCGGTGCACCGAAACTTTCGATAGACGTCATGCCCAGCGCGGCTCATTCCGCGGTGGTCATCATGGAGATCGCTACCGTTGCCCCGGCTCCCGGGGTCGCGGTCGGCGCGACGGGGCTCGGCCACGGAGGACAGGAGCGGTGATGGCGGGGAAAGCGGCGGTGTTCGGCCTGGTGACCCTCGTCCTGGTCGCCGGCGCGGCGATCCAGCAGGGGCCGCGCGCGGCGGTGTTCACGGGGCTGGGGTGCGCCCTGGCGGGGGTGGTGCTGCTCCTGCTCGCGCGATACCGGACGGGCGGGAGCTGAGCGTCAGGCGTCGCGGCGGTTCGGGCCGTCGCCGTCGGCCTCCGGCGGGAGGGGTTCGTCCGGTCCGGGGGCGGTGTGCGGCCGGGTCAGGGAGCGCAGGCGTCGCGCGAACTCCGGGTCCTCGGTCTCCAACCGACCCTCGATCGCCCGGAACAGCTCCCGCTCCCCGGGGCTCAGCACGACGGGCGCCAGGAGGAGCGCGGCGCGTCCCGACCCCGCCACGCCGCAGCGGTGGTGGGGGAGCCGGTCGCGGAAGCGGCGCCGCGCGCCGAACCCGGCGGTGACCAGGCCCGTGGCGAGGGCGGTGGCCACCGGTGGGGTGCGGGTGAGCGAGGCCAGCAGCAATCCGATCAGCACGAGCCACAGCGACCACCGCATGTCGGCCCTCCCCCCGCCCCCCGGCTCGGCGGCCGACACCCCGGCCGCCGTTCCCCTTGATGCTCTCCTGGCCGGGCGATGGGCAGAAGGGGTGAACGCGGCCGAGTGGAAGCCCCGTTCCTTGCCGGACACCGGCAAGCAGCGCGTTCGCCGCGTCCACCACGCGCACGGGCACGCCCCGCACCGCCAACCCGCACGCCGCCGCCAAGCCGGTCGGTCCGGCGCCCACCACCACTGCCGTGCAGGGCCGTGGCGGTCACCAACAGGTGTTGATCACTGACAGTTCGCCGCGAGCCCGGCCGGAACGGGAGCCGGATGTCACGCCGGCGCGGTCGCCTGGCTCTTCTTCAGCTCGTTGAGGGCGCGCCAGAAGCCGTCGAACAGGTCGCGCAGCTGGACCAGCCAGGTCAGCGCGCTCGACAGCGCCTTGCCCAGCGCCCTGAGCATGTTCGCCACGAGGCGCACCACCTGCGCGATCTTGGCGGTGGCCTGGGCCACGACCACCGGCGCCGCCGCGCCCAGCGTGCAGGCCAGCTCGATCGCCCAGCTCACCAGCGCGCCCGCCAGGGTCGCCAGCAGGTCCCGGATGGCCACCCGGATGCCGCCGACCACCTCGGCCATCGCCAGGGTGATGCCCGCGATGCCGTGCGCGCCGCCCGCCGCGCCCTGGGCGATGCCCGCGATCGCCTCCGCCTTGCGCAGGTAGCCGTCGGCGGCGTCCCCGGTCCAGGAGGGCACCCCGCCGCGCGCGGTCTCCCGGAACTCCTCGCCCAGCGCGAGCATCTCCTGCTCGATGTTGGTCCAGGTCTGGGCGTAGCCCTTGACCATGTCCGGGTTGCCGGTCACCGCGTGCAGCGCGGCCCGCGCCGGCTCGACGTGCTCCAGCATCCAGGAGAACAGCTGCCCGGCGACGTAGGCGATCGGGTCGACCGCCGCGCTCGCCACGTCCAGGGCGCCCGCCGCCACGCCGGAGATGATCAGGCCCAGGTCGTTCTGGTCGATGCCCTGGGCGATGGTCCACCCCGCCTCGAACGCGGTGATGCCGGTCATGAAGCCGGTGCCCTGCTCGGCGTCGGGCGCGCCCGTGTTCTCCAGGGGGTTGAGGTCCTGGAGGTAGTTGTTCCGCAGGTCCGACCGCTCGTCCACCAGCGGGTTGGTGCTGGAGCCGTCCACGTCGACCATCAGTTGCCTCTCCCGACGCGCGGCGCCGCCGACACGGCCTCCAGCGACCTGACCAGCGCCCGCAGCACCGCCGAGACCTTCTCCTCCGCCTCGCGGTAGGTCTTCGCGGTGTCGCCGAGGTCGGTCACCAGTTGGCGCAGGCTCTCCGAGGTGGCCTGGAGGGTGTCCACCCCGCGTTGCTGCGGGTCCTTGAGCAGGTCGGCGAACGGCCGGCACAGCAGGCCGTAGGCGTCGTCCAGGCTCGTGACGTGGCGGCCCGCGTCGGTGGCGGTGTCCGCCCGCGTCGCGAACCCGTCGAGCGCGCCGGCCTGGGCGGCCAGCTCCCCGGAGTCGACGGTGAACCCGTCTCCCATGGTCCTTCACCCTCCTCAGCGCAGGAACGACCGGTCTTCCCAGCCGTCGTCGGGTCCGTCGCCGCCCGGCGGCCGGCGCGGTGGCGGCTGCTGCTGCGGCGCGTCGTCCTCGACCTGGCCGATGCGCAGCTCCCGGTGCGCCTCGCGGCCGGCGTCCGGCTCCACGACCTCGTCGGGGAACCGCTCCCGGTACTGCGCGACGATGTTGCGCGCGGGCGCGTCGTCCACCGGCACGGTCGCCGCGACCAGGTCCTGGACCTGCTGCCGCAGCTTCGCCTGGGCGTTGCGCATCGCGGCCATGACCTGGGCCGAGATCGCCGCCGGCTCGGCGCCCCGCGCGCGGTCGGTCAGCGCGATGTCGGTGGGGACGCCGTTGCTGTCCACGGTGACCCGGGCGGTGCCGTCGGGCGACGAGGCGCTGGCGCTGGTGGCGTTCATCTGCTGTTGCAGCCGCAGGTACCGCTGCGCCCGCTGCTCAAGACCGGCGGCCCACCTGTCCAGGTCCTCCGCCGCCTTCGCGGGGTCGGGGTTGATCACAGGAGTCCTTTCCGGATGGTCGCGGGACGTCGTCGCGGTGGTCGTGGCGGGTTCGCACGCTAACCGCTCACCGGCGACCTCGCGGGCTTTTCGCCAGGTTCGCCCGATCAGGGGGTGGCCGGCCGCCGGGCCCAGCGGTTCCGCCGGGTCAGCACCAGCTCCCGCACCAGCGGGGCGTCGTCCACGGGCAGCACCCACTCGCCGGCGGCCGTCCGCACCAGCAGCGCGGGGCCGGGCGGGGCGTGGAGCACGGTGCCGTCCGGGAGCTGGAGCCAGGTCACGGGGGTGGGGCGCGGCGGCAGCGCGATCACCACGACGTCGCGCAGGTGGGCGAAGGGCACGACGCGCTCGGCGCGCGGGCCGGCGCCCCGGCCCCGGTGCAGGCGGGCGGACCAGGTGAGCCGGTCCTCCCCGACGTCGAGCCGCGCCGAGGCCAGGTCCGGCGTGGCGAGCGCGAACCGCACGGCGAGCGTGAGCGTGAGGTCGGTGGCGCCCAGCTCGGGCACCACGGGCGTGGTCAGGGCCCGGTTCGCCCGGTGGGCGAGGACGCAGGACGAGATCGCGCACGCCCAGGCGACGACGAACAGCACGCCCGCGGCGGCCCGCCCGCCGGAGGAGGACGAGTGCGAGAGCGCCAGCCCGGACCCCGGGACGACGCCGAGCAGCACCTGGCACCCCGCGACGAGGAACGCCGAGGCCAACCAGGACGACGGCTCCGCCGACCCCCGCCGCAGCCGCAGCACCCCGACCCAGGCCGCGGCCACCGCCGCCGACACCGGCAGCACCGCCCACCACGACCCGGCCAGCACGGCGAACACCGCGCAGACGCCCGCCACGGTCCACGGCAGCACCACCGCCGACCACCGCAGCAGCCGGGTCGTCCGCGCCCACCGCGGTTGCAGCGCCGCCACCGCGCCCGGGTCGGTCACACCGGGGATCGCGCCCGGGAGCACCCTCATGCCGTCACCGCCCGCGGGGGCCGGGACCACCGGGTGGCCCGGTGGGGTGAGGGCCGGCACGTCGACCGGAAACGCATGGGGTCCTCCGTCCACGTCGAACAGCCCACCGCGGTCACGGGTGGGTGTGCCGACCGGACTCCTCGACGTCGCGCGCCAAGATGCCGCACCGCGGGGTGCCGGCGCAAACCGGGGGTCCGGCGGGCGGTCACCCGGCCGACGTGGTCGCCAGGTAGACGGTGCTGGTCGCGTCGCGCCCCTGGAGGGGGTTGGGGAAGCGGACCACTTCGGCGACCGCGTGGGCGAAGTGCTCGGCCAGCGCCGCGGTGTAGCCGTCGTCGGGGGGTTCGTTGGACCACAGGGCGAACACGCCGCCGGGGTGGAGCCGCTGGGTGAGGCGGTGGATGCCGGGGGAGCCGTAGAAATCGGCGTTGTCCGGGTGCAGCAGGTGCCGGGGCGAGTGGTCGACGTCGACGACCACCGCGTGGAAGCGCCGGTGGGGCGTGGTCGGGTCGAGCCCGTCGGCGGAGCGCGCCAGGGCGAAGAGGTCGGCGTGCAGGAGCGTGCAGCGGGGGTCGCCGGCCAGCTCGGTCCCGCCGGGCACCAGGCCCCGGCGGTGCCAGTCGATGACCTCGGCGAGCGCGTCGACGACCAGCAGGGACCGCACGCCCGGGTGCTCCAGCACGGTGCGCGCGGTGTAGCCGAGCCCGAGACCGCCCACGAGGACGTCCAGCGGCCCGGTGAGCCCGGCGAGGGCCTTGCGCGCCAGCTCCACCTCGGAGACGGTGAACAGGCTGGACATCAGGAACTCGTCGTTGAGCTTGATCTCGTGGACCTCCCGGTCGAAGACCGGGTCCCAGCGGCGGCGCAGGACGAGTTCGCCCAGCGGTGTCCGGCGCCAGTCGAGCTCCTGGAAACGCGCACCCATCCGGTTGCCTCCGTGTCGTCCCTCGTCGGTCGTTGCCGAGCACCGCGGTGGTCCTCGGGGAACGAGGCCGGGCGGCGCCATGATCGCAGCAGTGGCGCGCGCCGGTCGCGGGGAGGCCGATCGCGAGGTCGGGGGGCGGTGGTCGGCCGGCAGTCGGCAGCCCGCCGGAGTGCACGTCCGTTGTGGACACCGCCGGCCCGCCGGTGGTGCGGCACGCCCTCGCGGGTGCCGCGCCGACCGGGAGCACGCGGGAACCGGGGCGGGCGGTCGGGACCACCCGCCCCGGCGCGCGGGCGTCAGGCGTTCGCCCTGGTCCACTGCTGGTTGTTGCCGCTGTTGCAGGCGTACTGCTTGATCAGCGTGCCGTCGGCGGTCGAGGCGCTCACCACGTCCAGGCACTTGCCGCTGTGGCGGGCCACGACGCGGACGTAGCCGTTGCCCGCGTCCTGCAACTGCCACTGCTGGTTGGCGCCGCTGCCGCACGTCCACTGCCCGACCACGGCTCCGTCGGTGGTGGAGCCGGCGTCCACGTCGAGGCACAGGCCGCTGTGCCGGGCGACCAGTCGGTAGTGGCCGTCACCCGTGCTCTGCGCCTCCCACTTCTGGTTGTTGCCGCCGTTGCAGGGGTACTGCTTGACCTGCGCCCCGGTGACCTGGCTGGAGGAGGGGACGTCCAGGCACTTGCCGCTGTGCCGGGCGGCCAGCGTGTAGGCGGGGGAGGACACCGGGGTCACGGTGCCCGTGGCGGTGTCGATGGTCAGCCGGGACGCGTAGCTCATCGACATGGTGGTGCCGCTGGGGAAGCTCAGCGGCAGCCACACGTACCGGGAGTCGTTGACCCGGCCGTCCCAGGCGCCGGCCCACCGGTCGCCCAGGTACAGGTAGGAGGTGGTCTGCGAGCCCTGGACGGGCAGCACGAACGCGGTCTGCGAGTTGTAGGCGGTGCCGTCGCCGACGTTGGCCAGCGCGCTCCACGTGCCGGCCACGCTGCTCGCCGTCGCGTACTTCTGCTGGTTGGGGGCCCAGCCGGTGGCGCCGGAGGTGAGCAGGAAGTACACGCCGTTGCGCTTGAACAGCGCGGGCGCCTCGCGCCAGGAGCCGGGCCACAGCACGTGCACCCTGCTGCTGACCTGGCGGTAGTCGGCGGTGAGCCGGTAGATGTGCAGGTCGGCGTTCTCCCGGGCGGCGGAGATCATGTACCCGGTGCCGTCGTCGTCGCGGAACAGGGTGATGTCGCGCGACATGTGGTTCAGCGGGCGGAAGCTGCCGTGCCAGGTGTAGTCCCCGTCGACGGTGGCGGAGCTGGCCACGGCCGCCCTCGCCTCGCCGTAGTCGCTGCCGTTCTCCTTGTGCATCCACATCACGAAACGGCCGGTCGAACTGTTGTAGATCACTTTCGGTCGTTCGATGTTGGCCACCGCCAACTCGGGGTTCGACGCCTGGGTCAGCACGTCCTTCCGGAATTCCCAGGTGCGCAGGTCGGTGGACCGGTAAACGGAAACCGCGCGGAAGGTGTTGTCCGCGTTCCGGTTTTCGCCGAACCAGTAGTAGTGCTGGTCCACCTTGATGACACCGCCACCGTGCGCGTGCACGACCTGCCCGGACGTGTCGGTGAACTGCGTTCCGTTGGCGATGGTGACGGGAGCCGCCTCGGCCGGTGTGACCAGCAGGGCGCTCCCGAGCAGGACCGCCGAGAGCACGGCGGTGGAGCCACGGCGTTGTGGCACGGCAACTCCTTGCAGGGAGGGTGTGTGATTCCGATCTCAGTCAGGTTAAGAGGACATGACCGACGGCAGCAAGGGGTGAAGTGAAAAATAGGACACGAGCCGACCGTGTTCAGGTCGCCGGAGAAGAAAAACGGAAATCGGCGCAGAGAAGCGAAGAAAAACGTTCAGGGACGGTTGCCGGTGGCCTGGCGCGGGGTTCGCGCGGGGGAGCCGGTCGAATCCCGTTCGAGCAGTTCGGAGCTGAGCACGACCCGGCGGACGGGCCGGTCCGCGCCGTGCGCCAGGCGGTCGAGCGCCAGGTGCACGGCGGTGCCGCCGATGGCGTACTTGGGCGGTCGCACGGCGGTGAGCGGGGGGTGGGCGAACCTGGCCACCTCGTCGTCGTAGGCCACGACCGCGAGGTCACCGGGCACGCGCACGCCCCGCTCCTCGGCCCGCTGCACCAGCGACACCGCCTCCCGGTCGGAGTGCACCACGAGCGCGGTGGCGCCCTGCTCGGCGCACAGGTCCAGGACCCGGTCGACGTCCACGCCCCAGCCCGGCTCGTAGTAGGCCGCGACGAGCACCTCCGGGGCGGGCGGGAGGTCGAGGTCGGCGGTCGCCCGGTGCCAGCCGTCGCGGACCTGGCCGGACGTGGGGCTGCTCGCGCTGACGACGAGCCCGATGCGGCGGTGCCCCCGGCCGTGCAGGTGGCGCACCGCCAGTTCGGCGCCCGCGGCGTGGTCGGTGCGCACGGACTCGACGTGCTGGCGGTAGGGGCCCGACACCGCGGAGCGCTCGACCAGGACCACCGGCACGGCCAGGGCCGTCAGCCACGAGACCAGCTCCTCGGCCTCCGCGCCCCGGGTGGGCGGCGCGACGAGCAGCGCGTCCACCGCGCCGCTGCCGATCATCCACTCCGCCTGGTGGCGCACCTCGTCGACCCGGTAGGACGCGCCGCGCAGCACGAGCCGGGCGCAGTTCTCCTGCGCGGCGTCCTGCGCGCCGCGGATGACCTCGGGCCAGTAGTAGTCGAGCGAGGGCACGACCATCCCGATGGCGGGCGTGGCGCCCGGCCCGCGCCCGGGGAGGGCGGCGGACGCGCCGGTGACGAGCCTGACCCCGCCGTGCACGCGCTCGACGAGACCTTCGCCGGCCAGGTCGTTGACGTCCCGCCGGACGGTCACCGGGGTGACGCCCATGATCCGGGCGATGTGGGTGATGCGCAGGACGCCCCGGCCCGCCAGGTGCTCCAGCAGCCACTGCCGCCGCGCGGCGGGCAGCATCGCGCCCCTGGCGTCCGCTCCGGGTGTGTCCGCCATGACCGCCTGCTCGCCTCGGGTGGTGATCGAAACTGATCGTAACAACGAACCGTACAGCCTTGCTTCCGCTTTGTGACTGGGATTGACTGTTTATTGTCGACAAGCGGTGAAACGATCAGCGAGAGAGGGTGAGGCTCGTGGAGCAGCGCTACGCGACCGCGCCGCAGCAGGTGCCGTCGATGACGACGGAGGAGCTGCGGGGGCACTACCTGGTGGAGGAGCTGTTCGCCGACGACGAGGTGCGGGCGGTGCACAGCCACCACGACCGGGTGGTGCTGGTGGGCGTGGTGCCGCGCACCGGCCCGTTGAGCCTGCCGGGTTTCCCGGAGATCCGGGCGGAGCGCTTCTTCGAGCGGCGTGAGGCCGGGATCGTCAACGTCGGCGGCGCGGGCACGGTGACGGTGGACGGTGAGGAGCACCGGCTCGCGCCGACCGCCTGCCTCTACGTCGGCCGGGGCGCGGTGGAGGTGTCCTTCGCCTCCGACGACACCGACGCGCCCGCCGCCTTCTACCTGTTCTCCGCGCCCGCGCACACCGCTTACCCGACGGTGTTGGTCGAGCCCGGCGGTGGCACGGTGCGCGAGCTGGGCGACCCGCTGACCTCGAACCGCCGGACGCTGACCCAGTACGTCCACGAGGACGGCGTGCGCAGCTGCCAGGTGGTGATGGGCGTGACCGCCCTGCACCCGGGCAGCATGTGGAACACCATGCCCGCGCACACCCACGAGCGGCGCACGGAGGTGTACCTGTACTTCGGCCTGCCCGAGGACGCCCGGGTGGTGCACCTGCTGGGCGAGCCGACCGAGACGCGGCACCTGGTGGTGGCCGACCGGCAGGCGGTGATCTCGCCGCCGTGGTCGCTGCACAGCGGCGTGGGCACCGCCTCCTACAGCTTCGTGTGGGCCATGGCGGGGGAGAACCAGTCCTTCGACGACATGGACCCGCACCCCGCGGCGGTGCTGCGGTGAACCCGGAGGTGTCGGGCCTGTTCGACCTGACCGGGCGGGTCGCGGCCGTCACCGGCGCGAGCCGGGGCATCGGCCTGGCGGTGGCGCGGCTGCTGGCCGCCGCGGGCGCCGACGTGATCGGCGTCAGCGCCTCGATGCCGGGGGGCGACAGCGCGGCGCGGGCGGCGGTGGAGGGCGAGGGCCGGGTGTTCACCCCGGTGCGCACCGACCTGGCCGACCCAGGGCAGGTGGCGGAGCTGGGCGCGCTGCTGGCCGCGCGGGATGTGGACGTGCTGGTCAACAACGGCGGCACGATCCGCCGCGCCCCCGCCGCCGAGCACGCCGACGCCGATTTCGACCACGTGCTGGCGGTCAACCTGCGCGCCACGTGGGTGCTCTCGCGCGAGGTCGGCCGGTCGATGCTGGCGCGCGGCTCGGGGCGGATCGTGAACATCGCGTCGGTGCTGAGCTTCCAGGGCGGGATCACCGTGCCCGGCTACACCGCGTCGAAGGCGGGCGTGGCGGGGCTGACCAAGGCGCTGGCCAACGAGTGGGCCCACCGCGGCGTCAACGTCAACGCCGTGGCCCCCGGCTACGTCGCCACCGACAACACCGGCGCGCTGCGCGCGGACCCGGACCGCACCCGGTCCATCCTGGAGCGCATCCCGGCCGGCCGCTGGGCCGAGCCCGACGACATCGCCGGCGCGGTGCTGTTCCTCTGCTCCCGCGCGGCCGACTACGTCCACGGCACCGTGCTCCCGGTCGACGGGGGCTGGCTGGCCCGGTGACCCCTCCGGTCAGCCCGCCGGCGGGGCCGTCGAACCGCGCACGCGCAGGGACGGGGTGATCACCACCCGGTGCGTCGGCCGGTCGGGGTCGTGCAGCCGGGCCGCCAGCAGCGCCAGCGCCGCCCGCCCGATGGAACGCCGCGGCGGGCGCACCGCGGTCAACGCCGGGGTGAACAGCGCCGCCACCTCGTCGTCGTAGGCCACCACCGACAACCCGGCGGGCACTTGGACGCCGCGCTGCTCGGCGCGCTGGACCAGGGCCATCGCCTCGGTGTCGGCGTGCACGAGCACCGCCGTGGTCCCGGTCGCCGCCAGCCCGTCGAGCACCGCGTCCAGCGCGGCGTCCCAGCCGGGCACACCGGGCCGGGGGACGGCGGTGTCCACGGTGGACGCCGGGTCGAGGCCGGTCTCCGCGCACGCGTCCAGCCAGCCGCGGTGCACGTGCGGCGAGGTGGGGCTGTGCTCGCTGGTGACGACGCCGATCCTGCGGTGCCCCAGGGAGGAGAGGTGGTGCACGGCCATGGCCGCGCCCAGGGCGTGGTCGGACACCACGGACTCCACGACCGCCTGGCGCGGGCCGACCGTCGCCAGGCGCTCGACGAGCACGACCGGGGTGTCGATGGTGCTCAGCCACTCGATCGTGGCGGCCGAGGACGGCGCGGTCAGGCTCGGCGCGGCGATCAGGCCGCACACGTCCTCGTGGTCCAGCAACCGCTCCAGTTGCGGCCGGTCGTCGGCGCTCTCGTAGGACGACCCCCGCAGCAGGATGCGCAACCCCTGCGCGGACGCCTCCTCCTCGGCCCCTCGGACGACCTCCGGCCAGTAGTAGTCCAGCGAGGGGACCAGCATCCCGGCCGAGCCGAGGTACGGGGGTCGGGCGGCGTCGAAGGGCGCCGCGCCGGGGACCGGGGTGTCGGCGGTGCGCAGGGTCGCGCCGCCGTGCACCCGGTGCAGCAGGCCCTCCCCGGCGAGGTGCGCGATGTCGCGGCGCAGCGTCACGGGGGTGACGCCCATCCGCTCGCTGAGGTCGGAGATCCGGACCACGCCGTCCCGGTGCAGCGCTTCGAGGATCGACGCGCGCCGGCTCGCGGCGAGCGTGCGGGACTCGGGGTTCACGGCGCCCCCGCCGCGGTGGTGCCCCAGGACGACGGCACGCCGCGTGACGGCACGCCGCGTGATGGCACGCCGGGCGCTGTCGCCGGCCCGGACGGCACCCGGTCCGCGCCGACCGTGCCGTTCCCCGTGCGCGCTCTCGTCACCGCGGACCCTCCCGTTGTTCGGACGTGGGCCCAATTATGTGGCCGGCCGGTGGTGATCCCTCGCGCCGACAGGCCGGGCTGGAGGTCCGGGCGCGCCCCGGTAACCGCGGCCGGTCGGGACGGTCCCGCTCCGTGTGACCCTTGACACGATCACTCGTGCACGTATTTACTGTTTGACGAGCAAAGCGATCAAAAACGAAAGTAACTGCGCATCGTGTGATCGAACGTCTTCCGACGACGAAGGACGGGCACATGCCGCCGGAACCCCTCCCGAGGGCCGCCGAAGCAGCCGCCGAGCGGACCCGCGAGCAGTGGACCCGCAAGCAGTGGACCCGCAAGCAGTGGACCCGCGAGCAGTGGACCCGCGGGCAGTGGGCGGCCACGGCCGACGGGATGCTGCGCGCGGTGCGCCCCCACGGCTCCCCGGGCCACGCGCGGATCTCGCTGCCCGGCCCGACCGGCGGCTACGGCGCCGACGTGGACGGCCTGGAGGGCTTCGCCCGCACCTTCCTGCTCGCCGCGTTCCGGCTCGCCGGCGAACACGGCGCGGACCCGGACAACCTGGCCGAGTGGTACGCCGAGGGCATCGCGGCGGGCACGGACCCCCGGTCCCCGGAGCGCTGGGTGCGCCTGGACGAGCACGGGCAGGCGAAGGTCGAGGCCGCCTCGCTGGCGCTGGCCCTGGACCTGACCCGGCCGTGGCTGTGGGACCGGCTCGACCCGGCCGTGCGGGAGCGGGTCGTGGACTACCTCGCCCCCGCCGTGGGCGACCCGACCTACCCGCGCATCAACTGGGTGTGGTTCCGGCTGGTCGTGCAGGCGTTCCTGCGCTCGGTCGGCGGCCCCTGGTCGGCCGCCGACGTCGAGGAGGACCTCGCCACCCACGACGGCTTCCGGCGCGAGGACGGCTGGATGGCCGACGGCCACGAGCGCGCGTTCGACCACTACGTGGGTTGGGCGCTGCACCTCTACCCGCAGCTGTGGGCCCGGATGCCCGGCGCGGCCGGCTTCGCCGAGGACCGCCGCGCCCGCGACACCGGGCTGCTCGACCGCTTCCTGCTCGACGCCGTCCACCTGGTCGGCGCGGACGGCTCGCCGCTGGTGCAGGGCCGCAGCCTGACCTACCGCTTCGCCGCCGCCGCGCCCTTCTGGGTCGGGGTCCTCGCCGAGGTCCCCTCCACCCCGCCCGGTGTCCTGCGCCGCGCCGCGACCGCCGTGGTCCGCCACTTCACCGACCGCGGCGCCCCCGACGAGCGCCGCCTGCTGTCGCTGGGCTGGCACGGCCCGTGGCCGCGCATCGCCCAGTCCTACTCCGGTCCGGGATCGCCGTACTGGGCGGTGAAGGGGATGCTCGGGCTGGTGCTGCCCGCCGAGCACCCGGTGTGGACGGCCGACGAGCAGCCGCTGCCCGTGGAGCGCGGCGACTTCGTGCGGGCGATCACGGCACCGGGCTGGCTGGTCACCGGCACGGCCGCCGACGGCGTGGTCCGGGTGGTCAACCACGGCACCGACCACGCCACCCCGGGCGACACCCGCGGCGACTCCCCGCTCTACGCCCGCCTCGGCTACTCCACCGCGACCTGCCCCCCGCTGGACCCCGGGAGCTGGGCCGACCCGTACGACCAGGCCGTGGTGCTGCTCGACGCCGAGGGCCGGGCGTCCCACCGGTCCGGCATGGCCGCGGGCCCCACCCGGGTCGTCGACGCCGACGGCGTGGCCGTGGGGTTGGGCTCCTCGTCCGGCGTGGTGCGCTGGCTGGAGCCCGACGAGGAGCAGGTCCACCACGGGTCGGGCTGGACGGGCCGCCACCACGACGCCGGGACCGCCACGGTGCACTCGCTCGTGCGCGGCCCGTGGGAGGTGCGCCTGGTGCGGGTCGACGACCTCGCCGAGGACCGACCTCCCGCGGCGCTGCGGCTGTCCGGGTGGCCCGTCGCGGGCGCGGAACTCGACATCGCCCCCGGCCCGGCGCCGGCCGTGCGCGCCGACGGCGGAACCCGGTCGGCGCTCACCGTCCTGCTCGGCCGGGCGACCGGCGCGGGCGTGTCCGTCCGCGCCGACGCCGGACCCCTCGGACCGGTCGCCGCGGTCCCCCGGGCGCACTTCCCCGCCCTGCCCGGCGAGTGGTTCGCCGTCCTGCTGGACCTGGCCCGCGACGACGGACCCCGGTCCGCCGAACCCGGGCTGCGGCTCGACCGCGACGGATCGACGACCTGGGTCGCCACCCGGTGGCCCGACGGCGTGCGGACCCGCACCGCACTGCCCTGACCGGACTGCCCCGACCGGCGGGCACCGCACACCCGGCGCCGGCGCCCGCCCTCCCGTTGGCCGACCAGGAAGTGAAGGACCATGCGACACCGGCACCCCAGGCGGACCGCCCTCACGGCCGCCGTCACCGCCCTCGCGCTCACCGCCACCGCGTGCGGCGGGAGCGACACCGCCGACAGCGGCGGCCCGGTCACCCTGACGATGAGCGCGTGGAGCCTCAACTCGACCCCCGAGTTCACGAAGCTCGCCGAGGCGTTCCAGGCGGAGAACCCGGACGTGAGGGTGGAGTTCAAGGAGTACGACGCCGCCAACTACGACACCCAGCTGACCGCGGACCTGGCCGCCGGCAGCGCGCCCGACATCTACGCGCTCAAGACCCTCAAGAACTTCATCACCTACCAGAGCGGCGAGCAGCTGCTGGACGTGTCCGACGTCGCGGCGGGACTGGGGAACCGGGTCAACGGCCTGGGCAACTACCAGGTGGACGGCGTGGCCTACGCCGTGCCCTACCGCCAGGACTCCTGGTACCTCTACTACAACGAGGACCTCTTCGCCGCCGCCGGCGTGGCGCCGCCCACCGACACCTGGACGTGGGCGGAGTACGAGCGGGCCTCGGCCGACCTGACCGCGGGCCTGAAGGCCGCGGGCTCCCCGGCCAAGGCCGCCTACCAGCACGTGTGGCAGTCCACCGTGCAGGGCCTGGCGCTGGCCCAGACCCCCGGCGCGGACCTGAACAGCGGCGACTACGGCTACCTCGAGCCCTACTACGAGCGCGCCCTGGCGCAGCAGGCGTCCGGCGCGCAGGTGGACTACGGCACGGCCACCACCAACACCCTCCAGTACCAGGCGCAGTTCGGCACGCAGCAGGCCGCGATGATGGTGATGGGCAGCTGGTACGTCGCCACCCTCCTCGCCCAGCAGGAGTCCGGTGACGCGCAGCCCTTCCGGTGGGGCTTCGCGCCCGCGCCGCAGCGGGACGGCAGCACCGAGGACCGGCCGGTCACCTTCGGCGACCCCACCGGTCTCGGCATCAACCCCGCCATCGACGAGGGCGAGGTGGCGGCGGCCAAGGAGTTCCTGTCCTTCGCGGCGGGGGAGGGCGGCGCGACCGCGCTGGCGTCCATCGGCATCACGCCCGCCACGCTGACCGAGCCGGTGACGCGGGCGTACTTCGCGGTCCGGGGCGTGCCGGGCGACGAGCTGTCCCGGTTCGCCTTCACCACGCACGACACCCGCGCGGAGAACCCCGTCTCACCGGAAACCGCCGCGTTGCAGAACATCCTCCAGGACACCCACTCGGCGATCATGTCCGGCAGCACGCCGGTGGACGAGGCCCTGCGCGAGGCGGGCGACCGGGCCCGCAGCGAGGTGCTCGGGTCCCGCTGACCCCCGTGCGGGCCCGGTGCCCCGTCGCCGGGCCCGCACCGGTCCCCTCCCGCACCCCACCCACGCAGGAGCACAGAGCCGATGAGCACCACGACGGTCGGCGGTCCGCGCACCCCGGCGGACCGGAGCAAGCGGTGGTACCGGGCGCGCCGGTCACTCCAGGGCGCCTCGTTCGTCCTGCCCAACTTCCTCGGCTTCGGCCTGCTCACCCTGGGCCCGGTCGTCGCGCTGTTCTACATCTCCCTCACCAACTGGAACGTCTTCGGCACCGCCAGGTGGGTCGGGCTGGACAACTTCACCCGCCTGGCCCGGGACGCGAGCTTCCACCGCGCCCTGCTCAACACCCTGTACTACTCGGCTTTCCACATCCCGCTCACGCTCGCGCTGTCGCTGGGCCTGGCCCTGCTGCTCAACCGGAAGCTGCGCGGCGTGGCGTTCTTCCGCACCGCCGCGTTCTTCCCCTACGTCACCTCGATCGTGGCCATCGCCATCGCGTGGAACCTGCTGTTCAGCCGGGACGCCGGACCGGTCAACCAGCTCCTGGGCCTGGTGGGGGTGGACGACCCGCCCGGCTGGACCGCGTCCTCGGACTGGGCCATGCCCGGTGTGGTCGTCGTCAGCGTCTGGCGGGAGGTGGGCTACTACATGCTGCTGTTCCTGGCCGGGCTCCAGACCGTGCCGCCGGAGCTGCACGAGGCGGCCCGGATCGACGGCGCGACCGCCTGGCAGCGCTTCCGCAACGTGACCCTGCCGTGCCTGCGCCCCACGACCTTCTTCGTCACGGTCATGCTCACCATCGGCAGCTTCAAGGTCTTCGACCTGATCCTGGTCATGACCAACGGCGGCCCGGGGCAGTCGACGCTGGTGCTGTCCCAGTACATCTACCAGAAGGGCCTGGTGGAGAACCGGTTCGGCTACGCCTCCGCCATCTCCGTCGTGCTGTTCCTGCTCTGCACGGCGGTCACGGTCGTGCAGTTCGCCGTCAACCGCAGGAGGAACCCCTGATGGCCGCGCCGCACACGCTGCCCGACCCCGCCCCGCCCGGCGCGGTCGACCCGGGGACGCGACCCGGGACGCCACCGCGCCGCCGCACCGGGCGGCTCCCCGCGCCCGGCCGGGTCCTGGGCCACACCGTCCTCGCGGTGGCGGCGGCCGCGCTGCTGCTGCCGTTCTTCTGGATGGTCTCCTCCTCGCTGAAGACCGACAACGCCGTCTTCTCGGTCCCGGTGAGCTGGTTCCCGGACTCGCCGCGGTGGGCCAACTACGTCGAGATCTGGCGGGTCTCGGACCTGCTGGGGTGGTTGGGGAACACGGTGTTCCTGTCGGTGGTCGTCACCGCGCTCCAGCTGCTCACCGGCAGCTTCGCCGCCTACGGGTTCGCCAAGACCCGCTTCCCGGGGCGCAACCTGCTCTTCGTGCTCTACATCGGCACGATCGCCGTGCCGTGGCAGGCGTACATGATCCCGCAGTTCATCCTGATGTCGGAGGTCGGGCTGACCAACACGCCGTGGGCGATCGTGGCCCTCCAGGCGTTCGGCGCCTTCGGCGTGTTCCTGATGCGGCAGTACTACGCCACCATCCCCGACGAGCTGTGCGAGGCCGCGCGCGTGGACGGCCTGAGCGAGTACGGCATCTACTTCCGGATCATGCTGCCGCTGTCCGTGCCCGCCCTGGCCGGCCTCGCGCTGCTGACCTTCGTGACCACCTGGAACGACTACCTGGGGCCGCTGATCTACCTGCGCGACCCCGACCTGTGGACGATCCAGCTGGGGCTCAAGTCGTTCGTCAGCCAGTACAACGCCGAGCACGCCCTGATCATGACCGGCTCGGTGCTGTCCGTGCTGCCCGTCGCGGTGGTGTTCCTGCTCGGGCAGAGGTACTTCGTCGAGGGCATCGCGACCAGCGGGGTGAAGGGGTGACGGCCGTGTCGCACGAGACCTACGCCCGGGTGTTCGGCACCGTCCACGGCCTGCTTGCCACCGGCGTCCTCGTGGTGACCGCGAGCGCGCCGTTCCTGGCCGTGCTGCTGTTCACCCCGGTCGCGACCGCCTGGCCGCTGCTGGTGCTCACGGCCCCGGTCCTGGGACCGGCCGTCGCCGCCGCGCACGCCGTGGGCGCCTCGATCGCCCGGGACGACGGCTCGCCGGTCCTGCGCGGGTTCTGCCGCGCCTGGCGCCGGCACGCCCGCCGGGCCGCCGCCGTGTCCGGCGCCGCGACCGCCGCCCTGCTGGTGCTGGCCGTGGACCTGCGCGCGGCCTGGGGCACGCCGATCGGGGCCGTCGCCACCCCGGTCCTGGCGGTGCTGGTCGTGCTCACCGCCGCGACCGCGCTGGTGGCGCTGACCGGGGTGGTCGAGCACCCCGACGTGCCGGTCCGCCGCCTGGTCCGGGCCTGCCTGTTCCTGGCCGTCCGCCGGCCCCACCTCACGCTGGTGTCGCTGGCCGCCCTGTGGGTGCTGGCCGCCGCGGTCGCCGCCGCGCCCGTCCTCGCGCTCACCCTGCTCACCGGCCCGGTGCTGCACGTCGTCGGCGTGAGCGGCCGGGCGACCCTGAGCCCCCTGCGCGCCCGCGCCGAACGGCCCGACCCGCGCTCCGCCGCGGCGCGCTGAACCCCGCGCCCGCCGCAACCCGTCCCGAGGGAGAACCATGTCCGCGGAAGCAGACCGCGCCGCACCCCCCACCGATGTCCTGGCCGCGGCCTGGGACGCCGCCGCGGCGACCGTCCGCGGCAACATCCCCGACTTCGGTCGCTGGTACCCCGACGACACCACGACCGGCGGCGTCTACCGGCCGCGCACCCCGCGCGGCGGCCGGCCCGAGGGCGCGAACGCCGGGTGGACCACCGGGTTCTGGCCGGGGATGCTGTGGCTGGTCTGGGAGCGCACCGGGGACGAGGCCGTGCTGCTCGCCGCCCGGACCCAGGTCGACAGCTTCGCGGAGCGCGTCGAGCGCGGCATCGACCTGGACACCCACGACCTGGGCTTCCTCTACACCCTGTCCTGCGTGGCCCCGTGGCGGCTGCTCGGGCACCCGCGCGCCCGCGACGCCGCCCTCAGGGCCGCCGACCACCTCATGGACCGGTTCCTGGAGCCGGCGGGCATCGTGCAGGCGTGGGGCGACCTGGGCGACCCGCTCCAGCGCGGCCGCACCATCATCGACAGCCTGATGAACCTGCCGCTGCTGTACTGGGCGGCCGAGACCACCGGTTCCCGGTCGTTCGCGCGGGCCGCCGTCCGCCACACCGAGCAGCTCGAACGGCACGTGATCCGCCCGGACGGCACCACGTTCCACACCTACTACTGGGACCCGGACACCGGCGAACCGCTCCGGGGCGCGACCGAGCAGGGCCACCGGGACGGCTCGTGCTGGGCGCGCGGGCAGGCGTGGGGCGCCTACGGGTTCGCCCTGGGCTACCGGCACGCGCGGCAGGAGGCGTTCCTCGACGCGGCCCGGCGCTGCGCCGACCACTTCCTGACCCGGCTGCCCGAGGACCGCGTGGCCTACTGGGACCTGGTGTTCACCGACGGCAGCGGGCAGGAGCGCGACTCCTCGGCCGCCGCGATCGCCGTGTGCGGCCTGTACGAGCTGGCCGACCACGTGGACGAGCGGGCCGCCGCGCGCTACCGCGCCGAGGGCGACGCCATCCTGACCAGCCTCGCGACCTCGTACTCGACCGCCCACGACGGCACGTCCAACGCCCTGCTCCGGCACGGCGTCTACGACAAGCCCAAGCTGGTCGGGGTGGACGAGGGGAACCTGTGGGGCGACTACTTCTACCTGGAAGCCCTGTTCCGGCACCTGGAGCCCGGGTGGCGCGGTTACTGGTGAGCCGCCCGGTGGTGGGACGGGTCGAGCGCCCGTCCCGCCTGGTCGCTGGTCAGGATCACCTGGTGCAGGTGCCGCAGCTCCTGGCAGGGGCCGATCCCCAGCACCTCGGCGAGGTGCCGGCGGAAGCGGTCGTAGTGCGCGAGCGCCTCGGTCCGCCGGCCGGTGCGGTGGGCGGCGAGCATGTACTGGGCGGCCAGGCGTTCGTCCAGGGGGTTCTCGGCGGTGTGCCGGGCCAGGGTCGCGGCGACCCGGTCGTGCTCGCCGGCGGCCAGCGCGAGGTCGGCGTGGACGTGCAGGACCGTGAGCCGTTGCCGCCGGGCGGCGGCGCGCAGGTCGTCCGCCCAGGGGCTGTCGAGGGCGGGCAGCGCGTCGCCGCCCCACAGGTCCAGGGCGGTGCGCAGGTCGTCCTCGTCCGGGGTCCCGGCGCGGATGCCCGCGAAGGCCGCGCGCAGGGCGTGGAGGTCACCGACCGCCGGGTCCATCTCCAGCACGTAGCCGCCCGACCGGCGGACCAGGTCGAGCCCCCGGACGGGCGCCAGGACGTGGCGCAGCCGGGAGACGTAGCTGTAGACGGCGCTGCGGCTGCCGGGCGGCCGCCGGTGCCCCCACACCCGGTCCGCCAGCCGGTCGGCGGTCACGACGGTGTTCGCGTCGGCCGCCAGCACGCCCAGCACGTGGCGGCGCACGGCGTGGCCGAGGTCGAGCGCCCGGCCGTCCACGAGCACCTCCACCCCGCCGAGGAGGCGGACCCCCAACCCTGGCCCGGGTCGCCCCGTGCGGTGCCCTCGTCGTGGTGAGCTCGACATCGGCATCCTCTCCTGCTCTCCCGGTCCGGACTGCCCGGAAGTGGTCGGTGGGGCCAGGCAACCCGTCCGGCGCGGTGTCCGACAACACCCGCTGACCGGCCCGGACGGGTCCCGGACGCGTCCGGGACACCTCGAACCGATCCCGGCGGAAAGCGGCGAACCGGCAGTGGGCGCGACCGCGGTGGTGCCATCCTGGGTCGGTACCGCGCAGGGCCCAGTGCGGCGAGAGCCGCCCGGACCGCCCCAGGAGGTCGGGAGATGAACACCGGTCCGTGGTGGGTACCACCCGACACCGACGACCCGGCGGAGTTCGTCGCCGCGCTGGCCGAGCTGCGCCGCCGCACCGGTCTGAGCTACCGGGAGCTGGAGCGCCGCGCGGCGCGGGCGGGTGACGTGCTGCCCACCTCCACGCTCAACACCGCGCTGACCCGCACCACCCTGCCCAGCATGCAGGTGGTGGTGGCGTTCCTGCGGGCCGCCGACGCCACGGCGGAGACGGTCGCGGCCTGGACCGCCGCCCGCGCCGCGCTCGCCGCCGCGCCGGCCCTCGCCGCCCAGGCCGGCGGGTCGGTCCTTGCCGCTCCAGCCGCCACCCCGGCCCTCGCCACTCCAGCTCTGGCCACTCCAGCTCTGGCCACTCCAGCTCTGGCCGCCCCCGCGCCGGCCGCCCCAGCGGAGATCGCGAGCGATGAGCGCCGACCGGTCGGGCCACCCCAGGTCAGCAGACCGCAGGCCAGCCGACCGCAGAACACCCCGCCGGCGGCCCCGCGCCCGGTGTCCCGCCACCTGCGTCATCGGGCCCTCTTACCGGCCGCCGTAGCCGTGCTGGCCTCGTTCCTGCTCGCCGTGCTGGCGGCCTCCGCCCCGGACGGGCCCGGGACCAGCACGGACGCGGACGGGCGCCCCACCGGCCCCCTCACCTCCCAGGTCTCGGCGGACCCCACCACCCCGTCGGACGAGCCCGTGACCGGCGACCCCGTGGACGCCGTCGCCGACAACCCGGTGGTCCCGACGGTCGCACCACCCCGGCCGGGCGGCGAACCCACGCGCGGCCGCCCCTCGGTGACGACCTCGTCGACGACCGGCCCGACCTCCCCGAGCCGGCCCTCGACGACCACCACGACCGTCGAGGTGCCCCCGTCGTCGCAGCCCCCGTCCTCCGGGGTCGGCTGCGAACCGCCGTCCGGCGCCTGCGCCGACCCGGTCGGTTAGACGGCGTTCCGACAGTACAGCGACGGCTGTGTGGTTCCTCCCGTGCTGAAACGCGAGACGCGGGAGGACGCCCTGGCCCGCTTGGGCAAGGCGCTGGCCGACCCGACCCGGTGCCGCATCCTCGTCGGCCTGCTGGACGGGATCAGCTACCCCGCCCAGCTCGCCGACCACCTCGGGCTGACCCGCTCCAACGTGTCCAACCACCTGTCCTGCCTGCGCGGCTGCGGCCTGGTCGTGGCGACCTACCAGGGCCGCCAGGTCCACTACGCCCTGGCGGACGCGCACCTGGTCCGCGCCCTGGGCGAGCTGGTCGAGGTCGTGCTGGCGGTGGACACCGCCGAACCGTGCCTCGACGGGGACGGGGCCGTCCCGGCGCCGACCGCCGTGGCGGCGGCCGGATGAGCGACGGCCTCGATCCCGGCCTGACCACGGGCACCGGGCCGGCGGCGCGGGAGGACGGGTGCGCGGGAGGACGGGTGCGCGGACGGCTGCTGCGGGTCCCCGGCCCCGGCACCGCGCGGCGCGGTCGACCCGCGGCGGCGGGCCGTGCTCACCCGGCGGGTGCGGCTGCTGGTGGCCGCGACGATCACCTACAACGTGGTCGAGGCCGTCGTGGCGATCACCGCCGGGACGATCGCCTCGTCCACCGCGCTCATCGGCTTCGGCCTGGACTCGGTGATCGAGGTGGCCTCCGCCCTGGCGGTGGCCTGGCAGTTCGCCGGCCCGGACCCGCAGGCGCGGGAGCGGACGGCGTTGAAGGTCATCGCCGTGTCGTTCTTCGCGCTGGCCGGCTACGTCGCGGTCGAGTCCGCCCGCACCCTGCTGGGCGCGGGGACCGCCGACCACTCCACCGTCGGCATCGCGTTGGCGGCGGTGTCGCTGCTGGTCATGCCGTTCCTGTCGGCCGCGCAACGCCGCACCGGGCGCGAACTGGGCTCGGCCGGCGCGGTGGCGGACTCCAGGCAGACGCTGCTGTGCACCTACCTGTCCGGCGTGCTGCTGGTCGGGCTGCTGCTCAACTCGCTGTTCGGCTGGTCGTGGGCCGACCCGGTCGTGGCCCTGGTCATCGCGGCCGTGGCGGTCGAGGAGGGGCGCGAAGCCTGGCGCGGGGAGCACTGCTGCTGACCGGGACGGGACGACCGGCCCGGCCCCGGACCGCGCCCGGCCCCTACCCGACTCCCCGGTCCGACTCAAGCCGACGGCGCGCCGACGACGGACTACCGTGAGTACCCGTCGGGCGGTACAGCGCTCGGCGCCGGTCCCCCGCGCGGGTGACCGGTGACTGGCGCGAAAGGGTTCGTCGTGGCTGCGGTGGCTGGTGTGGTCTTCCCCGGCGGGCTCAGGCAGGACGGGTTGCCCGCCGCGCTGTCGGACCCGGCGCGCCTGGCGGCGGTGCGGGCCACGGGCCTGCTCGACACCGGGCCGGAAGAGGCGTTCGACGACCTGGCGCAGCTGGCCTCGACGGTCACCGGGTGCGCGCGGGCGGTCATCGCACTGGTCGACGAGCGGCGTTCGTTCTGGAAGTCCGCCGTCGGGGTCGACCCGGCGACCCGCCAGGACCCGGTGGGGGAGGGCTTCTGCGGCGTCCTGGTCGGCCTGGGCGGCGAACCGTTCGTCGTCGACGACGCCGCCACCGACCTGCGCACCCGCGACCACCCCTCGGTGGTCGCGGCGGGGATCGGCGCCTGGGCCGGCTACCCGGTGCTGGGGCCGGGCGGCGATGTGCTGGGCGGCATGTACGTGATCGACGACGTCCCGCACCGGTGGCGGCCCGGTGAGCTCAAGTCGCTGGCCACGCTGTCCCGCGCGGTGTCCAACGAGCTGAACCTGCGTCGGACGCTGACCACCGCCCGGGAGGCGCTGACCGCCTCGCGGGACCTCGCGCGGAGCCTCCAGGACAGCCTGCTGCCCCCGGCCCTGGTCCCGGTGCCGGGGCTGGACGTGGCCGCGTCCTACCTGCCCGCGCACGGGGACCGGGTCGTCGGGGACTTCTACGACCTGTTCCAGGCCACCGGCCGGTGGTGGTGCACCGTGATGGGCGACGTGTGCGGGCACGGCGCCGAGGCCGCCAAGGTCACCGCCCTGGCCCGCTACACGCTGCGCGCCGAGGCCACCCGCCACCTGTCCCCGGCCACGATCCTGGCCAACCTGAACACCGCGATGCTCGACCAGCGCGGGTCCGACCGGTTCCTCACCGCCGCCTACGCCACCTTCCGCGCCACGTCCGGCGGCGTCGCCGGACGCCTGTGCACCGCGGGCCACCCGCCCGCGCTGATCCGCCGCGCCGACGGCCGCGTCCACCCCGTGGGGCGCACCGGCACCCTGCTGGGCGTCCTGCGCGAGGTCAAGCTCACCGACGTCCGCTTCCGCCTCAGACCCGGCGACACCCTGCTGCTCTACACCGACGGCGCCACCGAGGCCCGCCCGCCGGCCACCGACCCCGACGCGGTGCGGCCCCAGTTCGGGGAGGACGCCCTGGCCCGGGTGCTGGCCGAGTGCGGGGGGATGACCGCCGAGCAGGTCGTCACCCACGTCGGCCAGGCCATCGCCCGCCACGACCACGGTCGACCCGACGACGACACCGCCCTGCTCGCCCTGCGCGTCCCGCCGGGAACCGGTGATCGACAACGCCGCGGCACGTGGAATTTCGCCGTAGCCGCATAGTCGGCGGCGTGCCCGGGTACCACTGGGGAGCGGGAGCAGGGCCCGCGACGGGGTAAGTGCCCGGCGCCCTGCCGGTGGTGCGGTGCGTGGTTCGGGGCCACGCTCGGGGGCATCACCGGCAGGGCGCCGATGCCTTGTGCGCCGACTGCGCGCCGACCGGACCCCCGCGACAATCACCCTGCGTCACCCGGACCCGGGCCGTCGCACCGTCGGCGCGACCGTCCCCCCGCCGGGGGTGGACTGCCGTTACCGTGGCCTTGGCGGACGCCGTGCGGACGGGTCGCCGGGTCGACCCCCCCACCGCCGGCCGGGGAGGACGAGGGGTGCGCGGATGAGCGAGGACAGCGCGTCTGCGGTGGTCTCGGTGGACGCCGGTGCGGTGGTCTCGGTGGACGCCGGTGCGGTCGGGGGCGTGCCGGTGCTGCGGGTCGGCGGCGAGATCGACATGGGTACGTGCGACGTGGTGCGCCACGCGCTGCTGCCGTGGCTGGACGGCGCCTCCGGCGGGGTGGTGGTGGACCTGTCCGGGGTGACGTTCCTGGCCTCCAGCGGTTTGGAGCTGCTGATCGAGGCCGCGCGCCGGGCCGACCGCGGCGGTGTGCGCCTCGTCCTGGTCGCCGGTCACCGGGCCGTGCTGCGCCCGCTCCAGGCCACCAACCTGGACGCGGTGCTCGCCCCCCACCCGGACCTGGACGGGGCCGTCGCCGCCGCGCGGACCGCGTCCGGCGCCACCGAGCCGCCGCCGGACGTGCCCGGACCCGCCTGAACCGGACCCGCCTGAACCTGGGTCCGCCTGAACCCGGACCCGCCTGAACCCGGACCCCCGCGCACCGGGCCGGGCAACCGCCGTTCCTGCCTGTCCTCCGATCGTGAAACCCGCCCAATGGGGTGAACATCCGCCACGACCCGGCGAACCCGCCGGTCCGGCCCCCGGGTCCGAGGTCGGCCGGTGGCACGCTCCGACGCACAGTGCGGCGGACCGGCGCGGGCGGTCCGGCGGGTCGAGGGAGGACGTCATGAGCGGGCACCCCACCGGGCGGCAGCACCCCGATTTCCCCTACGGGCCGGACGACACGACGTGGTCGGAGCTGCTGGCCTCGGCGGGACTGGCGGACGGGCACGCGCCGGTCATCGCCGGCCCGGACCGGGACCCGAGGGAGGTCTACCCGAGCGACCCGGAGCTGGAGATCGGGGAGTTCGAGATCCCGGCCGAGGGGCTGACCGACCAGCAGCGGAAGCGGGCCCTCAACCGGTTGGAGACCTACCTGGTCGGCAAGCACGGGACCATGGTGGGGTTCCAGGGCAACCAGGACATGGCCCGCTGCCAGCAGGACCTGGGCCGGTTCCTGGAGTTCCACCTCAACAACGTCGGCGACCCGTTCCAGCAGGGCAACTACAAGGTCAACACCAAGATCGTGGAGCGCGCGGTCCTCGACCACTACGCGTCGCTCTGGCGGGCGGCGTGGCCCTACGACGCCGAGAACCCCGACAGCTACTGGGGTTACGTGCTGACCATGGGCTCCACCGAGGGCAACCTCTACGCGCTCGCCTCCGCCCGCGACTACCTGTCGGGCAAGAAGCTGATCACCGAACCCGGCGGCGACGACGGGCAGCCGGTGGCGCAGATGATGTACGTGCAGGCCGCGCCGCCGACGCCGGCCGCCGGCGGTGACCCCCGCCCTGAGGCCCCGGACAACGCCTACCGGCCCGTGGCGTTCTACTCCGAGGACACCCACTACTCGGTGATCAGGGCGGTCCGGACGCTGGCGATCGACACCTTCGCGGCGATCGGCAGGCGGGAGTACCCCGGGCAGTGCCCCATCGCCGACGAGTGGCCGATGGAGGTGCCGTCCAGGGGCGGGGCGGAGGGCAGCGGCGAGATCGACGTGGAGGCGCTGGAGGGGCTCGTCCGGTTCTTCGCCGAGCGCGGGCACCCGATCCTGCTGCTGCTCAACTTCGGCACCACCTTCAAGGGCGCCTACGACAACGTGGAGAAGGTCGCCGCCCGGCTCGTCCCGATCTTCGCGGAGCACGGCCTGCTGGAGCGCGAGATCGAGTTCGAGCCCGGCAGGATCGACCGCCGCCGGGGCTTCTGGGTGCACGTCGACGGCGCGCTGGGCGCGGGGTTCATGCCGTTCCTGCGGATCGCGGCGGCCGAGGAGCGCGGCAGCGAGCTGGCCGTCCAGCTGCGCCGGGAGATCAAGGGCAAGATCCCCGAGTTCGACTTCGGCCTGGAGGTCCACGGCGTCGACGTGGTCAGCTCCCTGGTGATGAGCGGGCACAAGTGGCCCGGCGCGCCCTGGCCGTGCGGGGTGTTCATGACCAAGAACAAGTTCCGGGTCGAGCCGCCCGCCACGCCGGCCTACACCGGTTCCCCCGACACCACGTTCGCCGGGTCGCGCAACGGCCTGTCGCCCCTGGTGCTGTGGAACCACCTGGCGTCCAGGTCCATCCGCGAGCACGCGGCCCTGGCCGTGCGGGCACTGCGGGTGACCCGGTACCTGGAGAGCTCGCTGCGCGAGCTGGAGGACCGCCTCGACCGGGAGGACCGGCTCCCCGAGGGCGGCCTGCACGTCGACCGCAGCCCGATGGCGCTGACCGTGCGCTTCCTCCGGCCCAACGACCACCTGGTGGAGAAGTGGTCCCTGTCCTGCCAGCCGATGCCGGTGAAGTCCGGCGGGCCGCGCCACTACGCGCACGTGTTCGCCATGCCGTCGGTCACGGAGGAGAAGGTGGACGCGTTCGTCGAGGACCTCTTCGCCGAGGGCGCCTTCGACCGGCCCGAGCCCCGGCCCGGACCGATGCCGGGGGCCGGACGACCGGCCGGCGCGGCGACGTTCGCCACCGACGTGCGGCCCCTGGCCTTGGTGCCCGTCCTCGGTCGCGGGTTCCAGTGAGTCGCGGGTTCCAGTGAGTCGCGGGTTCCGGTGACCGGGGGCGCCCGCCGCGCGGTCGTGGGAACGGCCGCCCGCGCGGGCGGCCCCGTTCGGGCATCGGGGTGAGTTCCGGGCACGGCGACCGGAACAGTCGGTACGGTGGTGCAACTCACGGCTCACTGCGTCGAGGGAGACCCGATCGATGACGGAGACCGACGACGGCACGACCGCGCCCACCCCCGAGGAGATCGGGGCCAACTACGACCGGTTCACCGACCTGTACGGGCTCATCACCGGTGACATCGGCCTGCACGTCGGCATGTGGTCCGAGCCCGGTGAGCGCGCACCGGCCTCCGGCCTGGGCGACCTGGCCAACCTGGCCCAGGAGCGGCAGACCGAGCACCACATCAAGACCCTCGGGCTCAGGGCCGGCGAACACCTGCTGGACATCGGCTGCGGCACCGGGGTGCCCGCGGTGCGGGTGGCCCAGCGCACCGGGGGCCGCGTCACCGGCATCAACGTCAGCCGCGAGCACCTGGCCCGCGCCGAGGCGGCGGCCAGGGCGGAGGGCGTGTCCGACCGCGTCTCGTTCCGCTACGGCAACGCCATGGACCTCGACTTCCCGGACGGCTCGTTCGACGCCGCCCTGTCGATCGAGGTGTTCCCGCACCTGTCCGACCGGCCGCGGGCGTTCCGCGAGGCCGCCCGGGTGCTGCGGCCCGGCGGTCACTTCCTGATGAGCGACTTCACCGTGCGCGGGACGCCCGCGCCGGAGGGGTTGGTCGCCTACCGGCAGGTGTGGCGCTGCATGCCCCCGACCACGCCCGCGGAGACCATCGGCTGGGCGGCCGACGCCGGGTTCGAACTGGCCGGGGTCGAGGACATGACGCAGAACAGCGCGTTCACCGGCGACCTGATGGGCCTGCTCTACGCCGACCGGCACGACGAGGTCGTGGAGCGCTTCGGGGCCGAGGAGGTGGCCGGGTTCGACGCCCTGGTGCCGCTGATGCGCACCTTCTTCCACGACCACCTCGGGTCCTACCTCTTCCTCTTCCGCAAACCCGCCGCGGCGTGAGGACCGGCGCCCCGCGCCCGGTCAGCCGGCGAGGTCCAGGGTGAACACGACCAGCGGCGCGCCGAGGGGATCGGTGAAGGCGCCGCGCTCCACCCACCCCCTGGCCCGGTAGAGCCGTCGGGCCGGGGCGTCGGCGTGGGTGCACAGCCAGGCGCGCGGGAACCCGCCGACGAGGCGCCCCAGCAGTTGCCCGCCCAGGCCCCGCCCCCGGTGCTCCGGGGCCACCATCAGCTCCACCACCTCGATCGCGGGCGGGCGGAGGCGGTGCCGTTCGGCGGGGTGGAGGGCGTTGTGGACGCCGGTGTGGAACGGCGTGTCCGGCAGTTCGGGCGCGGCGGGCCAGCCGTACACGACGGCGGTGGGTTCCCCGTGGTGCCAGGCGACGAAGCCGCGCACGCCGGGTTCGGCGACGTGCCGGGCGAGGCGGTCGGCGAACCCGGCGAAGCGGGCCTCGTCCTCGTTCCACGGCGGTTCGGCGAAGCAGGCGCGGTAGATGCGTTCGAGGGGCTGGGCGAGGGCGAGCAGACCCGGTGCGCCGACTTCGGTGAGCACGTGTTCCCCCGTCCTGCCGCGCTGCGGGAACCACAGGTCATCCTACGGCCCCCGGCGCGTCGTGGGGCGGGGATCGTGCGGAACGGAGGCGGTGCGCCTTGACGGCGGGCGAGGCCGGTTGAATACTCCGGGGAAAGCGCTTTCCGAACGGAAGGGGACCGGGTGGACGCCCTCACCGCCACCGTGACCGGGGAGGTCGGCCCGTGACCGCGCCCGCTGCCGGGGAGGTCGGTCCGTGACCGCGCTCGCCCTGCGCCACGACATCGGTTCCGCGTTGACCATCCGCGCCGGGGACGTCGAGCTGGCGCGCTACGACTACGCGCCCGACACGCGCCAGGCGGAATCCCCCAAGCCGTTCCTGCACCCGGTCCGCACCCGGGCCGGTCGGCTGGTGAGCCTGTTCCGCCCGCACGACCACGTGTGGCACAAGGGCATCGCCTGGTCGCTGCCCAACGTCGGCGAGGACAACTTCTGGGGCGGTCCGACCTACGTCCGCGGGCGGTCCTACGTGCAGCTGGACAACAACGGCACGCAGCGGCACCGCCGGGTGGTCGACGTCGGCGCCTCGGGCGGGACCGCCTGGTTCACCCACGACCTGGACTGGGTCACCCGGTCCGGGCGGACCGTGCTCACCGAGCGCCGGACCGTCGGCGCCGCCCTGCTGTCGGCGCGGGCGTGGGCGCTGACCTTCGACACCACCATGACCAACACCTCGGGCGGGGACCTCGCCTTCGGCTCACCGACCACGAAGGGCCGGGAGAACGCCGGGTACGGGGGCCTGTTCTGGCGCGGCCCGCGCTCGTTCACGGGCGGGAGCGTCGTGGCGGCCGAGGGCGTGGGCCGCGCCGAGGACCTGCGCGGCCGGCGCGCCGAGTGGATGGCCTTCACCGGCCGGCACGACGGCGACGGCGCGGACTCCCTGGTCCTCCTGGTCGACCACGCCGACAACCCGGACCACCCGCCGCGCTGGTTCGTCCGCTCCGCGGAGTTCGCCTGCCTCAACCCGGCGCCGTTCTTCAGCGAGGAGCTGGTCCTCGCGGACGGCGACGCGGTGCGGTTCCGGTACGGCGCGGGGGTGGCCGACGGCGACGCCGACGACGCCGGCGACCTGGCCGACGCGGTGCGGGAGCTGCTGGGGCAGGACCCGCCCGGTCCGGGCGGGGCGGCGTGAGCACCTTCCCGGGCGGCGCCTCGCTGTCGTTCCTGGACGTCTACGACGACCCCGCCCCCGACGGCGTGGTGGGCGGCAGCCCGCACCTGCACCTCGTCTCGACCGAGTGCTACGTGGTGGTGGGCGGGGAGGGCGAGCTGCACACCGTGACCCCGGAGGGCTGCCGCGAGGTCCCGCTGCGCCCCGGTTCGGTCGTCTGGTTCACCCCGGGCACCCTCCACCGGGCCGTCAACCACCACGACCTGCGCGTGGTGGTCCTGATGGGCAACGCCGGGCTGCCCGAGGCCGGGGACGCGGTGCTGACCTTCCCGCCCGGGGTCGTCGCCGACGCGGACCGCTACCGGGCCGCGGCGACCCTGCCGACCGGGGCCCCGGAGGCCGAGCGCGCCGCGGCCGCCCGCCGGCGCCGCGACCTGGCGGTGGAGGGCTTCCTCCCCATCCGGGACGCGGTCCGGGCCGGTGACCGGGGTCCGCTGCGCGAGTTCTACGCCGCCGCCGCGGCGCTGGTCCGCGACCGGGCCGGGGACTGGGAGGAGATCGTGCGGGAGGGTCCGCTCGGCCAGGTCGACGCGGCCCTGGCCGCGCTGGGCGACCTGGCCGGGGGAGCGGCGCCGCACCTCGACCGCGCCACCGTCCTGCGGGCCCCCGAACCCCCGCCGGGACCGGTGTTCGGCATGTGCGGTCGTCTGCGCCCCCACGACGTGCGCGCCGCCCTGCCGCTCACCGACTTCGCCTGAACCCCGCGGCGGGCCCACCGCCCCCGCGCCGACAACCCCGTGAGGAGCGCCTTCCGTGACCCGAACCAGCGCCGTCGTCGGCACGGGCGCGATCGCCCACGCCCATGCCCAGGCGGTCGTCGACCTGGCCGACCGGGCCCGGCTCGTCGGCGCCGTCGACGTCGACCCCGGGCGGGCGGCGTCCTTCGGCGCGAAGTGGGACGTGCCGGTCTACCCGGACCTGGCCGAACTGCTCGCCGGCGCCCGGCCCGACCTGGTGCACCTGTGCACGCCGCCGGGGTCGCACCTGGCGCTGGCGCTGGAGTGCCTGGCGGCCGGCGCGGTGCCGGTGGTGGAGAAGCCGCCGGTGCTGTCGCTGGCGGAGTTCGACCGGTTGCGCGCCGCCGAGGCCGAGGCGGGGCTGCCGGTGGTGACGGTGTTCCAGCACCGGTTCGGCTCCGGGGCGGTCCGGCTGCGGCGGCTGGTCGCCGAGGGCGCGCTGGGCCGGCCGCTGCTGGCGTCGGCGACCACGCTGTGGTTCCGCGACGACGACTACTTCGCGGTGCCGTGGCGGGGCAGGTGGGAGCTGGAGGGCGGCGGGCCGACGATGGGGCACGGCATCCACCAGTTCGACCTGATGCTGTCGGTCCTGGGCCGGTGGACCGAGGTCACCGCGATCGCCGCCCGCCAGGCCAGGCCCACCGACACCGAGGACGTGTCCGCGGCGCTCGTGCGGTTCGGGTCGGGCGCGCTGGCCACCGTGGTCAACTCCCTGGTGTCACCCCGGCAGACCAGCCTGCTGCGCTTCGACTTCGAGCGGGCCACGGTGGACCTGGAGCACCTCTACGGCTACTCCGACGCGAACTGGGCGGTGACCGCCGCCCCCGGCGTCGACGACCTCGCCCCGCTGTGGGCCGGTGAGCCGGTCGACACCCCGAGCGGGCACACCGCCCAGCTCGCCGCCGTGCTGGACGCGCTGGACACCGGCGCGACACCCCCGGTCACCTCCGCCGACGCCCGCCTGACGATGGAGCTCGTGGCCGCCACCTACGCCTCGGCGTTCACCGGCCGGACGGTGGCGCAGGGCGAGATCACCGAGGGCCACCCGTTCCACGACCGCATGGTGGGCAGCGGCGCGCCCTGGCCGGCCACACCCCGCGACGAGGGGTGATCCCGGGCGCTCACCGGAGCGACGCGTCCAACCGGCGCACCAGTTCCCCGACCCGCCCACCGCCGGCGGGGGCGGCCGGGTAGCGCCCCAGGACGTCCACCACGACGGGGTCCGCGAGGGCCCGCGACCGCGCGAGGTGCCCGTCCCCGGTGGCGTGGTCGTCCCCGGCGTCCAGCTCCAGCGCCCGCGCGGCGTGGGCGGCCGAGCCGAGGACGTGCTTGACCTGGGTGGCTTTCGCCAGGGGGTGGAGGAACGCCGCGCCCGCCGCGTGACCGGCCGCGCGGGCGGCCTCGCTCGCCGCGGCCCGTCCCGCGTCCCGGGTCTCCTGGGCCGCCCGGTGCGCGGCCCACGCGCGGTCGCGCAGCGCCTTGGTGCGCTCGACCCCGTCCGCGAACGCCCGCCCCGCCTCGATCGCGGCCCGGGGGCGTCGGTCGTCGGGGTGCTCGCGCTCGAAGACCGCCAGGGCGGTCCGCGCGCACGCCACGGCGTAGGCGGTGACCGCCCGCAGCTCGTCCCGGCCGAGTTCGATCGTGGCGGGGTCGGGTGTGGTGGGGGCGGGCGTCGCGGCGTTGGCCGTGGTGGGGTCGGGCGTCGTGGGGTCGGGCGTCGTGGGGTCGTCGGCCACGGCGCCATCCTCCCGCACCGGGCCCCGGTGCGGGAAAACCCTCAGCCGACCTCGGTGGCCTCGTCGTCGTTGGTGGCCCGCACCAGGTCGTCGCGGGCGCGGGCGACGCGCGAGCGGATGGTGCCGATCGGGCACCCGGCGATCTCGGCCGCCTCGGTGTAGGACAGGCCCAGCACCTGGGTGAGCACCAGGGCCTCGCGGCGATCCGGGTCCAGCCCGTCGAGCAGCAGGTTCAGCTCGACGACGTCCTCGAAGCCGGAGTGGGCGGCCTTGCGGTCGGCCTCCCGCACCCAGTCCACGCCGGGGGACAGGCGCGGCCGCGCCCGCGCGCTGCGGATCTGGTCGACCACCACGCGGCGGGCGATGACCAGCAGCCACGTGCGCGCCGAGGACCGCCCGGCGAAGCGGCGCAGGCTGGTCAGGGCACGGGCGTAGGTCTCCTGGGCGAGGTCGTCGGCCACCCCGACGTCGGCCAGGTGGGCGATGAACCGCCACACGTCGCGCTGGGTGGCGCGGACGAACCGCTCCAGGGCCTCGCGGTCGCCGGAGCGGGCCCGGAGCGCCCAGCGCGTCACCTCGTCGTCGGGTTCTGTCACGATTCCGGATCGTAACCACACCGCGCCCGGGAACTCTTGAGCCGAACGGAGCGACCAGTGGGACGTGGACTGCGAAACCTGCCGTGAAGCGCTCTCGGCCCGCCTGGACGGCGAGGCCGAACCCGGGCCCGCCGCCGAGGTGGACGCGCACCTCGGGCAGTGCGCGGCCTGCACGCGCCGGCGGACCCGGGCCCAGGCGCTGACCAGGACCGCCCGCGCCGACGAGCCGCACCACGGACCGGGCCACGGCGACGGCCCGCCGCAGGGCCGGCGGCGGGGTGGGCCCCGGCACCTGCGGCCCACCGCCCACCGGCGGGCCGCCTGACCCCGCGGTCACGGCGCCGCGGCGTGCTGCCGCGCCCGCACCAGCGGGGTGATGCCGCCCGTCGCCGCCAGGGCGCGGTGCAGGGCCAGTTCGGCGGTGGGGCCTTCGGCGAGCACGATGCCGGTGCACGACCGCTGGTCGGCCAAATGTTCGAGCACGTCGCCGGGGCTCGCGGTCGGGTACCACTCCGGGCCGCCGGGCAGGTCGGGCAGGCGCTCCAGCCCGGACCAGCCCTCCAGCACCCCGGCCTCGCGCGGGTAGAGCAGCACGAACCCGGTCGCGGGCCCGGTCGGCGCGGGCCCGGTCAGCAGGTCCGGTTCCTCGTCGAGGGCGACCTGGACCATTGCGTCGTAGGCGTTGACGCCCAGCGCCCTGCACAGCGCCTCGCCGACGAGGGCGCCGCCGATGCGGGCGTTGACCTCGACCACCTCGGGCCCGTCAGCGGTCAGCACGAACTCGGTGTGCGCGAACCCCCGCTCGTGGCCCGCGACCGCGAGGACGCGGCCGATCCACCGCGCCAGCCCGTCCAGGTCGGCCTCCGGGAAGGCGACCGGGAACGCGGCGGCCTCCTCGCGCCTCACGGGCTCGGGGGACAGCTGCCTGCTGAGCACGCCCAGCAGCCTGGTGCGGCCCCGCCAGGTGATGGTCTCGGCGCTGTAGAGGGGGCCTTCGAAGTACGGTTCGGCGGTCAGGCGGCCCTTGAGCGGGGTGTCGGCGGCCTCGCGCAGGGCGGCGTCGCGCTCGGCGGGGGTGCGGCACAGCCACACGGCGCGGGACGACGTGCCCGCGGAGTCCTTCACCACCAGCGGGAACACGTCGGCGGTCGCCGGGTCCAGCGGGCCGCCGCGGCTCAGGCCGTGCTCGTGCAGCCGGGCGCGGACCGCGCCCTTGTCCCGCAGGGTGCGCACCGCCTCGGGGGAGGGACCCGGCAGGCCGAGGCGGTGGGCCAGGTCCGCGCCGGGCAGCGCCCAGGTGTCGGTGGAGCTGATCAGCCCGGCCAGGTCGGGGAGGTCGCGCAGCACGCGCTCGCACGTGGCGATGTCGGTGGTGTCGATGTCCACGACCCGCAGCCGCCTGCCGTGCCGGGACAGTTCGTGGCGGTAGATCGACCGGTCGCCGGTGAGCAGCACCAGGTCGTGCCCGGCGGTGGCCGCGGCGTCGGCGGTGCGGCCGAGGCCGAAGGTGAGGGCTTCGAGCAGCACGACGGTCACGGCACAGGGTCCTTCCTGAGGTCCCGGGACGGTTCCCGGGGGTGTTCCGGTGAGTGTTCCCGGGTGGTGTCCCGGGGGCGTTCCCGGGCGGGCACGGCCGGTCCGTACGACCGGCGGGCCCAGTCGATCGCGGCCCACGGCGGGGCCAGCCGGTCCAGCGAGGCGATCTCCACGGGGGCCAGCAGCGCCGGGTCGAGGGCCTCGCGGTGGCGGGCGAAGACGCGGCGGGTGTAGCGGTGGCCGGTGTCCGCGCCGATGACCACGTGCGTGCGGTCGGGTTCGCGGGCCGCCTCCCACCTCGCCACCAGGTGGGCCGCGCCGGTGGAGAGGCCGGCGAACACGGCGTGTTCGCGCATCAGGTCGATGGTGGCGGCCATGGCGTGCTGGAAGTCCAGCCAGTGGACGCGGTCGTAGAGGTGGTGGTGGACGTTGTCGAAGGGGATGGCGCTGCCGATGCCGGCGATGATGGCGTCGGGGTCGGTGAACCGTTCGCTGCCGAAGGTGACGCTGCCGAAGGGCTGCACGCCCACCAGCCGGGTCAGGGGGTCGTGCTCGCGCAGTGCCCGGGTGAGCCCGCCGGTGGAGGCCCCGGTGCCGACGCTGCCCACGACGGTCAGCGGCTGGTCGGGCAGGGCTCGGCGCAGCAGGTCGGCCAGTTCGGCGTAGCCCAGGTGGTGGACGGGGTCGTGGTACTGGCGCATCCAGTGCAGGTCGGGGTGGCGGGCGAGGAGTTCCCGGACGCGGGCGACCCGCCGGTTCTGGTCCAGGCGCAGGTCGTCGGAGGGCGGCATCTGGTCGACGGTGACGCCGAGGATCTCCAGCTGGGCGCGCAGGGTCTCGTCGACCGTGGTGGAGGCGACGACGTGGCAGCGCAGGCCGTGGCGGTGGCAGGCCATGGCCAGGGCGAGGGCGTAGATGCCGCTGGAGCTGTCGACCAGGGTCTGCCCGGGGCGGACCACGCCGGTGTCCAGGAGGTGTCGGACCGCGCCGAGCGCGGCGTAGACCTTCAGGGTCTCGAAGCGGACCAGCACGGTGTTCGGCGTGAGCCGGATCAGCGAGGGCGCCTTGACCGCGTCGGTGACGTGGTCGTGGACCGGCGGCGCCACGGCGTTGTGGTCGCGCACGGTCGTCACCTCCCGGTGGGGCGCGGGTGGGCGGCGTGCGGCGCGTCGCCGGCGGCCGGCGGGGTGGCGCGCGTCAGGGTCATCGGTGGGTCTCCTCGGGTGTCGACGCGGGGTGCGGGCACGTCGCGGAGCGGCGGCGGGGTGCCGGCCGTGGCTGCACCGTTCCAGTCCCACAGGTCGGCGGCGGACCGCCGCCGGTTCCCGCCCGCCGCGGATCCGCGCCGATTTCCCGCTGTCGACGCGGCTTTCAGGCCCGCCACACAGTGCCGCGCCGCTCGTACTCCAGCACCGTCTCCACCCGCTGGGCCGTCCGCGCCCCGAGGAACCGCTCCACCAGCCACAGCGCCACGTCCAGCCCGGAGGTGATGCCGCCGCCGGTGACCAGGTCCCCGTCGTCGACCACGCGGGCGTTCACCACGGTCGCGCCCCGCGCCGCCAGGTCGGCCTTCGCGCCCGAGTGGGTGGTGGCGTTGCGGCCCCTGGTGAGCCCCGCGGCCGACAGCGCCATGACCCCGGTGCAGATGCCGGCGTGCAGCACGTCCGCGGCGGCCAGCCGGCGCAGGAACCCGGGGTCGCCGATCAGCCGGTTGACCCCCGGACCGGTCTTGTCGTTGTACCCGCCGCCGGGCACCACCAGCACGTCCGCCTCGCGCGGCGACCAGCCCCGGGCCACCTCGACCCGCGTGCCGTGGACGCACGTGACCACCCCCGGCCCGCCGGTGGTGACCTGGGTCGTGGTCAGGGCCCCGCCGCTCATCCGCCCGGCCAGCCCGAGCACCTCCACCGGGGCCGCGAAGTCCTGCTCCTCGACCCCGTCGAACATCAACACCTGCACGCGTAGCGGGTTCGCCGCCGACGCGGCAGGCGCCCCGGCCGCGAGCCCCCCGAGCCCGCCGGCCGTGCCGACCGACAACGCCGAAGCACGCAGGAAAGCACGACGTTCCACGATGACCTCCGGATTTTCCCGTTTCCCCAGAGGTCGGCCGGCGGGGCGGCGGAGTTCCGGGGCCCGGTCAAGTAGCCCCCCGGTACGCGGTCGGCGGCACCCCTTCGGCCACGCACGCCCGAGCGGCTGGCGTCGACACGCGGAGCAGGCCGGGGAGGTCGGCGTGCCTGCGCCCGGTCGGCAGCGCGAGGGCGGGGAGCCCCGGTGACCCGCCACGAGGGCCGGCTCGCCCGTCCGCCACGGCTCGCCCCTGCCCGCCTCTTCCGCCGCCCCACCGCGCTCGGCGGGCCCCGCACCGGTCAGGCGACCGGTGACGGTTCGTCGCTTTTTCGACCGGGGGTCAAGCCGCGTTAAAGCTCTGGTCGCTCCTTTCTTATTTCCGTGATCGGCGTGGCGTAAGAACGGCGTAAAGACCACTAATGGTCTCTCGACGGGAATGGGCAATTGCCCGACCATTCCCCTACGTGTTCGGCGACGTTCGAACCGGGCGCACTCACGTTGATCCGCGACGTGGCCCCGTTCGCCGACACCGCAGCCGAGGAGGCCCTTGGTGGACGCCAAGCAGATCGTCGTCGGTTTGGACAACTCACCCGCCGGTGCGGCGGCCCTGGAGTGGGCCGTGCGCCACACCCGCGACGGCGGCACCGTGGTGGTGGTGTCGGTGTGCGGGATGCACACGCCCCACGGCGGCCAGGACGTCTTCCACAGTGCCCGGCTGCGCACCCTGCGCGACGCCCTGGCCCGGTTGACCGCGTACGGCGACGTGCGCGTGGAACAGGCGGTGCTCGACGGGGAACCGGGGCCCGCCCTGGTGAAGCTGGCGGAGACGGCCGACGGCCTGGTGCTCGGGCGCCACGGGTACCGGCGGGGCGGGGTCACGGTCATGGGCTCGGTGATCACGCACTGCCTGACGCACGCCACCTGCCCGGTCGTGGTGGTCCCGACCGGGGCGCGGTCGGCCGGCTGACCCCTGTTCGGGCGGTGGCCGTGCGGCGCACGGGGCGGCGGGGCGCGGGGCGTCTCGAAACAACCGTTGATTTTTCCGAAACTTTCCGTACGCTCGGGACGGTTCCGGGGGTCGCGCGGCTCGTCCGGGCGCGGCCCCCGGCTTTGACCGTCCACAGGGGACGGATTCGGCGCCGCCGCCGTGCCGGACCGCACCGACAGCAGGGAAGGAACGACCATGGCCGGAAAACCCCGGTTGTCCGCCGCCGTCGCCGCGCGCACGGCGGCGGCGGCGCTCGTCGCGGCGCCCGCGATCAACGCGGCGCAGGCCCCCTCCGGCACCGCGCCCGCGGCGGCGGTGCGGGTGATGCCGCTGGGCGACTCGATCACCGACGGCTTCAACGTGCCCGGCGGCTACCGCGTCGACCTGTGGCAGAAGTTCACCGCCGGCGGTTACGCCGTCGACTTCGTCGGCTCGGCCGCGAACGGGCCGAGCAGCCTGGGCGACCGCGACCACGAGGGCCACTCCGGGTGGACCATCGCCCAGATCGACACCAACATCACCAACTGGCTGCGCACCTACACCCCGCGCACGATCCTGCTGCACATCGGCACCAACGACATGTACGGCGGCGACCCCGGCGGCGCGCCCCGGCGCCTGTCCGCGCTGGTCGACAAGATCACCGCCCAGGCCCCCGACGCGCACCTGTTCGTGGCCACGATCGTCCCGCTGTCCTCCGGCGACCAGACCGTGCGCACGTTCAACGCCACCATCCCCGACCTCGTGCGGCGCAACGCCGACGCGGGCAAGAAGGTGCACCTGGTCGACATGTACCGGGCGCTGACCACCGCCGACCTGGCCGACGGCGTGCACCCCAACGCCGGCGGCTACAGCAAGATGGCCACCACCTGGTACAACGCCCTGCGGGCGGTCCCGGACAGCATCACCGACGGCCCCACCACGACGTCCACCACCACGACCACGACGTCGACCACCACGACCACCACCACGCCGCCTCCCGGCGCGTGCACGGCCACCCACCGCGCGGTCAACTCCTGGCAGGGCGGGTTCCAGGCCGAGGTCACCGTGAGGGCCGGCGCGTCCCCGATCACCGGCTGGGTGGTCACCTGGTCCCTGGCCTCCGGGCAGGCGGTCAACCAGGTCTGGGGCGGCGTGTCGACCGGCAGCGGGGCCGCGGCGTCGGTCCGCAACGCCGACTGGAACGGCCGCCTGGGCGCGAGCGCCTCGACCACGTTCGGCTACATCGCCAACGGCAGCTCGTCGTCCACGCCGGTCCTCACCTGCGCGAGCCGCTGACCCCGAGCGGGGGGACCGGCACCGGGACGAGACCGGTGCCGGTCCCCCCCGCGACGGGAACACCAGCGGACACGGCTCCCGGCGGTGTCGTAACCGCTACCGCGTTCGCCGCGCGGGTGCCACGAGCCCGCGCCCGGGTGCGACGACGAAGTTCGCCGCCGAATTCCCGCGCCCGGAATGCGCCGCCGTTCGGGCGGTCGACAATTGCGAACCCCGGTCCACCCGGAACGGGGTGAATGAATCCGCGGCTGATGGAACGGTGCTGTTCGGGTGAACCGACCGCCGTTCCGCACCCGCGGCGGTATCCGCTCGGGCAAGGTCGTCTGATCGGCGGAGTGCGTGCGGCGGCCCGGCGTCGTTCAATGTGTGCCCGGGGGCGTTGATGTTCGAGGGGGGGCTCGTGGACGAGCCTGTTTTCCGACCGCTGCGGAGGTTCGGCTGGTGGTGGGTCGTCCCACCGGCTCTGGTGGCGCTGGTCGGCGTCCTGGCTCTGGTGGCGTCGGGCACGTGGGCGGGCCCGTTCCGCAACGTCACCGAGGTGCGGGCGATGCTCGCGTCCAAGCGCGAGTTCTTCCAGGACCCCGAGGTCAAGCGCATCCTGCTGACCCACGGGCTGCGGGTGCACGTGACGCCGGTCGGGTCCTTCGACCTGGCGGAGAAGGAGGACCTGGACTCCTACGACTTCGTGTTCCCCTCCGGTCAGACGGCGAACGAGCGGGTCAAGGAGCGGCGGGCGGGCAAGCACACCGTTCCCTACCGGCCGTTCTTCAGCCCGGTCGTGCTCTCCACCTACCGCGACTACGCGGAGGCGCTGGTGCGGGCGGGGGCCGTGGTGCCCCAGCAGGACGGGGGCGAGCTGTACTACGACCTCTCGATCGAGACCCTGATGGGGTTGATCGACGACAAGAAGCTGTGGACGGACTTCGGCGTCGACACCCAGAACCGGATCATCGTGCAGACACCGGACCCGTGCCGCACCTACTCGGGCGCCGTGTACGTCGGGTTCGTGGCGTTCGCGGCCCAGCGCGACACGCCGAAGAGCGAGGCCGACACGATCGCCCTGGCCCAGCGGATCAAGTCCTACTTCAACGTCGAGGGCCAGCACCTGGAGGACATGGCGCCGAAGTACTTCTCGCCCGAGGGCCGCACGTTCGCGCCCATCGCGGTCATCTACGAGCACCAGTTCATCGCCTACCAGGCCGCCTCCGCCCAGCCCGACCGGGACCGCGTGCTGCTCTACCCGAGGACCGCGCACCAGAGCGTGCCCGAGCTGATCTCGTTCGGCGCCCTGGGCGACCGGATCGGCGAACTGCTGATGCAGGACGCGGATCTGCGCAAGCGGGCGGTTGAGCTGGGGTTCCGCCTGCTCGGCGCGGGTGGCAAGCCGGAGGAGGACTTCGGCGCCTTCGTCTCCGGCCGGGGGCTGCCCGTCCCCCGGTTGAGCGACACCCGGGCCTACCTGCCGGATGTGCCGCTCTTCGAGCTGATGCGCAAGGAGGTCGGCAATTGCGCGTGAGGGCCGCGTTCACGGCCGCGCTCCTGCTGGTGACCGCCTGCGCGGCGTGCACGCCCGAGCCGGCCCGCCTGAGCGTGCTGGCCACCTCCGAGCTCGCCGATCTCGGCCCGGTGCTGGCGGAGCTGCGACGGGACACCGGGGTGGAGCTGGTGGTGGAGCACCGGGGCACGGTCGAGGCGGCCGCCGAGCTCGACGGCTTCGACCTGGCCTGGTTGTCCACCAACCGGTTCCTGCGGCTGGGCGGGGGTGAGGAGCCGCTGTCGACGAGCGTCATGCTGTCCCCGGTGGTGCTCGGCGTGAAGCCGGACGTGCCGCTGGGGGAGCGGCCGACGTGGGCGGACATCGCGGACCGCGCGGCGCTGGGCGAGCTGAGGTTCGGCATGGCCGACCCCCGGCTGTCGGGCGAGGGGCTGGCCGCGCTGATCGGGGTCGCGACCGCCGCCGCCGGCACCGGCACCGCGCTGCGCCCGGAGGACGTCGGGTGCGACCGCGTCCAGGGGTTCCTCGCAGGCCGGGCGTTCGACTCCCGCGACCTCGTCGACGAGTTCGTGAACCGCCAGTCCGATGTGGACGCGATCGTGGCGCACGAGTCGGAGGTGCTGTCGCTCAACGCCTCGGGCAGGCTCGCGCAACCCCTGCGGGTCGTGTACCCGCACGACGGGATCGTGCTCTCCGACTACCCCCTCACGCTGCTGCGGCCCGAGAAGCGCGCCGTCTACGACCGGGTGGTGGACTGGCTGCGCTCGCCGGCCGCCCAGGAGCTGATCATGCAGCGGACGTGGCGGCGGCCGGTGGACCCGTCCGTGCGGCGGGTCGAGCTGTTGCGGGAGCCCCTGGGGAACGCGCTGTACTTCCCGGACAGCCAGGAGGTGATCGACCGGCTGCTGGCGTTCTACGACCGGGCGGGCACCGGCCGCCAGGTCGTCTTCGTGCTCGACTACTCGACCTCCATGGCGGGGGAGAGGGCCGCGCGGCTGCGGGAGGCGTTCGCCGCCCTGAACGGGTTCGAGCGCTTCCACCTCGGCGAGACGGTCACGGTGGTGCGGTTCGCCGGCGAGGTGCTGGAGGAGTTCTCGGTGACGATCTCCACGCGGGAGGACCTGGACGGCCTGCTGGCCGTCGTGGGGTCCGGGGACTTCCGGGACCACACGGCGATCTGGTCCGCCCTCGACCACGCCCACGGGCTCGTTCGGGGGGAGGCGTCGATCGTGCTGATGACCGACGGGGAGAACAACGCGGGCATGGCGGTGGACGAGTTCCTGCGCGTCGGCCGGGCCGGGGCGCCCACGTACCCGATCCGCTTCGGCGAGGCGGACCTCGCGGAGCTGGACCGGGTGGCGCGGGCCAGCGGTGGCCGTGTCGTGGACGCGACGACGAAGTCGTTGCTGGAGGCGGTGAGGGAGATCCGTGGGTGCCGGTAGCGGAGCGTTCTGGAACATCGTGTGGGGTGTGACCGTCCTGGCCGTGCTGGTGGCGCTCGGCGTGGTGGTGGTGAACCTGCGGCGCGGCCGGGGTCCCGTGCCCGTGCCCGGCCTGCCGCTGCTGCTGAACAAGGGGCGGGTCATGAGCCTCT
This sequence comes from Saccharothrix lopnurensis, assembly GCF_042658445.1. NCBI lineage: Bacteria > Bacillati > Actinomycetota > Actinomycetes > Pseudonocardiales > Pseudonocardiaceae > Saccharothrix > Saccharothrix lopnurensis. Next base: position 67,107 of record NZ_JBHSQO010000023.1, on the reverse strand, counting down.
ACCAGGGCGGCGGCTACGGCGACGCGCTCGTCCGGGAGGTGCAGGAACGCGTCACCGTCACCAGGGACGGCAAGCTCCAGATCGGGGTCAGGCTCGTCGACCTGGTCGGTGGCGGGTCGGTGGAGCACCAGATCGTCAACACCTACGTGAAGCACGCGGAGCCGGTGGAGGTGCTCGGCGTCGTGATGAAGGCGCTGGACAGCGCGCGCGGCATCGTGCACGTCGACCTGGCGAACCTGCGCGTCCAGACCAACGTGGTGTGGCGGCGGACGAGGCTGTCGGAGCTGGGTGACGGCCCCCGGGACGTGTACGTGTCGGTGAAGGGGAAGTTCCGGCTCGCCAAGGGGCCCAACGACAAGATCGTGTTCCTGGCGGCCATCGGGAGGGACGACTCCGGGGCCCACGTCCGGATGGAGTGCTCGGGCGAGGACATCCACCTGGACGACGAGATCCCGGAGGGCGTGTTCTACGCGCGCTGCCTGGGCAAGGCCCAGCCGTGGCGGGGCGAGGCGGGCGAACTCGACATCCTGCCGGTCGCGATCTTCCAGTAGTCCCGCCCCGGTGCGCGGCCGAGCCGGAGCGCGGCCGCCCGCCGGGTCCGGTCTAGCAGCTGGAGCAACACCCGCAGCCGGGTCCGGTGCAGCCGCCGCAGCAGTTGCAGCCACCCGCGTGCGGTTGCGGCGTGGGTGTGGTTTCCGTGGTCATAGTCGGCCTCCGTGGCGGAAACGGTTCAGGGCTTCGCTGTCACGGTGCGCCGCCTCGGCGGAACTCATAAGCCCCTTCACCCGTCCGCCCACACCGGTCACCTGTACGGTCGAGCGCTTCAGCGCTGGAAGAACCGGGGGGTGGCACGCCGTTCGGCCGGGCCGCGTCGGACGCTCCCGTCGAGCGCGTGCGGGAGGGATCAGGACCGCACGAGTCGCCCGATGGCCGCGCTCGCCTCGGCGATCTTCGCCTCGGCCACCTCGCCGCCCTCCTCGGCGGCCTGGGCCACGCAGTGCCGCAGGTGCTCGTCGAGCAGGCTGATCGACACCGCCTGCAACGCCTTGGTGGCGGCGGCGATCTGGGTGAGCACGTCGATGCAGTACTCGTCGTCCCCGATCATCCGCTGGAGGCCCCGGACCTGGCCCTCGATGCGGCGCAACCGCTTCAGGTGGTCGTCGCGGCGGTCTGCGTAGCCGGGCATGACGAGTCCTCTCCGCAGGTCTACGGCGTCCACGATATCGCGGGGGCGGGGGTGGCCGGGGTCTCGTTGGGGATTGATACCCCATAGGGGTATGTTGGGCGGTGTCGGGCGAGGGGGCGCACCAGCCTCCCCGCCCCCCACCACCATGAAGGACGTCGACATGAAAGCAGCAGCGAGGCTCTCCGCCTACGGTGCGGTGCTCGCCCTGGCCGCCGGTGGCGCCTGGGCGGTCGGGAGCGCTGTCGGTCCCCTGCCCGTCGGGGCCGCGGGCCACGACGGGTCCGGCGGCGGGGACGCCGGGCACGGGGACGACCGCGGCGCCGTCGCGGGGGCCGGGCGGGGCCTGCCGGCCGGGCTGGCGTCGTCCCGGGGCGGTTACACCCTCGCGCCCGTCGACACGACGCTGACCGCCGGGGCCACCGACACCTTCTCGTTCCGGGTCACCGGGCCCGACGGCGCGGCGGTGACCGCGTTCGACGTCGAGCACGACGAGCGGATGCACCTGGTCGTGGTGCGCCGGGACACCTCCGGCTTCCGGCACGTGCACCCCGGGATGGCCCCGGACGGCACGTGGACGGCGTCGCTGGAGGTGTCGGGCGCGGGGTCCTACCGGGTGTTCGCCGACTTCAGGCCCACCGGCGGGGAGGCGACGACCCTGGGCGTGGACGTGACCGCCGCCGGGTGGTTCGAGCCCCGGGAGCACGCGCCGTCGCGGGTGGCCGTGGTCGACGGGTACGAGGTGCGCCTGGACGGCGAGCTGGAACCCGGCGAGGCGTCCCCGGTGACGCTGACCGTGAGCCGGGCCGGCGAGCCGGTCACCGACCTGGAGCCCCACCTGGGCGCCTACGGCCACCTCGTGGCGCTGCGCCGGGGCGACCTCGCCTACCTGCACGTCCACCCCGAGGGCGCGCCGGGGGACGGCAGGACGGCGGCGGGGCCCGGCATCGCGTTCGTCGCCGAGGTGCCCTCCGCCGGCGGGTACCGCCTGTTCCTGGACTTCCGGCACGGCGGGGTCGTGCGCACGGCGGAGTTCACCCTGACCACCCGGGGAACCCCGGAAGGGCCCGCGCGGACCTCGACGGCGCCCGCCGGGCACGGGGAAGAGGAGGAGCACGGCCATGGCTGACACCCGGCTCGAACTGTCCATCACGGGCATGACCTGCGCCTCGTGCGCGAACCGGATCGAGCGCAAGCTCAACAAGCTCGACGGCGTGACCGCGAGCGTCAACTACGCGACCGAGAAGGCCCGGGTCACCTTCCCCGAGGGGGTGGACCCGCTGACCCTGGTCGCCCAGGTCGAGGCCGCCGGCTACGGGGCCGCCCTGCCCGCCGCCGAACCCGAGGCCGAGGTGGTGGAGGACCCGATCCGGTCCCTGCGGCAGCGGGTGGTGGTGTCCGCGGTGCTGGCGGTGCCGGTGGTGGTGCTGGCGATGGTCCCGGCGTGGCAGTTCACGTACTGGCAGTGGATCTCGCTGGCGCTGGCCGCGCCGGTGCTGGTGTGGGGCGCGTGGCCGTTCCACCGGGCGGCGTGGGCCAACCTGCGGCACGGCGCGGCGACGATGGACACGCTGATCTCGATGGGCACGATCGCGGCGTTCGGCTGGTCGCTCTACGCGCTGCTGTTCGGCACCGCCGGGCGGCCCGGCATGACCCACCCGTTCGAGCTGACCGTCACGCGGACGGACGGCGCGGGGGCGATCTACCTGGAGGTCGCGGCCGGGGTGACGGTGTTCATCCTGGCGGGCCGCTACTTCGAGGCCCGCTCCAAGCGGCGGGCCGGGGCCGCGCTGCGGGCGCTGCTGGAGCTGGGTGCCAAGGACGTGGTGGTGCTGCGCGACGGCCGTGAGACCCGTGTCCCGGTCGCGGAGCTGGCGGTGGGGGACCGGTTCGTCGTCCGGCCCGGTGAGAAGATCGCCACGGACGGTGTCGTGGACGAGGGCGGTTCGGCGGTCGACGCGAGCATGGTGACCGGCGAGTCGGTGCCGGTCGAGGTCGGCCCCGGCGACGCCGTGGTGGGCGCGACGGTCAACGCCGGCGGGCGGCTGGTCGTGCGGGCCACCCGGGTCGGGTCGGACACGCGGTTGGCGCAGATGGCCCGGCTGGTCGAGGACGCCCAGAACGGCAAGGCCGAGGCCCAGCGCCTGGCCGACCGCGTCTCCGGTGTGTTCGTGCCGGTCGTCATCGCCCTGGCCGTGGGCACCCTGGCGTTCTGGCTCGGCGCGGGCGGAGGGGTGTCGGCGGCCTTCACCGCGGCCGTGGCGGTGTTGATCATCGCCTGCCCGTGCGCCCTGGGCCTGGCCACGCCGACCGCGCTGCTGGTCGGCACCGGTCGGGGTGCCCAGTTGGGCATCCTCATCAAGGGGCCCGAGGTGCTGGAGTCCACCCGGCGGGTCGACACCGTGGTGCTGGACAAGACCGGCACCGTCACCACCGGCCGGATGAGCCTGGTCGCCGTCCACCCCGCGGCCGGGATCGACGAGGACGAGGTGCTGCGCCTGGCGGGTGCCTTGGAGCACGCCTCCGAACACCCCATCGCCAAGGCCATCGCCGCCGGCGCGGCCGGCCGGGTCGGGGAGCTGCCCGGCGTCGAGGACTTCCGCAACCACGAGGGCGTGGGCGTTCAGGGCGTGGTCGACGGGCACGCGGTCGTCGTCGGCCGCGAGCGGCTGCTGGCCGAGTGGTCCGTGCACCTCGACAGTGACCTGGCCGGGGCCAAGCGCGCCGCCGAGGAACTCGGGCACACCGCCGTGCTGGTCGCCTGGGACGGCGAGGCCAAGGCCGTGCTGGCGGTCGCGGACACGGTCAAGCCCACCTCCGCCGAAGCCGTCCGGCGGCTACGGGAGCTGGGCCTGACGCCGGTGCTGCTGACCGGCGACAACTCCGCCGCCGCCCGCGCGGTCGCGGTCGAGGTCGGCATCGACGAGGTCATCGCCGAAGTGCTGCCCGAGGAGAAGGTCGACGTGGTGGCGCGCCTCCAGGCCGAGGGCCGGGTGGTGGCCGTGGTCGGTGACGGGGTCAACGACGCCGCCGCCCTGGCCAAGGCCGACCTGGGGCTGGCGATGGGCACCGGCACGGACGCGGCGATCGAGGCGAGCGACCTCACCCTGGTGCGCGGCGACCTGCTGGCCGCCGTGGACGCGATCCGGCTGGCCCGGCGCACCCTGGGCACGATCAAGGGCAACCTGTTCTGGGCCTTCGCCTACAACGTCGCCGCCCTGCCCCTGGCCGCCGCCGGCCTGCTCAACCCGATGATCGCCGGGGCCGCCATGGCGTTCTCCAGCGTGTTCGTGGTCAGCAACAGCCTGCGGCTGCGCGGCTTCCGGGGCACCACCGCGACCACGTCGCCCGCCGGGGCCGAGCCCACCGCGGCGAAGGTCCCCGCGCGCGTGGCCTGACCGCCGGTCAGCCGCTCGAACTCGGTGCGGTCGGCTCCTCCGGCTCGGCGGTGGTGCCGGGGTCGTCGGTGGTGGGCTCCACCGGGTCCGAGGTCTGCTGCGGGACGGTGGTGGGGACGACCGGCTCTGTCGGCTCCGTGGTGGTGCCGGTGTCCGGCCCCGCGGCGGGTTGGCTCGTGGGGACCGGGGTCGCCGCGGACGTCGTCACCGGTGGCGCGGTGGTGGTGACCTGCGGCGCGTCGGTCGCCTGCGGCGGGTTCACGACCTGCCGGGGGCCGGCCGTGACCTGCGCCGGCGTGCCCGGTGAGCCCGGTGGCGCCGTGGCCGCGGACTGGACCGGGGCGGAGGGGGAGGTGGTGGGGACGGGCGCGGAGGTCGCGGGCTCGTCGCCCCAGGTCAGGGCCGTGGTGATGGCGAACGCCCCGAACAGCGCGCCCGCCGAGGTGAGGAGCGTCTTGTTCGGCAGTCGCCGCTCGCGCGGGGGTGCGGCGGTCATGACGGTGGCGTCCGGCGCGATGGCTGGTGCGACGGCCGGGGCGGTGGCGCTCGGCGCGACGGCCGGGGCGGTCGCGTCCGGCGCGATGACCGGCGCGGTGGCGGCCAGGGTGGCGGCGGGTGCGGCGATCTCCGGCGCGGCGGCCGGGGTGGCGATGTCCGGGGTGGCGATGTCCGGTGCGGTGGCGGCGGGGCCGGTGACGGCGGCCGGGGCGGCACCGCGGGGCAGGGAGATCCCGCCGGCGGGGGTGGTGCAGGAGCGGGGGAGGGGGACCAGGCCCGCGGCTTCCGCGGCCAGGACCTCCGCGCAGTCGTGGGCGGCGGGGCGCTCGTGGGGCTCGGCGGCGGTCATCCGCGACAGCAGGTGCTCGACGTCGGAGGGCAGGTGCTCGGGCAGGACCGGCGCGCGGTGCAGGCGGGCGATCGCCGCTTCGACGTCGCCGCCACCGTACTCGCGCCGCCCGGTCAGGCACTCCAGCAGGACCAGGCCGAGGGCGTAGACGTCGGCCTGGGGGTCGATGTCCTGGCCGAGCACCTGCTCCGGGGCGAGGTAGGCGGCGGTGCCCACCATCTGGTCGGTGCGGGTCAGCCGGGTGGCGCCGGTCAGGTGGACCAGGCCGAAATCGGCGAGGTAGGGGTTCTCCTCCTGGTCGAGCAGGATGTTGGACGGCTTGACGTCGCGGTGCACGAGACCGCGGGAGTGCACGTGGGCCAGCGCGTCCGCCAGCCCGGCCCCGAGGCGGCGCACCCGGTCGACGGGCAGCGGTCCGCGCGAGATCCGCTGGCGCAGGGTGTCGCCCTCGACGAGCTGGAGCACGACGAAGGGCGTGCCCGCCTCGGTGTCGGCGTCGTAGACGGAGACCAGTCCCGGGTGGGAGAGCCCAGCCAGGGCGCGGACCTCCTGGTCGAACCGCTGGGCGGCGGCGGGGTCGAACCCCGGCTGGAACAGCTTGATCGCCACGTGCCGCCGCAGGACGGTGTCCCAACCCCGGTGCACCTCGGCCATGCCGCCCGTGCCGATCGGCTCGATGAGCCGGTAGCGGCCTGCCACCTCGTTCTCACTAACCGACTGTGACACCGACATACCTCCGGTCGCGCCCGTGGACCACTTTCGAGTGCCCTGATAACGGAGAGTGCAAACAGGCCCTTCGGCTGTCGGACGATCGGCGCACCGCACTACCCGGCGCTGACCTGGGCAACCTCGAATTCGAACGGATTTCGACGATCCCGTTCCGGGAAGGGGCGACACCGTGGGTCATGAGCAGTCCTCAGGCATCGCGCGGACCGCGCGGGGCCGCGCAGGCGTCCGAACCGCTGCCCATGCCGCTCGGCGCGGCAGCGGGAAGTCCTTCCGGGAACTCCCGCCCTCACCGCACGCGCGGGACCGGCGGGGCCACCGCGCGGGCCGCCGCCACGGCGTGGTTGGCGGTGGAGCCGATCTGGAACCGCAGTCTCGCGACCGCCAAGCGCATGCTGGCGGCGACCTGCTCGGGGGAGGGTGCGGGCCCGCGTCGAGGGGCCCGTTCGTCCGGGTTCACCCGAACTGGGTACCCGGCTGTCCTCCGATCGACACATCCCGCGACACCGGGTGCCCCAACCCCGGTGGACCGACGAGCGGACCGGGTCGAGCCGCGGTTCGCGGTAACGTCGGTGCCGGGGTCCTGCCCGACGTCCGAGGTGATCGCGGTGCACCAGCTCTCATGACGGCCCCGTCCCGGGGCGTCACGGAGCCGAAAGGCGACCGGATGAGCAGGACCGACAAGACCAGGCCCCGCTGGGTGCGGATGGCCGACTCCCCGATGGTGACCTGCGTGCCCGTGCACGACCACCGCGCCGGGTGTGCACGCTGCCGGAGGAGGTCACCGCCGACAGCGCCGATTCCCGTCACCGCGTGGCCGGGTGCCACTGGGGAGGCAACCCCCGCCGCCCGATCCGGGACGACACCAGGGGCGGCAACCGGGAGTGGTACCACTTCCGGCGCGGGGAGCGCCGCCGCGGCCGTCACCGGGCGCGCCGCGAGCTGCGCGCCCACCGCGGCCAGGACGGCTGAGGTGGCGGGTGGGGCCGGTCGGCGACCGGCCCCACCCCGATGAGCCGGGTCTCCGGGCGTCGAGCCGACCCTGGTACTACGGTGGTGGCGGCCGAACGCGGGAGGCAGACGAGCGTGACCACCTGGACCGATGTGATCAACTACGTCCGCACCCGTTACGAGGTGCTGGAGGAGACCGACGACTGGCTGCGCTTCCGGCTCGACACGGGCGACGGCCGCACCCAGCAGGTCTCGGTGCACCACGTGCCCGACGAGGCCGGCCGGAGGTGGCTGGAGATGTCCTCGCCGGTCGGCCGGGCCGACGCGGTCGACCAGGGGCGGCTGCTCGAACTCGCCGGCTCCTCGCTCGTCGGCGGCGCGGCGGTGGTGGACGGCGTGGCCCTGCTCAAGCACGCCGTGCCGCTGGAGGACCTGAGCGTCCGGGAGGAGTCCGAGCACCCCCTCACGATGCTCGTCGCGAACGCGGACGCGTTCGAGCACGCGCTGACGCGGTCCGACCACTTCTGACCCGGGGCCGGCGGTCCACCGCGACCGCCGCCATCAGCAGGCAGCCGAACGCCGGCAGGAACAGCACCGGCAGCTGCCACGTGATGACGGTCAGGACGGCGAGCGCCAGGAGCAGCAGCAGGGAACCGCGGGCGTCCCCCGCGCCGTGCCGCGCCGCCGCGCGCAGCACCTCGCCCCACGTCCTGCCCGGTGACCAGCCGGCGGCCGCGCGCAGGACGACCACCGCGAGCCCCGCGCCGGCGGCCGCGCGGATCGCGGCGACGACCTGGCCGCCGGCCAGGCCGGCGTCGAGCAGGACCAGGTCCGCGGCCAGCACGCCGAAGGCGGCGACCACGCCCAGCGACGGCTGCCAGCCGCCGGGGAACGCCGCGCGCACGTGGCCGAAGAAGGCCCGGACCGCGGTGCTCTCGCCGTCGACGTGGGCCTTGACGTGCGCGCACCCCGCCGCCAGCGCGGGCAGCAGCGTCACCACCGGCAGCGCGGCCAGCAGCGCCAGCAGCCCGGCGGTCAGGCACTCGCCCAGCAGCGCGAGCTTCCTCATCCCTTGATCCCCGTGGTGGACACGCCCTCGACCAGGAAGCGCTGGAAGAACAGGAAGAACAGCACGACCGGCACCAGCGCGAGCACGGACATGGCCATCAGCGCGCCGAAGTCCGAGCCGGTGGTCTCGTCGATGAACAGCTGGAGCGCCAGCGGCAGCGGGTACTTGTCCGGGGTGCTGAGGTAGATCAGCGGTCCGAAGAAGTCGTTCCAGCTCCAGATGAACGTGAAGATCGCCGTGGTGATCAGCGCCGGGCGGCACAGCGGCAGGACTACGTGCCAGAAGACGCCCCACTGCCCGGCGCCGTCGATCTTGGCCGACTCGTCCAGGTCGCGCGGCAGGGTGCGGATGAACTGCACGATGAGGAACACGAAGAACGCCTCCGCGGCCAGGAACTTGCCCACCAGCAGCGGCACGTAGGTGTCGACCAGGTCCAGCCGCTGGAACACCACGTACTGCGGGATGATCAGCACGTGCACGGGCAGCAGGAGCGTCGCGATCATCACCGCGAACAGCGGGGTGCGGCCGCGGAAGCGCAGCCGGGCGAAGGCGTAGGCGGCGGGCGCGGACGACGCGACCGTGCCGACCACCGACAGCAGGGCCAGCACGGTGGAGTTGAGGAAGAAGCGGGCCACGTCGATGCCGACCACGCCGTCGAACACGCGCTCGTAGTTGGCGGTGGTGGCCGCGTCCGGGAGCAGCCGCAGGTCGCCCAGGATCTCCGCCGACGGCTTGAAGGTCGACGCCACCACCCACACGACCGGGTACAGCACGACGCCCAGCAGGACCAGCACGCCGAGGTGCCAGACCACCCCGTGCACCCGCTGTCGCCTCATCGCGCGTCCCCCGAGTAGTGGACCCAGCCGCGCGCGGTGCGGAACAGGAACGCCGTGACCAGCCCGACGCCCAGCAGCAGCATCCACGCCATGGCCGAGGCGTAGCCCATGCGGTAGTCGCCGAAGCCGCGGTCGAACAGGTAGACGGTGTAGAACAGGGTGCTCCCGGCGGGCTGGCCGTTCGGCCCGCCGACCACGTAGGCCGAGGTGAAGACCTGGAAGGCGTTGATCACCTCCAGCACCAGGTTGAAGAACACCACGGGCGAGATCATCGGCAGCGTGATCGAGCGGAACCGCCGCCACGGTCCGGCCCCGTCGACCTCCGCGGCCTCGTACAGGTCGCGCGGCACCTGCTTGAGCCCCGCCAGGAAGATCACCATCGGCGCGCCGAGCTGCCACACGGCCAGCAGCACCAGCATGAGCACGGAGAAGTCGGGGTTGCCCGCCCAGCCGCCGGTGTCGATGCCCACGGCGCGCAGCAGCCGGTCCACCACCGAGTCGTCGCTGAACACCACCTTCCACACGATCGCGATGCTGACGCTGCCGCCGATGAGCGAGGGGCCGTAGAAGGCCGCGCGGTAGAAGCCCTGCCCGCCCCGCCGGTTGTCCAGCAGCACGGCCACGGCGAGCGCGGCGGCCAGCTTCACCGGCACGGCGAGCACCACGTACAGCGCGGTGACCTGGAGCGAGTTCAGCCAGCGGGAGTCGGAGAACATCCGCCCGTAGTTGTCCAGGCCGACCCACTCCGGTGTGCCGAACAGGTCGTAGTCGGTGAACGACAGGTACAGCGAGGTCAGCATCGGGCCGAGGGTCAGCGCGACGATCCCCAGTATCCACGGCGACAGGAACAGGTAGCCCGCCACGCCGTCGCCGGGCAGCCGGCCCCGCTCGCGCGCGGGGACCGGCGCCGCGGCGAGGTCGGGCGGGCGCGCCGCCGTCCTCGTCACGACCCGAGGGTTTCTTCGGCCTCGGCGAAGAACTGGTCGACCGCCTCGTCCACGGTGATCCGGTCGTACAGCAGCTCCTCGACGATCCGGACGAACGCCTGCTCCAGGCTGCCGGCGCCCTTCGGCGGCGCGGGCGGCGTCGGGCCGAAGCGCTCCCGCTCCGCGTCCTCGTAGGCCGCCACCGCCGCGAGCGGCCCCTCCAGCCGGGCGGCGGCGCGCTGGGCGTTGGTCGGGGGCAGGCCCCGGTTGGCGCCGAAGATCTGCCCGGCCTCGGGGTCGTTGACCATGAACGAGACCAGCTCGGCGGCGGCCTCGGGGTGCTCGGTGCGCCGGGACAGGCTCAGCATCATCGCGGGCTTGAGGTACTGGCCGCTGGAGCTCTCCTCACCTCCGGGCACGGGCCCCAGCTCCAGCTCGGCCTCGGTGGCGTTCGCGTAGCGGGCGGTGAAGTTGTCCCAGCCCAGGTCGCCCGCCACCAGGTCCAGCTCCAGCGCGAACGAGGGCTTGATCTGCACGCCCTTCTCGACCGGCAGGACGGCCCCGGCCTCGGAGAGGTCCACGCCCTCCTGGAAGAACCTCGCCAGGCGCGCCTCGTCGAAGCCGAGCCGGCCGTCCTCGGTGTACAGCAGCCCGCCCTCCTGGCGGAGCTGGAGTTCCAGGTTGTAGTAGCTGCCGATGTAGTTGCCGCCGCCGTGCACGCCGGTCCGCTCGGTGATCTGCCGCAGGGCGGCGCGGTAGTCGTCCCACGTCCAGCCCGGCTTCGGCTCGGCCACGCCGGCGCGGGTGAACAGCTCCGGGTTGTAGACGTAGCCCCAGGTGTTGGCGCCGACCGGCACGCCGTAGCGGCGGCCGTCGACCTCGCCCGCGTCCTCGAGCCCCTCCAGGAGGTCGTCGAACTCGATCTTCCCCTCCTGCTCGCCCAGGTCGTAGAGCGCGCCCCGGTCGGCGTACTCGCGCAGGTAGGCGAAGTCCATCTGGAGCACGTCCGGCGCGTTGCCGCCCGCGGTCTCGGTGGCCATCTTCTGCCAGTACGCCTCGAACTCCTGGAAGCTCGGCGTGACCCGGATGTCGGGGTGCTTGGTGTGGAACAGGTCGATGGCCTTCTGCATCAGCTCGGCGCGCTCGGCGTTGCCCCACCACGCGTACCGCAGCGTGACCGGCCCGGACGCCGCGTCGTCACCGCAGCCGGTCAGGACGGCGGCCAGGACCAGCCCCGCCGCCGCCACCTTCCTGAAGTGCCTCGTCGCACCCATGGGCCGTCCTCCGGGGTCGGATTCGTCCGGAACCACGCGCAATAGCGGAAAGCGTTTTCCGGGAGGCTACGAGCCCGTTCCCCCCACGTCAATGGCCGCTTCGGGGTGACGGCGCCGCTCCCGACCGCGGGGGCGGCCGCCCGTCAGGGGAGCATCCGGGCGCCGCCGAGCGGCCGGCCGCCGGCCCGGAACGCCCGGTCCGCGGGTTCGGCCTGCCACCGCACCGCCACCTCACCGGCCGCCGGGTCGACCCGGCCCGCCGCCTGCTGCTCGACGGGCCACCGCCGGCGCAGGTCGCCCCGGCCGTCGGGTGCTACGACCAGTCCCACCTGGCCCGGCACTCCCGCCGGGCACCGCGCCGGGCGCCTACGCGCGGTCGGGCGCCTCCCGGCCGGCGCCGGTCAGAGGCCCACGGTGAGGACGCCCAGCAGCGTCAGGCTGGGGATGCCCGTGGTGGCGCAGCTGATCGGGTCCGGGTTCAGGGCGGTGAGCTGCATCTTCGCCGGCTCGGTGGCGAACGTGCCCGAGGTGATCGACCCCAGCAGCAGGATGACGATGTTCGCGCCCACCCGGCTCGACGTCCGGTTGTAGGAGTAGGTGCTCGGCGGGACGGCCGGGTCGGTCCAGGTCAGGGTGCGGGTGCCGCTGCCCTGGTAGAAGAGCTGGGTGCAGCTGTAGTTCGGCAGCGTGGCGGTCTCGGTGTACGAGCCGGTGGCGGCGGAGCCGTTGAGGCAGTTCACGAGCTGGCCCTGGACGGTGACGGTGACCGTCTGCGGGGTGTTGGTGACCGGCTGGCTGAACGTCACCACCTCGTTGACCAGGCAGGTCTGCGCGACGACCGCCTGGGCGGTCGGCGCGACGCCGGTCAGCGCGGCGGCGGCGACCAGGCAGGGGACGGCGGTGCGCAGGGCGGCTCGAATCCCGTTCATCCACGGACCTCTCGGGTGTCGGACCGGCGCCGGGGTGGCCGGGGCGGGTCTCGGTGGTGGTCACGGGTCACATCGGGCAGGGTTGTCGCTGCGTTACTGGATGAACACCGCGAGTAGCGAAGTTGATCGACGGGAGGGGCGGGCTCGCGCCTTGGGCAGATGTGAGCGATAACAGAAGCGGCTTCGCGGAAGATCATCCGACACGAATCGATCTTGCCTTGTCGCAGCTGACAACATGATTCGTCGAAGCGCTGTCGAACAATTCGACTGCGCAGTGCTTGTTAGCGATAACAGAGTCCCTTGTCAGTCGGTGTCGGGATCGTTATCGTGCTGAGAACGCGCCGGTGGCGCCCGCTCGGAACACCACCCACCGCGCGCCACGATTCCTGCTCGCAAGGAGGCGAAGCATGGGTCCCCGCACGTATGCGACCACCCGGGTGGCCGGGGTCCAGGCACCGTGCGGATCAGCACACCGGTGCCGGACGCCCGCGCGCTGACGCCTGCCCCCGCACCCCGTTCCCCGCACCCCGTTCCCCACCCCCGTTCCCCGCTCCCGTTCCCCCGGGTGCGCGCCCGTCCACCGGACCGGCGCGCACCAGGCCGCGCCGCCGTCGCACCCACCCGCCAGAACAGAAATCGAGGACATCGTGGTCTCATCGATGAAACGCGTTCTGACAGCGCTGCTCGTCCTGTCCGTGACCGCCGTGGCGGCGCCGTCCGCATCGGCCTACCCCGGCCCCGGCCGGGTGACCGGCGACGTCGGCGTGCACGACCCGAGCGTGGTCAAGCGCCCCGACGGCAGCTACCTGGTCGCCCACACCGGCAACGGCATCGCGCTGAAGACCTCGGGCGACCGCACCGCGTTCCGCAACGCCGGCGCGGCCTTCCCCAACGGCACGTCGTGGGCGAACACCTACACCAACAACGGCCGCAACCTGTGGGCGCCGGACATCACCTACCGCAACGGCCAGTACTGGCTGTACTACTCGGCCTCCACGTTCGGCTCGAACCGGTCGGCGATCTTCCTGGCCACCAGCCCCAGCGGCAACTCCGGCACCTGGACCCACCGCGGCCTGGTGATCGAGTCGCGCACCAGCGACAACTTCAACGCCATCGACCCCGACCTGGTGGTGGACGACCAGGGCCGCTGGTGGCTGAGCTTCGGCTCGTTCTGGTCGGGCATCAAGATGATCGCGCTGAACTCCTCCACCGGCCTGCGGTCGGACAGCACGGTGCGCTCCATCGCCGGGCGCAACGGCGGGGCGATCGAGGCGCCGAACATCGTCAAGCGCGGCAGCTACTACTACCTGTTCGTCTCGTTCGACCGGTGCTGCCAGGGCGCCGCGAGCACCTACCGCGTCATGGTCGGCCGCTCCACCAGCGTCACCGGCCCCTACGTCGACCGAAACGGCACTGCCCTGACCTCCGGCGGCGGCACCGAGATCCTGGCGGGTCAGGGCGGCATCCACGGCCCCGGGCACCAGGACGTGCTGGCCGACGGCGACGGCGACGTCCTCGTCTACCACTACTACGCCGACAACGGCGCGTCGTTGCTCGGCATCAACCTGATGAGGCTCGACTCGGCCGGCTGGCCCTACGTCTACTGACCGTCCGGGCACAGCCCGTGCCGCGTCGCAGGGAGAAGACCTTGACACCGATCACCAGCGGTCCGCGTCGCCGACGGCGGACCGCGCTAGTCCTGGCCACCACCACCGTGCTGCTCGGCGGCGTCACCTCCGCCCTGCCGCCCACCGCGTCGGCGGCCACGGTGGACACCGGCGCCTCGTACGTGCTGGTCAACCGCAACAGCGGCAAGGCGTTGGACGTCTACGACCTGGCCACGGCCGACGGCGCGCGGATTTCGCAGTACACGCGCAACGACGGGGCGTGGCAGCAGTGGCAGTTCGTGGACTCCGGCGGCGGTTACTACCGGCTGAGGTCCCGGCACAGCGGCAAGGTGCTGGACTTCACCTCCACCGCCGACCGGACCGGCCTGGTGCAGAACACCGACGCCAACCGCACCGGCCAGCAGTTCCGCCTGGCCGACTCCGACGGCGGCCACGTCCGGCTGCTCAACCGGGCCAGCGGCAAGGCCGTCGACGTGCTCGACTCCTCCACCGCCGACGGCGCCCAGCTCATCCAGTGGCCCGACACCGGCGGCACCAACCAGCAGTGGCAGCTGGTCAAGCTGGGGTCGAGCGCGCCGGGGACGTTCACCAACCCGATCAAGCGCAACGGCCCGGACCCGTGGCTCCAGTTCCACAACGGCTACTACCACCTGGCCACCACCACGTGGAACTCCACCATCACCATGCGCCGCTCGCGGACGCTGGCCGGGTTGTCGAGCGCGGCCGACCAGGTGGTGTTCAACCTCTCGGGTCGCCCCAACGGGTGCTGCAACATGTGGGCGCCGGAGTTCCACCTGCTGGGCGGCCGCTGGTACCTGTACTACGTGGCCGGGCAGAACGTGCCGGACTTCAACCCCACCCAGCGGCTGCACGTGCTGGAGTCCTCCGGTTCGGACCCGATGGGGCCGTACTCGTTCAAGGCCGACCTGGGCAACACCTGGGAGCTGGACCCGAGCATCCTCCAGCACGGCGGGAAGCTGTACCTGATGGGCAGCGCGACCGACGGCACCCAGTCGTTGACCATCACCCCGCTGTCCAACCCGTGGACGATCAGCGGGTCGCGCCGGACCATCTCCCAGCCGACGCTGTCGTGGGAGCGGCAGACCCACCCGGTCAACGAGGGCGCGGAACCGCTGTACCGCAACGGCCGCACCATGATCGTGTACTCGGCCAGCGCCTGCTGGGGCCCGGACTACAAGCTGGGCCTGCTGACGCTGACCGGCTCAGACCCGCTGAACCGGTCGCACTGGACCAAGTCGCCGAACCCGGTGTTCCAGCGCAACGACGGCAACGGCGTGTTCGCCCCGGGCCACAACGGGTTCTTCAAGTCGCCCGACGGGACGGAGGACTGGATCGTCTACCACGCCAACGACAGCGCGGGCGGCGGCTGCGACATGAACCGCTCCACGCGGGCGCAGGAGTTCACCTGGAACTCCGACGGGACACCGAACTTCGGCACCCCGGTCCGGCTGGGCACGCAACTCCCCGCCCCCTCGGGTGAACCCGCCGCCTGACCTCGGCAACCCCGGTGGCCGGCGGCGCCCTTCCGTCGCCGGCCATCCCGGGCGGGTCCGGTGCCGTGCTGCCGGTGACCCCGGCCGGGTCCGGTGCCGTGCTGCCGGTGACCCCGGCCGGGTCCGGTGCCGTGCTGCCGCGACCACCCGTCGGGGATACGGTGGACCCCGGTGGCCGATCCCGGCCGCCGGGGTCTTCGTGGAAGGGGAATCGCTTGTGGGGTCGGTCGTCCGCACGGGAAGCGCGACACCTGGCGGCGGTGATCCCGCTCGTCCTGCTCGCCGGGTGCACGGCCGGGCCGACCGGCCCGGACCGGGCCGCGCCGAGCGCCGCGGAGGTCGCCGCGCCCTCGGCCGCGCTGACCGTCCTGGACGTGGGTGACGGCGGGGACGCCGCGATCGCGACCAGCGCCGCCCTGTTCCGCAGCGCGCCCGTCGTCGTGGTGGCCGGGCACCCGGACGCGGCGGGTGCGGGCGCCGTCGCGGAACGGCTCGGCGCCCCGCTGCTCCTCGCCCCCTCGGGCACACCCGTTCCGCCACCGGCGACCGACGCCCTGCGCCGCGAGCTGACCAGGCTGTCCCCGCGCGCCGTGCTCGCCGTCGGCGCGGGGGTGCGACCCGTGGCCGAGTCGACGGCGGGCGACGTGCCCGTGCTCACCGTCGACACCGCGACCGCCGAGCTGCCCGGGGGCCTGCCGCGGACCGACCCGCCCGCGCCGGTCGGGGTGACCGTGCTGGTCACCGCCACCCGGGACGACGCGGCGGCGGCCGCCACGGCGCGCGCGGCGGGCGCCCGGGTCATCGGCGTGCGCGGGGCCGACCCGCGAGCCGACCCGGCCGCGATCGAGGCGCTGCGCGGCGCCCCGCCGACGGCCGTCCTGGCGGTGGGCGGGGACTTCGGCCCGGCGGACCGGCTCCGGGCCCGGCTGGACGTGGCCTCCCGCGGCGTCGAGCTGCCGGGCGGCGGCCAGGTGCTGTTCCCCGGTCGGCGGCTGGTGTGCCTGTACGGCCATCCCGGCGCACCCGCCCTCGGCGTGCTCGGCGAACAGGGCGTGGACGCGGCCGTCGCGCGGGCCCGGGAGGTGGCGGCCGGGTACGAGCCGGTCAGCGACGTCCCCGTGGTGCCGGCGTTCGAGATCATCGCCACCGTCGCGCAGGCCGCACCCGGTCCCGACGGCGACTACTCGGGCGAAGCCGCCGTCGAGTCCCTGCGGCCCTGGGTCGAGGCCGCCGGGCGGGCCGGCCTCTACGTCGTGCTCGACCTGCAACCCGGTCGGGCCGAACTGCTGGACCAGGCGAAGCGGTACGCGCCGCTGCTGGAGCTGCCGCACGTCGGCCTCGCGGTGGACCCGGAGTGGAAGCTCGGGCCGGACCAGGTGCCGCTGGAGCGGATCGGCGGCGTGGACGCCGCCGAGATCAACGAGACCGCGGCCTGGCTGGCGGCCCTGACCGCCCGCAACGCCCTGCCGCAGAAGCTGCTGGTGGTCCACCAGTTCCAGCTCTCCATGATCCGCGACGAGCGGTCGCTGGTGACCACCCACGACGAGGTGGCCGTGCTGATCCACATGGACGGCCAGGGCACCACCGGTCAGAAGACCGCCACCTGGGACGCCGTCGTCGCGGCGCGCCCCCACGAGGGCGTGCCGATGGGGTGGAAGAACTTCTACGACGAGGACCGCCCGATGCTCTCCCCGGAGCAGACGATGCGCTACCGGCCGGCGCCGGCGATGATCTCCTACCAGTAGGCCGCACCGGTCGGGGCCGCAGGACGAAACGGGTGAACCGGTCGTGCGGTCCATTGCCCCCCGCGGACGGGTGTGGGAACACTGGGTCCCCCAACCACGTGAGGAACGGGTGCACATGAGGCTTCTCAAGAGGATCATCCGGCGTCGCCCCTTCTCGTCCCCCGGCTACTACGCCTACCCGGCGGTGTGAACCGGTGCCGTCCGGGGAGTGCCCGCCGACGGCGTCCCCGGTCGGCCCCGGCCCGGTGACGTGAGGGACCCCCGGGAGGAACTCCTCGCCGCGGCGAGGGCCGGTGACGGCGTCACCGAGCTGCGGCCCGGCCTGTGGCTGGTCACCGACCCTCCCTCGACCGCGCGGCTCCTGGCCTCGCCGGACGCGGTGACCGGCAGGAGCGCGCCGCGCCGCGACCTCACCTCGTGGGGCCCGGACGGCACCGCCACCTGGATGGCGGTCCGGCGCGCCCTGCGGCCGGTGCTGACCGCCCCGCACCTCGAACCCCTGCTCCCGGCCATCGCCGAGCAGGCCCGGCGGACCACCGCGGCCTGGCCCGTGCCCGGGGTCGTCGACGGGGTGCGCGCGGCCGTCCGCCTGGTGTCCGACGCCACCCTGGCCCACCTGCTGGGCGCGCCCTCGGCCACCCTCTCCGCCCTCGTGGACGAGGAGCTGTCCGCCGCGGGGCGCACCCGCGCGGTGCTCGGGCGGCCGGTGCTGGGTCGGCGCAGCCTGGACCGCGCCCGGCGGGCCACCTACGACGCCGTCCGCCACCGGGTCCGCGCCGACCCCGAGGGCCTGCCCGCCCTCCTGGCCGCCCACGGCTTCGAGGAGCACCACATCACCCTCACCGTGCGCACCCTGCTGCTGTCGGGCCACCACGTCCCCGCCTCCGCTCTCGCCTGGACCTTCCACCGGTTGGCGCTCCACCCGGACGCGCAGGACCAGGCCCGAGCGGAGGCCCTCGCCCACCCGGAGCCGGGCGCCGACCTCCCGTTCTGCCGGGGCGTGGTCCGGGAAACCCTGCGCCTGCACCCGCCCGTGTGGCAGTTGCGGCGACAGCTCCACGCGCCCGTCGCCCCCCTCCCGGCCGGCGCGACCGCGGTGTTCAGCCCCTACCTCAACCACCGGGACGCGGCCGCCCACCCCGATCCCGACGCCTTCCGCCCGGAGCGCCGGCACCTCCGCCCGGCCCCCGGCAGCTACCTCCCGTTCGCCCTGGGACCGCGCTCCTGCCCGGCGTCCCGGACGGCGCTCGTCCAGCTCACGGTGCTGCTGGCCGAGGTGCTCAAGACCCACCGGCTGAGCCGGCACCGGGACCCGGGCCCGTCGCGCGGCGTCCTCTACGCCCCGGACGGCCTCGCGCTCCGCGTGGTCCCCGTCAACGCGTAGCCCGGGAGTTGCGGAACGACCCGGACCACAGGAGACGAGCGTCAGTCGACGACGTCCCGCTGGTGGACGTCCGGGATGCCGTCGCGGTCGTCGTCCCGCGTCTCCTCCTCGTGGATGCGCCGGTAGACGCGGTTGCGGGCGCGCAGGATTCCCGTGGCGACCAGCGCGGACAGCAGCGAGCCGAGCAGGATGCCGATCTTGGCGTCGTCGTAGGGCGCGGTGCCCTCCCCGAACGCCAGCTCGCCGACCAGCAGCGACACGGTGAACCCGATCCCGCCCAGCACGGCCAGGCCGACCACGTCGATCCACGAGAGGTCGTCGTCGAGTTGGGCGCGGGTGAACCGGGACACCAGCCAGGTGGCGGCGGTGATGCCCACGACCTTGCCCACCAGCAGGCCCGCGATCACGCCGAGGGCGACGGTGTCGGTCAGCGAGGAGGTCAGGCCGTCGAGCCCGCCGAGGGCCACGCCGGAGGCGAAGAAGGCGAACACCGGCACCGCCACCCCGGTCGACAGCGGCCGGAAGCGGTGCTCGAAGTGCTCGGCCAGCCCGGGGCCCTCGCCGGGGCTGCGGCGGATCACCGGCACGGCGAAGCCCAGCAGCACGCCGGCCACGGTCGCGTGGACCCCGGAGGCGTGCATGAACCCCCAGGTCATCGCGGCCAGGGGCAGCAGCAGCCACCACGACCGCACGCGTCGCTGCACCAGCACGGTGAACAGTGCCAGCGGCACGGCCGTGAGCAGCAGCGGTGTCACCGCCAGGTCGTCGGTGTAGAACACGGCGATGATCACGATGGCGATCAGGTCGTCGACCACGGCGAGCGTGAGCAGGAACGTCCGCAGCGCCGTCGGCAGGCACCGGCCGATCACCGCGAGCACGGCGAGGGCGAACGCGATGTCGGTGGCCGTCGGGATGGCCCACCCGGACGCGGCGCCCGGTGTGCCCAGGTTGACCAGCACGTAGACCAGGGCGGGCACCGCCACCCCGCCGAACGCGGCCGCCACCGGCACCGCCGCCCGCCGCGGGTCGCGCAGGTCGCCGGCCACGAACTCGCGCTTGAGCTCCAGGCCCGCGACGAAGAAGAAGATGGCCAGCAGCCCGTCGGACGCCCAGTGCCCGACGCTCAGCTCCAGGTGCAGGGGGGCGAAGCCGAACTCGGCGCCGCGCAGCGCCTCGTAGGTCGGCGCCCACGGGGAGTTGGCCCACACCAGCCCGAGCAGCGCCGCGGCCAGCATGATGACCCCGCCGACGGTCTCCATGCGCAGCACGTCGGCGATCCGCTTGGCTTCGGGCCAGGTGCCCCGGTCGAACAGCTTGGTGGTGGCGCGAGGCACGGGCAGCTCCCGGGGTCGTCGGATCACATCGCCGACCAGGCTTCCCGGCACACCATGCCCGAACACGGGCAACACCCCGACCTTACCCGGTGGTGCGGCACATCCGGGTGTGGGCCACCGGTCCCGGGGTCGGCCTGCCCTGCCGTTCGGGACCCGCCCGCCGTTCCCCCGGGTAGGCGGCGGGTGAGGACCGGCTCACCGGGCTCCCGCGTCGGCGGCCACCGCCCGAATTCGGCGGACCGCCTCGTCGACACCGCCGTCCCAGGGCGCGCCGTGGCCGGGGACCAGCCAGGTCGCCCGCAGGTCGGCCAGGCGGTCGAGGGAGGCGAGGGCCTCTCCGGGGTCGTCGGTGAACGGGGCCGGCTGGGGACCGCGCCGGCCGGTCAGCACGTGGCGGGTGGTCAGCGCGTCGCCCGCGAAGACGGCGTCGGCGACGGGGACGTGGACGGCGATGCTGCCGGGGGAGTGGCCGGGCATCCCGATGACCCGCGGCGCGCCCGGGAGGTCGAGGACCTCGCCGTCCGCCACCTCGGTCACCTCGGTGAGGTAGGTGGTGCGCAGGCCGCCCTTGCGCGCCGTGTAGCCGAGGAAACGGGCCACCGCCCCGAGCTTCACCGGCCCCAAGGTGGGCCGGGACTTCGCCTCGCCGCGGGCTCGGGCGGCGTCGGCGCCGTGGACGTACACGGGAACACCGTGGTCGCGGCGGAGGCGTTCGGCGAAGCCGAGGTGGTCGGTGTCGCCGTGGGTGAGGACCACGCCCCGGACGTCGTCGGGGGAACGGCCCAGCGCGGCCAGTTCGGCGGTGAACTCGCGCCAGTGGCCGGGAAGACCGGCGTCGATGACGGTGACGCCCTCGTCGGTCGCGATCAGGTGGACCGCGACCAGGTCGTTGCCCACGCGGTGCAGGTTGTTGCCGAGCTTCACGGGTGCGCCTTGTCGTCGGGGGCGGGTGTTGATGGCTATGGTACATAGCCATCATGGCTATCGTCCATAGCTATGATGGGCGCGACACCACCGCCGACCGGAGGGGCACCGATGCCGACGCCCGAACGGACCACGCTCGCCGACATCGTCGGGGCGGCCCGGGACATCCTGGAGGAGGGGGGACCGGCGAGCCTGACCATGCAGGCGGTCGCCGTGCGCGTGGGCGTGCGGGCGCCGTCGCTCTACAAGCGGGTGCGCAACCGCGACGAGCTCGTCCGCCTGGTCACCGAGGCCGCCGTCCGCGACCTGGGCGGGCGGCTCGACGCGGTGGCGGCCGGCGGGGACGCCCGCGAGGACCTGGGGGAGCTGTGCCGGGCGTTCCGGGCGTTCGCGCACGCGCGTCCGGCCGGCTACCGCCTGATCTTCGCCGCGGGACCGGCGGGGAGCAGGCCGGACGTCGCTTCGCTCGCCGCGGCGGCGGCGTCGGTCCTGCGGGTCGCCGAGGAGCTGGCCGGGCCCGACGAGGCGCTGGAGGCGGCGCGGACGATCACGGCCTGGGCGCACGGCTTCGTCAGCATGGAGCTGGCGGACGCGTTCAACCTGGGCGGGGACGTCGGACGCGCCTTCGAGTACGGGATCGCCCGGCTCGCGGACTCGCTCGCGGGTCGTCGCACCCGGCCCTTCCCGTAGGTAAATGACGGTTAACCCGTTTGCATGGTGATTGATTCACCTGGCGGTCGCGATACTGGGTGTCCCCGCAACGCCTTCCCGTGGAGGCCGCCTTGACCACCCGAACTGTCTCCGGCGCGTCCCTCGCCCTCGCCCTCGCCGCGGCCCTCACCTGGTCGCCACCCGCCACCGCCGCCGAACCCCCCGACCTGACCGAGGTGGTCGTCGCCGAGATGCGCGAGCGCGCCCCGGTCGCCGCCGCCGGCGACCGGACCGCCCGGGTCGCCGCCGACCGCCAGGCCGGCGACTGGGCCTTCGGCACCGCGGTGCTGACCACCCGACCGGGCTCCGAGCAGCTGCCCGAGGGGTGGCTGTTCCTCGCCCACCGCGCCGGCGGCGCGTGGACGGTCGCGCTGGAGGGCGAACCCGCGTTCGCCGACCTCGCCGGCCGGACCCCGCTCGTCGGCGGCGAGGAGCGGGCGCTGCTGGTCCGCCAGGACGGTCGCCGGGACGTCGGCGCCACCGCGGGCAACGACCTGCGCACCGGCATGGCCCTGCCGTTCGCGGTCGGCCAGAGCTGGAGCATGACCAGCGGCCCGCACGGCTGGTCCGGCAGCGCGGCGCCGTGGAGCTCGCTCGACCTCGCGGGCGGCGACCAGCGCGTGCTCGCCGCCCGCGCCGGCGCGGCTTACACGATGTGCACCGGGTGGCTGCGCGTGATCCACGACCGGGGCTACGCCACCGACTACTACCACCTGTGGAACAGCATCAGCGTCAACGGCGCCGCCGTCGGCCAGGGCGCCTTCCTGGGCAACACCGGCACGGACGTCACGTGCGGCGGCTCCGCCTCGGGCCGGCACGTGCACTTCGGGCTGCGCCAGCACAACGCCTACGTCGGCATCGCCCAGCACAACATCGGCAAGTGGGTGCCGCAGGCCGGCGGGGCGGCCTACCAGGGCTCGGCGCTGCACGGCAGCGCGCGCGTCAACGCGGGCGGCGCGCTGTACAACTACGGCGCGCTCGGCTTCACGCAGGGCGTCGTCGACGCCAACGGCGGCGGGACCGTCAACAGGCGCACCGGCCCCGGCACCGGCTACGGCCTCGCGGGCGCCGTGGCGGACGGGACCACCGTCGGCATCGCCTGCTCGGCCAACGGCACCAGCCACACCGGGCGGTGGGGCACCTCCGCGCTGTGGAACCGGCTGACCGACGGCACGTGGGTCTCCGACGCCTACCTGTGGACCGGGGTGAACGGCGCGCTCAACGGCAACTGCTGACCCCTCGGGGCCCCTGCGCGTCCGGGGGCCCCGAGGCGGAACCACCGGGTCAGGGCGCCGTGAGCCTGATCCAGCCGCTGAACGTCCTGGTGCGGCGCGCGCCCTCCTTGGCCGCCGGCTCGCTGCTCACCACCACCCCTCCGTCGTCGGTCAGCCCGAACACGGAGACCAACCCCGTCGGGTCCACCGCGGTGGCGGGCTGGCCGACGACGAAGCCGCGCAGGTCGGTCCAGTCCGGGGCGAACCCCCCGTCCGGCGCGACCTGCCGGACCACGCTGACGCCGCCGCCCCGGTTGGCGGTGAAGACGTCCATCCGCCCGTCCCGCAGCGGTGGGCGGGGCGCGTCCGAGGCGGCCGGCGCGCCGACCCCGCCCTGGCCGGAGATCGTCTCGGGCCTCGTGCTCCAGCCCCCGTCGGGGAGCTGCCAGGTGTGGCCGACCGACCCGGCGCGGTCACCCTCCCTGTTCTCCGCCAGCCGGTAGAAGACGTCCTGCCTGAGGTCGTGGCTCCTGGCCGTCGACGGCGGCCCGGCGGGCTCGAACGAGACCAGGTCGGGTTGCGGCGTGAACGGCCCGATGGCCTTGCCCCTGCCCTGCGACGGCGCGGACCAGCGCCGGATGCGGCCGATGCCGTTGTCCGTCGCGTAGCCGAACACGTCGACCCCGCCGGAGCGGTCCAGCCCCACCGCGACGCCCTCCTGGAGCCCCCAGCCGCGCGCGTCCTCCCAGGTGCCGGCGAACGCGCCGTTCGGCTCGACCTGGGCCAGCACGCTCAGGCCGCTGCCGCCGTTCTTGACGAACACGTGGATCAGCCCGTCCGAGGTCAGCCCCGCCACCGGCGCGCTCACCTGCCCGGCCAGGTCGCCGCCCCGGTTCGGGTTGCCCAGCGCGGCCCATCCGGTGAAGGCGCCGTTCGGCTTGACCTGCCACGCCGAGACGATCTCGTGGTCGTCCAGCCGGAGGGCGAACACCTGGAGCCTGCCGTCCTCGTTCGCCGCCACCGACACCCCCGGCGCGAGCGGGCCCGGCACCTCGTGGACCAGGGGGTCGGACCACCGGCCCGAGCTCTTGCGCCACCACGTCACCAGCCGGTTGCCCTGGACGGAGAAGACCTGCGGCCGGCCGTCCAGGTTGACCCCGGCCCACGTGGTGCCGGTGGCGTGGCGGTGGACCATCCGCTTGGTCCAGGCCAGGTAGGGGTCACCCGTCGAGGTGCCGACGTCCCAGCGGTCGTAGGACTCGAAGACCTCCTTCTTGGCCTTCCGCCGGGTGTCGTCCAGGTTCACCTGGAGGTACTGCGTGTTGTAGGCGCGGTAGGGCGCCAGCCGCGTCACCGGGCGGCCGTCCGGTCCGTCGTAGCCCCGCACCGCCTCGGTCGTGAAGCGGGCGCAGATGACGTGGTCGCAGTGGTCGTGCATCCACTCGGGGTTCTCGTACCGGGGATCGGGGTCGGCGTCCAGGGTGCGGACCACGGTCGGCCGCAGCCGGGCGAACAGCTCGCGCAGCACCCCGACCAGGTGGGCGCGGTCGGGGTACCAGGTGCGGGTGTCGGGTCCGTACAGCCTGGTGCCGCTGGGCACGATGGTGCGCGAACCGCGCCGGTCGGACCACAGGTGGTTCAGGCTCGCCCCGAGCAGCTCCGGGGGAGAGTTCCCGCTGCCGTCGGGGACGGTCACGTCCTGGCTCACGTCCCCGAACTCCGGCAGGTCCAGGAACACCAGCCTGAGGTCCGGGCGCGCGTCCAGGGTGTGCACCTCGACGGTGAACCGGCGGTCGCCGAACGCGAGGACGACCAGCTCCTCGGTCCACCTGTCGGCCACGCCCGCCATGCGCGCGTGCGCGGCCCGCGCGCCCAGCTGCCGGCACCGGGCGTAGTCCTCCCGGTCCAGCTCGTCGTCGTCCTTGCACTCCTCGCACGGCGGGTCGCCCGGCCTCCCGGGCCCGGCCGGTCGGGTCGCCTCGCCCGCGGTGAGGAAGATCGTGGCGTTCGGCCGGCCCGCGGTGATCGCGTTCGCCAGGTCGGGGTTCAGGAAGAGGATGTCGTCGTCGGCGTGCGCGACCACGTTGACGTAGGACGCGGTGGGCTCGGCGGTGGGCGGGTTCACGGTGACCTCCCGGCGGTGGTGGGCTGTGGTACCGGTTCGCGGATCGGTCCAGCCCCACGATGGTGCGGTCACGCGCCGCCGGGCGACCGGTTTGTCGCACGACGGGGCAGAAAACTACCCGGTGAGGTGAGGTGCCGGCGTCCGGAGAAGTCCACACAGGACGAAACGGGGGTTTCGCCCGGGGCGTCCACCAGCCTGACTTCCTTTCCACACCAGGTGGAATCCCGGTGCGTCCGAATGCGGGCACTTCGCGGTTCCCGGCCACGCGGTGCAACGTTTTCGGTTTACCTTGCGATCGTCAGGTGTGCGTCGAGACGGGTGGGGGTCGGGGTGACGGGCGGATCGGTTCCGCGAGAGGTGCTCGACACCCACCGCGCCGGGGAGCGGGACGGCCGGGAGAAGTGGCGGGTCCGCATCCGGCGGGCCGAGGACGGCCGGGTGCTGGGCGCGGGGGTCCTGGTGAGCCGCACGAACGTCCTCACCTGCGCGCACGTGGTGGCCGACGCGGAGGAACTGCTGGTCGACCCGGTGGAGGTCCCCGGCGCGCCGTCCTCCCGCGCCCGCGTCGTCGACGGGTTGTGCGTCCCGGAGGCGGAGGGGCCGCGCGGGGACGTCGCGCTGCTGCGGCTGGAGACGCCGCAGCCCCCTGGTCACGTCGCCGCGCTGCGGCGCATGGCGTTCACCCGCGACCGGCCGGTGCACGCGCAGGGCTTCCCCCGCGGCCTGGACAACGGCGTGTGGACCAGGCTGACGCTGTTCGGCCACTCGGGGGCCGAGTGGTTGCAGATGAACCTCCGGACCGAGACCGAGCAGCAGGTGCGGGTCGGGTACAGCGGGGCCGGGGTGACCGACGACGCGACCGGCGCCGTGCTGGGGCTCGTGGTCGCCAAGTACCGCGACAGCGCGGCCGGCCTGTCCTGGATGATCCCGGTGGAGGCCGTCGTCGCGCACCTGCCGGTGGTGGAGAGGTGGGTCGTCGGCGACACCGGGATCGACCCGCTGTTCACCGACGTCTCGGCGGCGCCGGCGGGCAACGCCGACTGGGTGCGCGAGTGGCTGCGCCACCGCGGCCGGGGCGCGGCGGTGCTGGTGGTGCTGGGCCCGGAGCTGTTCGCGGTGCGGCAGGCGGTCGCGGCGTCCGGCGTGCGGTCCGACCGCGGCGACCCGGGCGGCGTGGACCTGGCGCTCGACGTGAGCGGCCGCACGGTGGACGAGGTGTCGCGGCGCATCGTGGACCGCGCGGGCCTGCCCACGTCGGCGGTGGAGAGCGCGAGCGACCGGCTGCGGGCCGACGCGCCCCCGGTGACGATCGTGCTGGACGGCGTCGACGAGGCCGAGGAGCCCGCGGCGCTGGTGGAGGAGGTGATCCGGCCGGTGCTCGACGGCGGCGGCCGGATCGTGCTCGGCTTCCGGCGCGACGACTCGGCGGGGCTGTCGGCGGCCGGCGCGCTGGTCGCCGGGTTCGTGGCGGAGCGGTTGGAGGCGCTGGCACGGCGCATCGACGTGCTGCCCGCCGACACGGACCTGCCGCTGCGGCTGATCGTGCTGCGCCAGGCGGTCAAGCGGTCCCCGGTGCTCGCCGCCCGGCGGCTGGACCAGTTCGAGAGCGCGGTGGAGCGGGCGGAGCGGCGGGCGCGCAAGGCCCGCGCGGTGGACGACGCACGAGGGTTGCTGGAGGCCACGCGCGCCGGCGCCAACGAGGCCGGGCTCGACGAGGACATCGTGCTCGCCGGGCTGTACCGGTTGGCCGACGAGGCGCTGAACGCCGACCCGCCGGACCGGGCCGCGGCGATCGCGGCGGTCCGCACCTACCTGGACGCGGTCCGCCGGGCCCGCGAGGCCGGGGGAGCGGCACCGGCGGGTGAGCCGGGTGGCGCGGGGAGGTCCGAGGAAACGGGTGGGCCCGGCGGACGGGGTGAGCCCGGAGGACGGGGTGAGCCCGGCGGAACGGGTGGGCCCGGCGGAGCGGGGAAGGCGGGGCGACCCCCGGGAGCGGGGCGGGCACGCCGAGCGGAGGAGGACGGATGACGGCCTGTGCCCGACCGGGGTGCGCCGGCTCGATCGACGAGACCGGGTACTGCGACACCTGCGACCTCCCGCCGCTCCTCGTCGCGCCACCGTCCGCCACCCCGCCGTCCGCCGGCCGGTCGACATCGGGTCGGCGCGGGTCGGGTCGGCGCGGATCAGGGCGGGGCGGGTCCGGGCGGCGCGGATCAGGGCGGCGTGGATCAGGGCGGGGCGGATCGGCCGGCCCGGTCGGCTCGGGGGCCGTGCCCCCCGCCGGCGCGGGCGCGGCGCGGCGGCCGGACGTGGCCGACGACCCCTTCCCGCTGCCCGACTTCGCCTTCCCGGACCCGGAGAGCCTCGTGCTTCCCGACCCCCGCGTGCCCGAGGGCGTGCGCCGGTGCGCCAACGAGGCGTGCCCGGACCGCACGAGGCTCCCGCCGAAGGACGTCGGCCACTGCCTGTCCTGCGGCACCCCGTTCTCGTTCCGGCCGAGCCTGGCGCCCGGCGACGTGGTCGAGCAGCGGTACGAGGTGTGCGGCCCCATCGCGCACGGCGGCCTGGGCTGGGTCTACCTGGCCAGGGACAGCAGGCTCAACGATCGCTACTGCGTCCTCAAAGGACTGATCGACGCCTCCCACGCGGCCCTGACCGCGTTCGAGGTCTGGGCGCTGACCCAGATGGACCACCCGAACATCGTCGGCATCTACAACTTCGTCAAGCACCCCGACGAGCGCACCGGCAAGGTGCGCGAGTACATCGTGATGGAGTACGTGCCGGGCCTGCCGCTCAACGTGGTGGCCACCGCGGCGCAGCAGGGGAACAGCCGGTTCGACGAACCGCTGCTGACCGAGCACGTGATCACCTGCGGCCTCCAGGTCCTCGCCGCGCTGGGCCACCTGCACGAGCGGGACATGCTCTACTGCGACCTCAAGCCGGACAACGTGATGATCCGGCCGGCCGACCGGAGCGACCCGGACACCCGGATCAAGCTGATCGACCTCGGCGGCGCGCGGCAGGCGGGCGACACCAGCAGGCCCATCGTCATCACCCGGCGCTACCAGGTGTCCGCGGAGGAGATCTCCGCGCGCGGGATGACCGTCGCCTCGGAGATCCACACCGTGGGGGAGACCCTCAACCAGCTGTACCGGGCGACCTCCGACCACACCGGCCAGGAGGTGCCCGCCGAGCGGCACGGGCGCGAGCAGCAGCGGATCGCGGTGGGCATCGAGTCGTTCAAGCTGGTCTGCGCGCGGGCCCGGCACCCGGAGCCCGAGCGCCGGTTCGCCGGGGCCGCGGAGATGGCCCGGCAGCTGCGCGGGGTGCGGCGGGAGATCGCCTCCCTGCGCGACGGCGTGCCCCGGCCGGAGCCGTCGGCGCTGTTCGCGGACAACGCCGTGCTGCTGGACGCCGGGCTGGGCGCGGTGCCGCCGCTGACCCGGTGGACCCGCCGGGCGGCCGACGTGCCGCTGGGAGCGCTGCCGCTCGACATCGGGACGCCGACCCCGATCGCGGTCGCCACCGGGCTGCCGATGCCCCGCCCGCGGCCCGACGACCCGGCCGCGGACGTGCCCGCGCCCCCCGCCACCGAGGACGCGCCGCGGCTGCTCGCCCAGCTCAAGGCGACCGGCCTGGACACCGCGGAGGTGGCGTTCGCCCGCGTCCGCGCGGGGCTGGCGGCCGGCGAACCCGACGCCGCGGCGGCGGGACTGGCCAGGGCACGCGAGCTCCAGGGGGACCGGGACTGGCGGCTGCGGTGGCACGAGGGCCTGGTGGAGCTGGCCGCGGCGGACACCGCCGCCGCGCGGTCGCACTTCGAGGAGGTGCGCCGCGCGCTGCCCGGGGAGATCGCGCCGGAGCTGGCGCTGGCCTGCTGCGCCGAGCTGCTGGGGACCCCCGAACCGGCGGAGCCCTACTACCTCGCGGTGTGGCGGCGCGACCGCTCGGTGGTCAGCGCCGTGTTCGGGCTGGCCCGGGTGCACCTGGCGCGCGGTGACCGGGCGGGCGCGGTCGCGCTGCTGGACGAGACGCCCGACGTCTCGCGGCACCACGACGCGGCCCGGATCGCCGCCGTGCGGGTGCTCAGCGGCACGCTGCCGGGCGACGACCACCCCACCGGGCCCGACCTGGACGACGCCGCCGCCCGGCTGGGCGCGCTCTACCTCGACGGCGGCGAGCCGGCGGGCGAGTCGCGCACCCGCCTGGAGACCGTCGTGCACGAGGCCAGGTTCGGCCTGCTGCCCGCCCCCGAGGCGGCCGGCCGGGCGGGGGACGACCTGCGGGCGCTGCTGGAGCGGGCCTACCGCGCGCTGGCCCGGCAGACCGCCGACCGGGGCCACCGCTCCGACCTCGTCGACCTGGCCAACGAGCACCGCCCGTTCACCTTCCGCTGACCGCGACGGAGAGACCGTGGAGCACCGAACAGACTTCGACCTGCACGTCAGCCAGAACCAGTACCTGTCCCCGGCGGACCGGGAGGTGCACGCCGCCCTCGTGGTGACCGCGCGCGGCGAGGCGTCCCCCGGCGCCGAACCCGAGGTGGCGCAGGTGATCCTGATCGACTGCTCGGGCTCGATGTCGTTCCCGATCACCAAGATCGGCGCGGCCCGGCAGGCGACCAAGGTCGCCGTCGACGCGCTGCGCGACGGCGCGCTGTTCGCCGTGGTCGAGGGGACCGAGCGGGCCCGGCAGGTGTTCCCCCTCAAGGGGTTGGCCGTCGCCGGCCCGGAGACCCGGCGGGCCGCGAAGGACGCGGTGAACCGCCTGTCCGCCACCGGCGGCACGGCCATCGGGACCTGGCTGACCCTGGCCGGGCGGCTGCTGCGGGAGCACCCGACCGCAGTGCGGCACGTCATCCTGCTCACCGACGGGCGCAACGCCCAGCACGAGGGCGAGCTGGAGCGGGTGCTCGCGGAGTTCGGCTCGGACTTCACCTGCGACGCGCGGGGCATCGGGGCCGACTGGCTGCCCACCGAGCTGCTGCGCATCGCCGAGGCCCTGCACGGCACGGCCGACGCCGTCCGCGCGCCCGCCGACCTGGCCGCGGACTTCGCCGCCATGACCCGCGTCGCCATGGGCAAGCTCGTGCCGGAGCTGCGCGTGCTGGTCCGGACGACGGCGGCGAGCCGGCTGGACTTCCTGCGCCAGACCCACCCCTCCGAGGCGGACCTGCGCGGTGAGGTGGTGGACGAGCGGACCACCGCGTTCACCACCGGCTCGTGGGGCGCGGAGAGCCGCGAGTACCACCTGCGGCTCACCGTCGACCCCACCGGCCTGCCGCACGGCAGCGGGGTCCGGGTCGCCCGGGTGGACCTGGAGGCGCGCGCGCCGGGCGCCACCGCGTTCACCAGGGTGGGCGAGGCGTCGTCGGTGGTCGTGCACTACACCGACGACCTGGAGCGCTCCAGCCGGATCGACGCCAGGATCGCCCGGTACACCGGGCAGACCGAGCTGCGCCAGGCGGTGCTGGAGGGCGGCGTGGCGCACGACCGGGGCGACCGGGAGGCCACCGCGGCGGCCTGGGGGCGGGCGGTCGCGCTGGCCACCGGGCTCGGGAACCGGAAGGTGCTGGAGCGGCTGCTGCGCCTGGTCGAGGTCGTCGGCGCGCCGGAGGAGGGCGTGGTCCGGGTCAGGGAGGGCCTCGCCACCGAGGACCTGCTGTCCGTGGCCGTGGGCTCGACCCTGTCCGGCCTGGCCTCGGAGTCGGTCGCGGGTCCCGCGACCGCGTCGCCGGTCGTGGCGGCGGGTCCCGACGTGACCTGTCCGGAGTGCTCGCTGCGGTGGCCCGCCGGGTCGGCGTTCTGCGGGGACTGCGGCAGCCCGATCGCGGTCTGAGGCGGGGGCCCGCCGGGGCCCGGTCGTCCCGAGGCCCCCACGACCGCCTCAGCGCCGGTACGGGTCCTCGGGCACCGGGAGCCGGTGGTGCGGCGCGAGCCCCCGGAACCAGGTGTCGTACGCCTGCTCCAGGCTGCCGTCCCGGCGCATGTCGTCGAGCACGCCGTTGACGAACCGGAGCAGGTCCTCCTGCTCGCCGCTCACCGCGACGGCCGCCTTGGTCGTCACCGGGCTGCGGTGGTCCAGCAGCACCGTGCCGGGGTCCTGGGCCTGGTAGCCGTGCAGGATCAGCACGTCGGAGTAGACCGCGTCGACGAGCCCGCGCTGGAGCAGCATCAGGCAGTCGCTGGTGTCGTTCACCGCCACCGGGACCAGCTCCCGCCGCCCCTCCAGGCGCTGCCGGTCCCGCACGTCGATCATCTCGTCGCTGTTGGTCGTGCCCCCGCCCGAGCACACCTTGCCGCCGGCCAGGTCCTCCGGTCCGGCCACGCCCGACAGGCCCGCCCGGACGAGCAGGCCGCTGTGGGTCCGCATGTAGGGCCGGGAGAACCGCAGGTCGTGCGTCTCCACCCGGCAGGCCGTCACGCTCACGCCGGCGATCACCAGGTCCACCTCGGGGACGTCGGCGAGCCGGTCGTCCCCCTCCTTGGCCGTGCGGTTGGCCCCGGTGTCCAGGGAGTACAGCCGGCCGCCGGTGGGCAGGCCGATCATGCGCAGCCCCTCGTCACCCGCCGGCACGCCCAGGGCGGCCGCGATCCGCCGGGTGATGTCGATCTCCAGGCCGGACAGCTCGCCGGTGATCAGGTCCCGCTTGCTGCGGAACTGCCCGGTCTGGCTCACCCCGACCCGCAGGCCCTGCTCGCGGACGCGGCGGACGTGGGGCCCGTCGGGTCGGCCGTCCGGCCCCAGCGGGCCGGTGGCGGGGTCGAGGCTGTCGGTCGGGGTGTTCGAGCAGGCGGCGGTGCGCTGGGGGTTCTCCTGGTACCCCGGGGGCAGTTCGAGCGCCGACCCGGACGGCAGGGTGGGGGTGGGACCGGGGACCTCGATGGGCGCGGCGCACGCGGTCAGGCAGGCGAGGGCGGCGACGAGGGCGAGGGCTCTGCTCACGTGTAGTACTCCCTGATCCGGACGCCGAGGCCGAGCACGGCGGACACGACCGCGGCGAGCAGGAGCGCGAGCACGACCGCGTCCCAGTTCGCCAGGGTCGCCTTGGCCGACCCGGCGGAGTCGGTCGCCACCGCCCGGTGCTCGTCGATCAGCGCGGTCAGCCGGGCGTCGAGCTGCCCGCCGAACGTGTCCGCGCTGCCCGGGACCGGGTCGATGATCAACTTCACCAGCTCGGTGAACACCGGCGGTCCGGCGTCGACGTCGCCCCGGACCCGGCCGAGCAGGGCCTGGTCGTGCTCGCGCCACGCCCGCATCGCCGCGAGGGCGACCTCGTCACCGCCCGCGGCCGTCACGCGCTCCTCGATCCCGGTGAACGTCTCGTCCAGCTCGGACACGTCGCCCGCCTTGGGGAAGATCAGGATGCGGGCCTCGGCCTCGTCCGCCTCCCGGCCGAGGTTGCGCGCCTCGGCCAGCGGCCCGACGATCGACAGCTCGCGCTCGCCGACGGCGCCGCGGGCGGCGACGAACCCGATGACGATGCCGCCGCCGAGCAGCGCGACGCAGGTCAGCGCGGTGGCCAGGGCCAGCCCGGGGTTGACCCGGCGACGGGTCCGGCGCGTGACGGACACCTGCGCCGCGACCAGCGCGACGAGCGTGGCCACGCCGGAGAGCAGGGGCAGCCACGGCACCGCGCCCGCGTCCCGCTGCGCCCGCACCACCGCGTCGCTCTGCGCCGCGTGCAGCCGCTCGGCGACGGGCAGGATCTCGGTGCGCACCAGCGCGGAGGCGTTGGACAGGTACGAGATGCCGACCGGGTTGCCCGCGTCGCTCTCGGTCCAGCCGATCTCCACCAGCCGGGTGTAGAGCGGCAGCACCCGGGACAGCAGCCAGACCTGGTCGTAGGCGTCGTCCCCGGTGCCCGCGCTCCT
Source organism: Saccharothrix lopnurensis (assembly GCF_042658445.1). NCBI lineage: Bacteria > Bacillati > Actinomycetota > Actinomycetes > Pseudonocardiales > Pseudonocardiaceae > Saccharothrix > Saccharothrix lopnurensis. Next base: position 34,515 of record NZ_JBHSQO010000023.1, on the reverse strand, counting down.
GGACGAGGAGATGTGCAACGCCTCGGTCGCGGCGGAGACGTCGTCGCGGAAGCGCAGCCGCAGCGGGGCGCTCCGCTCGGGGTTGACCAGCACCGCGTTGAGCGAGTGGGCGTCCGCGTCGGCCATGGCGCGGTACACGTCCAGCGCCGACGCGGTGAGCACCGCCCGCCGCTCCGCCGCGTCCGCGGCCCGCTCCTGCCGGAGGTCCAGCGCCGCCCACCCGGAGAAGGCGGTGAGCAACCCCAGGACCGAGATGAGGACGGCGAACGCCAGGAACCTGTGCTCGGTCCGCTCCACCACACCGCGTAATCGCGTTCGGATGACCGGCAACCCACCTCCCGGGGAGTGCGTGCGCGCTGATCACCAGGGTGTCGTCCGCGCCCGGGATTTCGTTACCGGCACCCGGCCGTGTCCGGCGCGCACTTCGTCAAGTCGGGCCCCGAATTCGACGTTTCCCGGATACCGGCGCGCAGGTGGAGGTGACATGATCGTGCGGTAACCGGTGGGGACTTCACGGTCGAGCGCGGGCGTCCGGGCCACGAGCCGCGGCCGGGGCGCACCGTTCCCGGGTCGCCGTCGCGACGACCGCACGAGGAACTGGGGGCGCTTCGACATGGGTCTCAGGTTGCTCGGCCCGGTGGAGCTGGTGCTGGACGGCCGCTCGCTCGACCTGGGCGGCCCGCGCCAGCGGGTCGTGCTCGCGGTGCTCGGCCTCAACGCCAACCGCGTGGTCCCCGTCGACCAGCTCATCGACGCGGTCTGGGGCGTCAACCCGCCGTCGACCGCGCGCGGCCAGGTCCAGATCTGCATCTCCGCGCTGCGCAAGCTGTTCGGCGACGCGGGCCGGTCCGGCGCGATCGCCACCCGCCCGCCCGGCTACCTGCTGCGGCTGGACGCCGACGAGGTGGACAGCCTCAGGTTCGCCGAACTGGTCGCCGCCTCCCGAGAGCAGGCGGACGCTGGCGCGCCGGCCGAGGCCGCCGCCACGCTGCACGCCGCGCTGGAGCTGTGGCGTGGCCCGGCCCTGGCGGACATCCCGAGCGACCTGGTGCGGCGCACCGCCACCGTGCTGGAGGAGGAGCGGCTGGCGGCCCTGGAGGCGCGCCTGCGGCTCGACCTGGTCCTGGGCCGGCACCGCGACGTGGTCGGCGAGCTGCACGCCCTGGTCGACGAGCACCCGCTGCGCGAGCGGCTGCACGGGTTCCTGATGCTCGCGCTGTACCGGGCGGGCCGCCAGGCCGAGGCGCTGGAGGTGGGCCGCCGGCTGCGCGCCGTCCTGGTCGAGGAACTGGGCCTGGAACCCGGCCGGGAGCTCCAGGACCTGGAGCAGGCCATCCTGCGCCGCGAACCGGCGCTGGGCGAGGCCGAGCCGCCGCCCCCGCCGCCCGTGCTCGCCCCGCCGCCCGCGACCGAGCGGCCCCCGCCCCCGGTGGAGGTGGTGCCCCGGCAGCTGCCCGCCAGCATCGCCGACTTCACCGGGCGCGAGGAGCAGCTGGACGAGATCATGCGGCTGCTGGACGTCGACGGCCGGGACCCGCAGACCTGGGGGATGCCGATCGTCGCCCTCTCGGGCAAGGGCGGCGTCGGCAAGTCGACCCTCGCCACCCGCGCCGCGCACCAGCTCAGCGCCCGCTACCCGGACGGCCAGCTCTACGCCGACATGTGCTCGGCCACCGCGGGCAACGACCACACCGCCAAGCTGCTGGCCCGGTTCCTGCGCGCGCTGGGCGTGCCGGGATCGGCGGTGCCCGAGGACGTGGAGGAGCGCGTCGAGCTGTACCGCAGCACGCTGTCGGGCAAGCGGCTGCTGCTGGTGCTCGACGCCGTCGCGGACGAGGCGAAGGTGCTGCCGCTGCTGCCGGGCAGCGCGTCCTGCGCGGTGGTCGTCACCAGCCGGGTGCGGCTGAGCGGCCTACCGGGCGCCCACCACCTGCACCTCGACGTGTTCGACGCGGCCGGGTCCCTGGACCTGCTGACCCGGATCACCGGCCCCGGGCGGGTCGAGGCCGAGCCGGGCGCGGCGGCCGAGCTGGTCCGGTTGTGCGGAGGGTTGCCGCTGGCGCTGCGGATCGCGGGCGCCCGGCTGGCCTCCCGCCCGCACTGGCGGCTGGCCGGCCTGGTCCGCCGGCTGCGCGACGAGGCCGGGCGGCTGGACGAGCTGGCCCACCACGGCCTGGAGCTGCGGCCGACCTTCGCCATCACGCACCGGGTGCTCGACGAGGGCGCCCGGCGGCTGTTCCGGCTGTGCTCGCTGGTCAGCGCGCCGGACTTCCCCGGCTGGACCGCCGCCGCGCTGCTGGACACCACCGCGGCGGACGCCGAGGAGGTGCTGGAGAGCCTGGTGGAGGCGCAGCTGGTGGACATCGTCCAGTACGGCGGCGCGTCACCGCGCTACCGGCTGCACGACCTGCTCCGGGTCTACGCCGCGGAGCAGCTCCAGCGGGACAGCACCGAGGAGGAGCGCGCCGCGGCGCTGGGCCGGGTGCTGGGCGGGTGGCTGGCGCTCGCGGAGGAGGCGCACCGCCGCGAGTACGGCGGCCACTACACCATCCTGCACGGCGGCGCGGCGCGGTGGCGGCCGGACGCGCGCGAGCTGGACGACCACCTCGGCGAACCCGCGCACTGGTGGGAGGGCGAGCGGCGGGCGCTGGTCGCCGCGGTCCGCCAGGCGGCCGGCGCCGGGCTCGACGAGCTGTGCTGGGACCTCGCCCTGACCTCGGTGACCCTGTTCGAGGCCAAGGGCTACTTCGACGACTGGCTGGAGTGCGCGCGGGTGGCCCACGAGGCGGCCCGGCGCACGGACAACCGGGTCGGCATGGCCGCGATGAGCTACTCGCTGGGCACCCTGCACATGTTCCAGACCCGGCTCGACGAGGCGGAGGAGTGCTTCGCGGACGCGCTGGAGCTGTTCCGCGCCGCCGGCGAGGAGCACGGGTGCGCCCTGGTGCTGCGCAACTCCGCGCACGTCGACGCCCTGCGCGGGGACACCGCGTCGATGGTGGCGAAGTACACCGAGGCGCTGGCCACCCTGCGCGAGGTCGGGGACCGCATCGGGGAGGCGCACGTCCTGCGCGGCATCGCCAAGCACCGGCTGGACGAGGGCGACACCGAGGCGGCGGCCCGGCTGCTGGAGCGGGCGCTGGCGATCACCAGGGAGACCGGGTGCCTGCGGGTCGAGGCGCAGGTGGCGCACCGGTTCGCCGAGCTGCACCTGGCCACCGGCCGGCTCGACCTGGCCCGCGACGCGCTGCACCGGGTGCTGCGCATCGTGCGGGACAACGGCGACCGGATCGGTGAGCTGTACGCGCTCTACGGGCTGGGTTCGCTGCGCCACCGCGAGGGGCGGCTGGACAGTGCGGAGACCACCCTGGGGCACGCGCTGGACCTGGCGCGCCGGCTGGGGGAGCGGTTGATCGAGGCCAGGTCCCGGTACTCGCTCGGGGAGGTCGCGCTGGCCCGGGGCGACGCGGCGGGTGGGGTCGGGCACCTGCGCGCGGCGGAGGAGCTGTTCGACGGGCTCGGGTCGGCGCTGGGGCGGGCCGGGGCGCTGGCGCTGCTGGCCGAGGCTTTGGGCGCGACCGGGGACCGCGCGGAGGCGGAGGAACTGGTGGAGCGGGCGTTGCTGCTGCTGGCCGACGCCGATTCCGCCGAGGCCGTGCGGTTGGTGGCCCGGCTGCGGGAACGCCTGGTCGGCGGGGCGGTCGTGCGCGACCTGGTCTGACCTCGCGAGCCGGGTGCCGGGCGTGCGCGGGGAGCGGGTGCCGGGCGTGCGCGGGGAGCAGGTGCCGAGGTCGGCCGCCGGAGCCGGCCGCCGGAGCCGGCCGCCGGGCGTGCGCGGCCGGGGTTGACCGCCGGCGTACACCCGGGCCGGCCGCCCGCGTGCGCCGGACCGGGCGTTGGCGTGCGCCGGGGTCGGCCGCCCGCGCGGCGCCCCGACCGGCGGCGTGCTCACCAGTGCGTGTCGTCCGCGCGCACCCGGCGCTCCTGGCTCCAGTGGGTGTCCTCGGTGCGGTCGGGCACCGCCGACGCGGTGGTGGGCGCCGGGGCGGCGACCGCGAGCGGGGCCGTGGTGGCGGCCAGGCCGATCGCGAACGCGGTGAGCGAGGACTTCAACACCGGAATCGCCTTCTCTCCGTGAACCGTGGTGCGGGGAACCGCGCTGCCGGGAACCGTGGTGCCGGGAACCGTTGTGCGGTGCAACCAGTGGACACCCCGGTTCCTTCCCCGCGCCTTCGATCGCCTTGAGCCGGGTGCCGCGGCACCGATAGCGCGTGGAAAGCGGATCGACAGAACGCTCCCGCACCGTGGTCCTCACACCGGCCAGGACGACCGCGGAAGGGAGCGCACCACCATGAACGGTTTCCCCGGACACCACAGGCGACACGACGGCGCCGACCCCGTGGACGCCCTGGCCGAGCGGCTGATGACCGGCGGCGGCGTCGAGGCGGCGCTGTCGTCGGTGGCCGCGCCGGAGCACCGCGCGGCGGTGCTGGCCGCGCTGTCGGCCCGGTACCTGCTCGCGCCCGGCGTGGTCACCGCGTCGGTCGTGGGTGCCGGGCGGGCGGTGCGGGCGCAGCTGGACGCCGTGGCCCGGCACGTGCCCGGCACCAGCCACGTCGCGGTCCGCCTGCTCGACGGCGAGCCGCTGGACCGCGACCTGGTCGACCGGCTGCGGCGGACGGGCATCGGGCTGTCCGTGACCGCCACGGCGGGCGAGGCGGTGTTCGGGGCGACCCTCGTGGTGGTCACCGACTTCGCCGACCCCGACACCTGGCCCACCCACCTGCCCGGCGGCTCGGTGCTGGTCAACGCCACCGGCGACGACCTGCCCCCGGCCGTGACCCGCGTGGCGGACCTCGTGTTCGTCGACGACCTGGGCCTGCTGCGCCCCGGCGGACGCCCCGTCGAGGCGGACCTGCGGCAGGTCGTCACCGGCGAGTGCGCGGGACGCACCAGCGCCGACCACGTGCTGCTCGTGGAGCTGCTGACCGAGGGTCGGCAGCCCGGACCACCCCTGGAGGGACTCCCCGTGTCGACCGAGAACGAGATCAAGCGCTTCGTCGTGACCAGCTTCGCCCCCGACCTCACCCCCGACCAGCTCCCGTCCGACCTGGACCTGCTGGACAACGGCGTGGTGGACAGCCTCGGCCTGCTGCGCCTGATCGCGTGGGTGGGCGAGCGCTACGGCATCCCGGTCGAGGAGAGGGACATCTCCCCGGCGCAGTTCAGCTCGGTGGAGGCCATCGGCGCCTTCATCCGGGAATCACGCAGCTTCGTCTGAAGCGGACACCCCTCAAGCAGACAGAACGACACCGCGGACAGGAGAGGTTCACGAGCATGATCGTGCGGGCCAAGGCCGGCGTGACCGGCGTCGACTGGGGGAACGGGCTCAGCTACCGGCTCCTGGTGGAGAAGGACAACATGGGCTTCACCGTCGCCCACACCGTGGTGAAGGCGGGCTCGAAGTCCCCGCTGCACTACCGCAACCACCTGGAAGCCTGCTACTGCATCTCGGGCCGGGGGCAGGTGATCGACGCGGACGGGACCGCCCACGACATCGAGCCGGGCGTCATCTACGCCCTGGACCGGCACGACCAGCACTTCCTGATCGCCCACCCCGAGGCGGACCTGGAGCTGATCAGCGTCTTCAACCCGCCGCTGCGCGGGGACGAGCGGCACAACTTCGACGCCGACGAGTTCTCGCACTACTGACCGGTCACGGGTGGGTGCGGGGAGCGTCCCCGTTCCCCGCACCCACCCGCCGACCCGACCACAGGAAGGACCGCAGTGTCCACACGCGACGAGTTGTTCTCGCTCTCCGAAGAGGTGGCCGACGCGCTGGCCTCGGGGTTGCCGGTGGTGGCCCTGGAGTCGTCCGGCGTGGTGCAGGGCCTGCCGCACCCGCTGAACCTCCAGACCGCCCTCGACCTGGACAAGACCATCCGCGCGGGCGGCGCCGTGCCCGCCCGCACCGGCATCGTCTCGGGCCGGTTCGTGGTGGGCATGTCGGACCGGGAGGTGGAGTTGTTCGCCACCACGCCGACGGTGCCCAAGGTCGGCGCCCGCGACCTCGGCCCCGCGCTGGCCGGCGGCGGGCACGGCGGCACCACGGTCTCCGCGGCGCTGGTCGCGGCCGGCCGGCTGGGCATCGAGGTGTTCGCGGTCGCGGGCATCGGCGGCGCGCACTTCGGCGCGCAGCGGAGCTTCGACATCTCCGCGGACCTCGTGGAGTTCACCCGCCACCGCGTCGCCGTGGTCTGCGCGGGCGCCAAGTCGCTGCTGGACCCCGCGCTCACGCTGGAGTACCTGGAGACCGCGGGCGTGCCGGTGGTCGGCTACCGCTGCGACGACTTCCCGGCCTACTACAGCGTCTCCAGCGGCGAGCGCAACCCGCGCCGGGTCGACGACCTGGCCGAGCTGGTGGCGGGCGTGCGCCTGCACTGGGCGGTCGGCAACCCCGGCGGCTTCCTCATCACCCACCCGATCGACGCCGCCGACGCGCTGCCCTCCGACGAGGTCTACGCGCTGGTGAGGCAGAAGCAGGCCGAGGCCGAGGCGGCGGGGGTGCGCGGCAAGGACATGACGCCCGCGATCCTCAGCGCGGTCGGCAAGGCCACCCGGGGGCGCACCGGCGAGGCCAACCGCTCGGTGCTGCTGTCGACCAGCGCGCTGGCCGCGGAGGTGGCCGTGGCCCTCAAGGAGCGGTCGTGAACACCGCGGTCCTGTTCGACGTCGACGGCACGCTGGTCGACACACCGGCCGGCATGACCGTCGTCCTGCGGGACGTGGTGGCGGAGTTCGGCGGCGCGGCGGACGAGCCCCGGCTGCGCGCCACCGTCGGCCGCCCGCTGGTCGCCTCCCTGGCCCTGCTGCTCGACCTGCCCGCCGACCACCCCGACGCGGCGCGCGCCGCCGACCGGGCGCGGGCGCTGTTCACCGAGCGGGTCGTCCCGGTGGCGACCGACCTGGTCTTCCCCGGCGTGCCCGAGCTGCTCGCGGAGCTGCGCGAGCACGGGCACCGGCTCGCCGTGGTCACCAGCAAGGTGCACCGCAGCGCGGTGGAGCTGCTGGAGGCCACCGGGCTGCTCGGCCACTTCGACGCGCTGTCCTGCCACGGCATGGCCGAGCGCGGCAAACCGCACCCCGACCTCGCCCTGCTCGCCGCCGACGCGCTGGGCGTGCCGCCGGAGCGCTGCGTCGTGGTCGGCGACGCCGTGGACGACGTGCTGATGGCGCGCGCCGCGGGCATGGACGCGCTCGGCGTCGCCACCGGCGTCGCCACCCCCGACCAGCTGCTGACCGCGGGCGCCCGAGCGGTGCACGCCGACGCGGCCCGGCTCGGCGAAGTCCTGGTACCGCTCGGCTCCCCCCAGAGGTGATCCCCATGACCAGCACCCGCACCGGAACGGTGCGCGCGCGCTCGGCGAACGCGACGCTCGCGATCCTCGCCGTGGCCCAGTTCCTCATCGCGCTCGACTACTCCATCGTCTACATAGCACTGCCCAGCGTCGGCGCGGAGATGGCGCTGACCGAGAGCTCCGTCCAGTGGGTGGTCAGCGGCTACGCGGTGTTCTTCGCCGGGTTCCTGGTCGTCGGCGGCCGGGCGTCGGACCGGTTCGGGCCGCGGAACCTGTTCATCGTGGCGATGCTGCTGTTCGGCGTGGCCTCGCTGGTGGGCGGGCTCGCGCCGGGCGCGCCGATGCTGCTGCTGGCCCGCGCGGTGCAGGGCGTGGCCGCCGCGGTGCTCCAGCCCGCGGTGATCGCGCTGATCAACACCTCGTTCGCGGCGGGACCGGCGCGCAACCGGGCGCTGGGCGTGTGGGGCACGGTCGGCGCGTCCGGGCTGGCCGCGGGTGTGGTCATCGGTGGCCTGCTGACCACGGTGTCGTGGCGGTGGGTGTTCCTGATCAACCTGCCGCTGGCGGTGCTGTGCGCGCTCGCCGCGCCGAGGCTGCTGCCGCGCAACACGACCGCGGGCCGCGAGCGCGGCGGGCTGAACGTGCCCAGCGCGGTGCTGTGCACCGGCACGGTCCTGTCCGCGGCGCTGGCGCTGACCCAGGCGTCGGGCAGCGGGTGGACCCACCCCGGCACGCTGGCCGCGTTCGGCGCGGCGGCCGTGCTGCTGGCCGCCTTCGTGCTCCAGGAGCGGCGCAGCGACCGCCCGCTGGTGGACCCGGTGCTGCGGGCCACCCGCTCGCTGCTGGTCGGCTGCGGCGCCACCGCGCTCTACATGGCCAGCGTCGGCAACCAGTTCTTCGTGGTGACCCTGCTGGTGCAGCAGCTGCGCGGGTACGACCCGCTCGCGGCGGGCCTCGCGTTCCTGCCCATGGCGGTGGCGATCGCGGTGGCCAACTCCGTGGCGGCCCGCATCGTGGCCGCGATCGGCGTGCGGGCGACGCTGGCGCTGGCGTTCGTCGCCGACGCCGCGGGCCTGCTGCTGCTGGCCCTCCAGGTGCACGGCGACGGCTACGTGCTCAACCTGCTGCCCGGCCTGCTCATCACCGGCTTCGCCCACGGCGTGACCTACGTGTCGATGTTCATCGCGGGCACCGCCGACGTGGCGGACCGCAACCAGGGCACCGGCAGCGCGTTGATGACCACCTCGCAGTACATGGCGGGCGCGCTGGGCGTGGCGGTGCTGGTCCTGGTGCTGGGCGTCGAGCCCGGTCCCGACGCCTTCGCCTGGGCGTTCGTCACCACGGCGATCGCGGCGGCGGGCGGCGCGGTGCTGGCCTGGTTCGGGCTGGCCCGGCGCGAGCGGAGCCGGTCGTGAGGGGCCGGGCCTGGGTCGCGCGGCTGGGGGTGCTGGTCGTGCACAACGACCCGGTGGTCGAGGCGGAGCTGTGGGACATGGCCCCGCCCGGGGTGACCGTCCACGCGGCCCGCTTCGAGAGCCCCACCAGCACCGGCGCGGAGTACACCAGCGAGTCCTGGGAGCGGGTGGTGAACGCCCCGGACGTGCGGCGCGGTCTGGTCCAGCTCGGCCAGCTGGACGTCTCGGCGATCTGCCTGTGCTTCGGCTCGGCCAGCTTCTTCGGCGGGCTGGGGTTCGACGACGGGTTCGCCGCCGCGGCGGTCGGGCTCACCGGCGGCACCCCGGTCTACACCGCCGGGCAGGCCATCCGCGCCGCGCTGACCGAGGTGGGCGTGCGCCGGCCGATGGTGCTCGCGCCGCCGTGGTTCACCGAGCCGACCTTCGCCGCGACCGGGTCCTACCTGACCGCGTCCGGGTTCGAGCCGGCCGCCCTGGTGCCCTTCCGGCTGGGGGCGCGCTGGGACGGCGTCGAGCGGCACCGGCTGTTCGACCGCGGCGGGCGCTGGGACGTCGACCCCGACGAGGTGCGCCGCCAGGTGGTGGCCGCGTTCCCGGCCCACGCCGACGGCGTGCTGCTGCCCGGCAGCGGGTTCCGCTCCTGGGAGGCCGTGGACGCGCTGGAGCGGGAGCTCGGCGTGCCCGTGGTGACCTCCAACCAGGCGTGCCTGTGGCGGTTGCTCGACCTGACCGACCTGGACGCGACCGTGCCCGGCGCGGGTGGCCTGCTGGCCGCCCGCCGGTAACCCGGTCCGCCCCGACCCGACGACCCGAGGGGAACCCCATGCCCACCCGATCCTTCCTGACCGCGTTCGCCGCGCAGGTGGACGCCCGACCGCACGCCCCGGCGCTGTCCTGGGCCGGGACCGAGGTGGACTACGCCTCCCTGGACCGGCTGGCCCGCGAGGCCGCGGCGCTGACCGCCGGCATCCCGGCCGACGTGCCGGTCTGCGTGCCCGCGCACAAGTCCCCGGAGACCGTCGCCCTGCTCATCGCGTGCTTCCGGCAGGGCAGGCGCGTGCTGCTGCCGTCGGCCTCGCTGGGCCCGGACGCGCTGCTGCGGCTGTGCGAGCAGGTCGGCTGCCCGCACGTGGTGACCCCCGGGGTCGTGCGCACCACCGGCGCGGACGCCGGGTCGCTGCCCGGACCGGGCCTGCTGCTCACCACCTCCGGCTCGACCGGCACGCCGAAGGTCGTCGTCCTGGCCGAGGAGGGCGTGGACAACTTCCTCGCCTGGGCGGCGCGGTCGTTCGGCATCGGCCCCGGCGTCGGGGTGCTCAACTACGCCCCGCTCAACTTCGACCTGTGCCTGCTGGACGTGTGGGCGGCGCTGGCCGCCGGCGCGTGCGCGGACCTGGTCGACCCGGCCCACGCCACCGACGGCGCCCACCTGGCCGGGCTGCTCGCCCGGCGGGAGCCCGCCGTGGTGCAGGCGGTCCCGCTGTTCTTCCGGCTGGTGACCGGGACCGGGGGAGTCTTCCCGAGCGTGCGGGAGGTCCTGCTCACCGGTGACGTGACGCCGCCCGCGCTGCTGGCGGACGTCGCGGCGGCGTTCCCGAACGCCCGGCTGTGGAACGTCTACGGCTGCACCGAGACCAACGACAGCTTCGTGCACCGCGTCGACCCGACCTCGGCGCACACGCCCATCGGGACACCCGTCGACGGCGTGGAGTTCCGCGTCCTGGACGAGGACGGGCGCGAGGCCGACAGCGGCGAGCTGGTCGTGCGCACGCCCTTCCGCGCCGAGGGCTACCTCGACCCCGGGCTGAACCGGGGGCGGTGGCGGGACGGCTGGTTCCGCACCGGCGACCTGGTCCGCCGCGACGGGGACGGGCTGGTGCACCTCACCGGCCGCAACGACCACCAGGTCAAGGTGCGCGGCGTGCGCACCAACGTCCAGGAGGTCGAACAGGTCGTGCTCGCGCACCCCGCGGTGCTGGAGGCCGCGGTGGTCGCGGTCCCCGACGAGCAGGCCGGGAACGTGCTGCACGCCGTGGTCCGCCGCGCGGCGGGCTCCCGGCTCAACGGGCTCGACCTGCGGGTGCACTGCGCCGCCGCCCTGCCCCGGACCGCCATCCCCGGCGCGTTCGAGATCGGCGACACCGCGCTGCCCCGCACCTCCACCGGCAAGGTCGACCGCCACGCCCTGCGCGCGCGGCGGGTCGCGGTCACGATCACGGGAAAGGTGTGAAGAACGGTGATCGAGTGGAACGAGGACCAGCGCGCGCTGCGCGCGGCGATCGAGGACATGGGCGCGGTGCTCGGTGAGGGCCACGTCGAGCGCGACGCCGACGGCGAGTTCGCCGAGGGCGCCTGGAAGACCCTGCGCGAGACCGGGCTGCTCGGCCTGCCCTTCGGGGAGGAGTGGGGCGGCCTGGGCCAGGACCTGCTGACCACCATGTACGTGCTGGAGGGCCTGGGGCACGCCTGCCGCGACGGCGGGTTCGGCTTCTCGGTGTCGACCCACGTGGTCAGCACCGGGGTCCCGTTGCAGCGCTTCGGCTCCCGCTACCTGAAGGACCGCTACCTCACCCGGGTGTGCGACGGCTCGATCATCGGGGCGCACGCCATCACCGAGCCCCAGGGCGGCTCGGACGTCATGGGGATGCGCACCGCCGCGGTCCGCGACGGCGACCACTACGTGCTCAACGGCAGCAAGGCGTTCATCAGCAACGGCCCCCTGGCCGACGTCTTCGTGGTCTACGCCCGCACCGGCAAGAGCGGCAGCCCCGCCGCCCTGACCGCGTTCCTGGTCGACCGGGACACGCCCGGCCTGATCGTCGGCAACCCGGTGGCCAAGATGGGCCTGCGGACCTCGCCGCTGAGCGAGCTGTTCTTCGACGACTGCCGGGTGCCCGCCGCCAACGTGCTCGGCTCGCCCGGTGCGGGGTTCCTCATCCTGGACCACGTGATGAAGTGGGAGATCCTGTGCTCCTTCGTCATCAACGTCGGGGAGATGCAGCACCGCCTGGAGCGCTGCGTCGACTACGCCCGCGAGCGGGTCCAGTTCGGGCAGCGGATCGGCTCGTTCCAGTCGGTGTCCAACCGGGTGGTGGAGATGCGCATCGCCGTGGACACCGCCCGCAAGTGGCTCTACGACACCGCGGTGAAGCTCCAGAAGGGGGAGAACGTCACCGTCGACCTCGCCATCAGCAAGATCGTCGCCAGCGAGGCCAACGTCAGCACCGCCCTGGCCGCGGTGCAGCTCTTCGGGGGTTACGGCTACACCGCCGAGTACGGCCTGGAGAAGGACCTGCGCAACGCCGTCGGCGGGACCATCTACTCCGGCACCTCCGACATCCAGCGTCAGCGCATCGCCTCCATGATCGGTCTGTAGAGGGAGAGCAACGATGTCAGTGCAAGCGGTCAACCCCGACACCACCAACACCGACACCGACACCACCAACACCGACCTGCCCCACCCCGGCCTGCTGGCGGTCACCGAGTTCCTCGACCACGACCGCGAGCCCGTCCGCGACCTCGTGCGCAAGGCCCTGCCCGACGGCGGCCGGGGCCTGACCGACGTCGAACGCGCGCAGGCCCTCTACTACGCCGTGCGCGACGGCATCCTCTACGAGGTCTACGGCGCCGACCTGTCCCGCGACGGCCTCAAGGCCAGCTCGACCATCCGGCGCGGCACGGGTTTCTGCGTGCACAAGTCCATCGTGTACGCCGCCGCCGTGCGCTCGGTCGGCATCCCCAGCCGCATCTACTACGGCGACGTGCGCAACCACCTCGCCTCGCCGAAGCTGGAGGAGCTGATGGGGGGCAACATCTTCACCTACCACAGCCTCACCACGGTCTTCCTGGACGGCAGGTGGGTGCGCGCCACCCCGGTGTTCAACAAGGTGCTGTGCAAGCTCTACCGGATCAAGCCGCTGGACTTCGACGGCCGCACCGACAGCATGTACCACCCCTACGACGAAGAGGGCCGCCGGCACATGGAGTTCCTGCGGGAGCACGGCGAGTTCGACGACGTCCCCTACGACCGGGTCGTCGACGGCATCCGGGCCAACCACCCCAGGCTGTTCGCCTCCCGGAACACCACCGCGCGCGGCTCGCTGGTCGCCGACGCCCAGGGGGACCCGTCGTGACCGCGCAGCCGGTCGACTCCCTGCCGCGACCGCGCGCGCCCCACGACCCGCGCCTGCGCTCGGCGGTCGACCTGGAGCTGGTCGTGCCCGCGTTCAACGAGGTGGGCAGGCTGCCCGGCACGCTGGCGGAGCTGACCGGGTTCCTGGCCGACCGGCCGTGGCGGTCCCGGGTCGTGGTGGTGGACAACGGCAGCACCGACGGCACCGCGACCGCCGTCGCGGACCACCCGGACGTGGTGGTCATCGGCTGCGCCCGCCCCGGCAAGGGCGCGGCGGTGCGCCGGGGCATCGAGAGCAGCACGTCCCGGTTCGTCGGGTTCCTCGACGCCGACCTCTCCACCCCGGTCGGGACGCTGACCAGGGCGGTGGCCGAGCTGGAGGCGGGCGCGGCGGCGGCCATCGGGTCGCGGCACGCGCCGGGCGCGCGGCTGGTGCGCCCGCAGCCCCTGGGCCGCCGCGTCGGGGGCGCGGTGTTCCGCGCGCTGGCCCGCCGGCTGGTGCCCGAGGTGCACGACACCCAGTGCGGGTTCAAGCTGTTCGAGCGGGTCGCGGTGCAGCGGGCGCTGGCGCACTGCCGGGTCGACGGGTTCGCGTTCGACGTGGAGCTGCTGCGCCGCATCTGGCTCGCGGGCGGCCGCATCGCCGAGGTCGCGGTGGCCTGGACCGACGACGAGCGCTCGACCTTCCGCCCGCTGCACGACGGCCGCGTGGCGTTCGCGGACCTGCTGCGCCTGTACCGGGTCGAGGCGCGATGAGCGCCGGGCGCCGGGTGCTGCTGGTCGGCGAGCGCGACGTGCGGCACCCGCTGGCGGGCGAGGAGGAGCGCTACCTGCACGAGGTCGCGCGGCGCTGGGTCGCCGAGGGCACGCGGGTCACGTGGGCCGTCGGCCGGCCGGCCGGGGCGCCCGCCCGCGAGGTCGTCGACGGCGTGGAGGTGCTGCGCTCCGGCGGGCCGCTGGGCCCCGGTCCGCTCGCCGCGCTGCGGCTGCGGTGGTGGGAACCCCGGTTCGACGCGGTGGTCGACGCGACCACCCGGCCGGCGTTCGCGCTGCCGCCGGTCGCCGGGTCGGCGTTCACGGCGCGGCCGGCCGCCGGGCAGATGTTCACGGCGCCGCCGGCCGCCGGGTCGACGTTCAGGTTGCCGCTGGTCACCAGACCGGCGTTCGCGGCGCCGCTGATCACCAAACTGTCGTTCGCGGTGCCGTTGGTCGCCAGGCTGTCGTTCGCGCTGCCGCTGGTGGTCAGGTCGGCGTTCGCGGCGCCGCTGGTCACCGCGTCGGCGTTCGTGGTGCCGCTGGTCGCCGGTCGCCGGACCCCCGTCGTGCGGGTCGCGCACCGGGCGCGGTCCCGCGCGGGCGCCGGGACGCGCGGCCGGGCGCTGGTGGACGCCCTGTCCCGGCGGCTGGCGCGGTGGCACCGCGACGACGTCGCGACCGTCGTGCCGTCCCCGTCGACGCGCCACGAGCTGCGCCGCCGCACCGGCCTGCGCGGTCCGGTGTTCGTCGCGCCGCCCGGCACGTCGGCCGGCCCGGGGGAGCGGGCCGAGGACCCGGTGGTCGTGGTGGTCGCGCCGCTGGTGCCCGAGCAGCGCCTGGACCTGCTGCTGCGCCGGCTCCCGGGGGTGCTGGCGCGGGTGCCGGGGCTGCGCGTCGAGGTGATCGGCGCCGGGCCGGAGCGCACCCGGCTGCTCCGGGTCGCGCACGAGGAGGGCGTGGCGCGGGCGGTGGTGTTCCGCGGTGCCCTGCCCGACGCCGAGCGCCGCGCGGCGCTGGGCCGGGCCTGGCTGGCGGTGACCGCGGCCGACGAGGTGTCCGGCGCCGCGGTCCTGGAGGCCGCCGCCCACGGCGTGCCGTGCGTGGCGCTGGAGGCCGTGGGCGCCCGGGACTTCGTGCGCGTCGGCGAGGTCGTGCGCACGCCGGACGCCCTCGGGCCGGCCCTCGTCCGGCACCTCGCGGAGGCCGCCGACCCCGAGCACGCCCGGCACGTCGCGCGGCGGTGCCGCGCCTGGGCCGACCGGTTCCACTGGGAGCGCACCGCGCGGCTGCTGGCCGCCGTGGTGGAGCACCAGGTCACCGCGTCCCGGCGACCGGGCCAGCGCCGCCGCGCCCGTTCCGACATCTCCGCGCTGGTGCGGCTGCCCGCGGGTGTGCGCCCGCCGGCGGGCGCGCTGCGCGTGACCGACGAGGTCGACGAGACCGGCGGCGTGGTCAGCGCGCTGCTCAACGGCTGCGACGACCACGACGCGCTGGGCGTCCTGGAGCGCCTCGGCTGCGAGGGCGCGCAGGTGCGGCTGGCCGGCCACGACGACCTGCTGCTGGGCCCCCGCCCGGCCCCCGAACCCCTCGTCCCCACCCTCCCGAGAAAGGTCGACTCCCATGTCAGGTCCTGCTGACCCCCGAGCCGCGGTCCCCGCCCCGGCCGGCACCCGGGCCCGGGTGCTCACCTGGTCCGCGGTGACCGTCACCGCGTTCGCCCTGGCGCTGGTCGCCCAGGCCGTCTACACGAGCGACCCGCACTGGGGCATCCGCTACATGGCGGACCTCTGGGTCTACGTGGCCAGCGGGCAGGCGGTGCGCGACGGGGTGTCCCTGTACGACGTGGTGATCATGTCGCCGCTGTACGGGCCCATGCCGTACCTGTACCCGCCGCTGACCGCGGTGGTGCTCTTCGTGCCCCTGACGTTCCTGCCGTTCGGGGCGGCCGGCCTGGTGTGGAACACCGCGACGCTGATCGCGCTGGGCGCGGTCGTGTGGATCTCCCTGGGGATCGCCGGCGTCCTGCGGACGAGGACGCGCACGGTCCTGACCGTCGTCGGCCTGGTGCTCGTGTTCTGCCTGCTGCCGACCCGCATCCACCTGATCTTCGGCCAGATCAACGCGTTCCTGGTGCTGCTGGTGCTGCTGGACTTCCGCCGCGGCGCGGGCCGGTGGCGCGGCATCGGCATCGGCGTGGCGGCGGCGCTCAAGGTGACGCCGATGATCTTCATCGTCTACCTGCTGATCACCGGCCAGTGGCGGGCGGCGCGGACCGCGGTGCTGGCGTTCCTGGGCACGGTCGCGATCGGCTTCGCCGTCGCGCCCCGGGACTCGCTGGAGTACTGGGGCGGGCTGGTCTTCGAGTCCTCGCGGGCCGGCGCCGTGTACGCCACGCCCAACCAGTCGCTGGCCTCCGCGATGGCCAGGGTGTTCCGGAGCGAGGTGTTCGCCACCTGGTGGCTGGTCGTGCTGGCGGTGGTCGGGGTGCTGGGGCTCGCGGTGGCGCGCCACGTCCACCACCGGGGCTCGGACTTCCTGGGCTTCTGCGCGGCGGTCCTCACCGGGCTGCTGGTGTCGCCGGTGAGCTGGGAGCACCACTGGGTGTACGTGGTCCCGCTGCTGGTGTGGCTGGCGGTGCGGGCGCACCAGCGGCGCTCGGCCGGGCTGGCGGCGGTGACGGTGCTGCTGTCGGCGGTGTTCACCCTGCGGGTGTTCTGGTGGGTGGGCGTGCAGGAGTTCCCGCCCGAGCCGATGGACCTGAACCCGTGGCAGCAGCTGGCCTCCTCGATGATGCCGGTCGCCGCGCTGCTGCTGCTCCTGCTCGGGCCGCTGTGGGCGCGCCACGAGTTCCGCTCCCGCCCGGCGGGTGCGGGTGCGGGGGCCGTCGCCCAGGCCCAGGCCCCGACTCGTGCCCCCGCCCCCGCCTCGCCTGCGGTCCCTGCCCCGGCGGCGACCCCTGCCCCCGCCTCAGCCCCGGACCCGGCCGCGACGCCCCCGGCCACGTCCACCACCCCCGTCGTGCCGGAGCCGACCCGATCGGGGTGAGGTGGGTGCGGTCCGCGGTCCGGTCACCCACGACCGGACCGCGCGCGGTTAGCTCGTCACGGTGATCTTTCGCCCGGATGTCCTCGATCGGGCGAAAGATCGCCGTGGTGGCCCGGCGGTCTGTGCCACAGTTCCCTCCCGTCCCGGCCCGGCGGCGGGGAGGCCACCGGATGTTTTGGAGCAGCGTGATGTCGGTGCCGGCGCCCCCGGTCGTCGCGGGAGCGGGCGCGTCCGCCTTCACCGCGAGCGCTGTGGTGGACTCCGTGCGGCGGTTCCGGGAGCACGCGCACGTGGTGACCGACCCCGCCGGCCGCCGGCTCGGCGTGCTGACCGGGCCCACGCCCCGCGAGCACGTCGTCGGGTCGCTCCCGCCGCTGTACCCGGAGTGGCTGGGCGGCCGGGGGTTCTGCCAGGCGCACGGCGTCCGGTTCCCCTACGTCGCCGGGGAGATGGCGAACGGGATCGCCACCACGCGCCTGGTGGTCGCGCTGGCGAAGTCCGGGATGCTCGGCTTCTTCGGCTCGGCCGGCCTGGACCCGCGCGAGGTCGAGGACGCGGTGCACGAGCTGGCCACGGCGCTGCCCGGCCGGGCGAACTGGGGCGCCAACCTCGGCCACACCCCCGGTGAGCCCGAGCTGGAGCGGCGGGTGGCCGAGGTGCTCCTGCGCGCCGGGGTCCCCCGGATCTCGGTGTCGGCGTTCACCGACCTCACCCCGGCGGTGGTGCGGTGCGCGGCGTCCGGCCTGCGGCTCGACCGCGACGGTCGGATCGTGCGCCAGACCCGCCTGCTGGCCAAGGTGTCGGGGCTGGAGGCGGCCGAGAAGTTCCTCTCGCCCGCGCCCGCCGCCCTGCTGCGGGCGCTCGTCGGCCGGGGCGACCTGACCGAGGAGCAGGCGCGGCTGGCGGCCCGGGTGCCGGTGGCCCAAGACCTCACCGTGGAGGCCGACAGCGGTGGCCGCACCGACAACCGGCCGCTGACCGCGCTGCTGCCGGCGGTCCTCGCGCTGCGCGACCGGCACACCCGGCGGCACGGCCACCACGTGCGGGTCGGCGCCGCCGGTGGGCTGGGCACGCCCGAGGCGGTGGCCGCGGCCTTCGCGCTGGGCGCGGACTACGTGGTGACCGGCTCGGTCAACCAGGTCGCGGTCGAGGCCGGGGTCTCCGAGACCGCCAAGCGGATGCTGTCCCGGGTGGACATCGGGGACGTGGCGATGGCCCCCGCGGCCGACGGGTTCGAACTGGGCGCCCGCCTCCAGGTGACCAGCCGCGGCACGCTGTTCGCCGCGCGGGCGGCCCGGTTGGAGGAGGTGTACCGGGACCACGCGGGGCTGCACACGCTGCCCGCCGCGGTGGCGGCCCGGCTGGAGCACGAGGTGTTCCGCCTGCCGCTGGCACGGGTCTGGGAACTGACCCGCGAGTTCTGGCAGCGCCGCGACCCGGCCCAGCTCGTGCGCGCGGACCGCGACCCGAAGCACCGGATGGCGCTGGTCTTCCGCTGGTACCTGGGCAGCTCCGCCCGGTGGGCGATCACCGGCGACCCGGACCGGCGCACCGACTACCAGCTGTGGTGCGGCCCGGCCCTCGGGGCGTTCAACCGCTGGGTCGTCGGGTCGTTCCTGGCCGATCCGGGCAACCGGACCGCGGTGCAGATCGCGCTCAACCTGCTCGAAGGCGCCGCCGTGGTGACCCGCGCCCACCAGCTGCGCACCCACGGCGTGGCGGTGCCCGCCGCGGCGGCGGTGTTCCGGCCCGTGCGCCTGGCCTGAGCCCCGGTAGGGCCTGGTCACAGCCGCGTGGCCGTGCGGACTCGGGCGAGGGCGGGGGCGGGGGCGCGGCTGCGCGTCGGCCCGGCGATGGGGGTGGTGACCAGCGGCGCGTCGGTCACGGGAACGGCACCGTGGTCGAGCCGCAGCCAGGCGCGGCTGGGGACGGGAATGGCGACCACAGCGCGCCCGAGGGTGATCAGCTGGGTCGGACGATCTCGAAGAGGTCGTCGAAAGACCTGTCCGGCGGCAACGACAACCTCAACCAGCTCCTGCCGTTGTACGACAGCGACCCGCACCGCGCAGCGCCGGCGCGGTAGCCCGTCGACCTGCCGGCACGTCCACCGCGTACCGCGGAACACGCCGCTGCTGGGCGCACGGGTGCCTCCGAACGGGTTAAGATGCAGTCCTGCTCGGCCACGGGGTCGAGGTGGTCCGGCCCGCCGGTGCGCGAGCTGATCCGAGGCTTGAAACCTCCAGCGTTCCGTCGTGCGGAAGCAGGAGGCTTCACCGTGTCCGTCCCCGTCCCCGTCCCCGTGCCCTCGCCCGATCCGCGGCGCTGGTGGGCTTTGGCCGTGCTCTCCCTGACCCAGCTCGTGGTGGTGCTGGACGCCACGATCGTGAACGTCGCCCTCCCGCGCGCCCAGGAGGACCTGGGGATGAGCGACGCGCAGCGCCAGTGGGTCGTCACCGCCTACGTCCTGGCGTTCGGCGCGCTGCTGCTGCTCGGTGGCCGGGTCGCGGACTACTGGGGCCGCAAGCGCGGCTACGCGGTCGGGATGATCGGGTTCGGCGTCGCGTCGGCGTGGGGCGGGCTCGCGCACAGCGGCACCGAGCTGATCGTCGCCCGGGGGCTGCAAGGCGTGTTCGCCGCCCTCCTCGCGCCGGCGGCGCTGGCCCTGCTGACCGTGACGTTCCCGTCCGGGCGGGAACGCGGCACCGCCTTCGCCGTGTTCGGCACGGTCGCCGGGACGGGCGCCGCGGTCGGCCTCGCCCTGGGCGGTGTGCTCACCCAGTTCGCGGGCTGGCGGTGGTGCCTGCTGGTGAACATCGTCTTCGCGGTCGTCGGCCTGGTCGGCGCGCTGGTCTTCGTCTCCGAGAGCAAGGCCGAGGGCGACAACCGCTACGACGTCGCCGGGGCCGTCACCGTCACCCTCGGTCTGGGCAGCCTGGTCTACGGGTTCACCCTCGCCGAAGGCGGCTGGTCGGACGCGGGGACGGTGGCCTTCCTGGCGCTGGGCGTGGTGCTGCTGGCCCTGTTCGCGTGGGTCGAGTCCCGGGTCGCCCAGCCCCTGCTGCCGCTGCGCGTCGTCCGGGACCGCGTCCGCGCCGGCGCGCTGCTCGTCCAGGCGGCGGTGGGCGCGGTCTTCATCGGGATGACCCTCTACCTGGCGCTCCACCTCCAGCTCGTGCTCCGCCTGAGCCCGCTGCCGGCGGGCTTGGCCGCCCTGGGCATGACGCTGGCCACCACGGCCACCGCGCCGGTCGCGGCGAGGCTGTTCGCGAGGTTCGGCGCGCGGGTCCTGATGACCGCGGGCCCCCTGGTCGCCGCGGCCGGGGTGCTGTACCTGACGCGCGTCACCCCGGACGGCGGTTACTGGGACGAGGTCCTGCCCGGGCTGCTCGTCATCGGCGTCGGCATCGCCTCCACCATCGTCCCGCTCCAGAACGTCGCCCTCACCGGCGTCGCCCCGCACGACGCGGGGGCCGCCTCGGCGCTGGTCAACTCGGTCATGCAGATCGGGGGCTGCATCGCCCTGTCCGTGTTCACGACCATCTACGCCGCCAAGACCCAGGACGTGGCCGGGGCGGGCGGCTCGCCCCTGCTCGCGTTGACCGAGGGCCACGCGGCCGTCTTCCTCGCCACGGCGGTCCTCCTGGTGCTCGCCGCCCTCGTCGCCGCGACCACGCTCCGCGGCCACCGCGCGCCGCCGCACCGCGCGGCCCGGGACGAACGGCTCACCCACACCGGCTGAGGTCGTCCGCGCCGGGGGCGCACTCGTCGGGGACGTGGGCGCCCGCGCTTGTTCCGGAATTCGTCGTGCACGCCTCAAGCCGGCTGCGTCGATCTCACGTCCGGGACGTGGTCGATCTGACGGGAGGTGACCCGGACGGACGACGGCAGGGGCGCCGGCACACCCGCGTCCCGGTCGGGCACCGTCACCGGCTTCGGGCCGCCGCGGGCGTCGACGAAGGGAAGTCCCGCAACGCCGGGCGAGGGGGGACCCGGTCGGCGGTCGGGGCCCGTCTGCCCGTCGACCCGTTCGGGTGCGTGCCCAGGTGGCGCGACCTGGTTCGCCTTACCGTGGTCGTCGACAGGTGACGGTCACCGGGCGGTGGTCGGATCAGGGGCAAACCGAGAGGCACGCCATGCGAGTGCTGTGCTGCGTGGCCACCGCTGTCTCCCACGCCAGGGCGCTGCTCCCGGTGGCGCGGGCCCTGGCGTGCGCGGGGCACGAGGTCCTGGTGGCGACCACGGTGCCGCTGCTGCGCGTGTTCGACGGCGAACCGTTCCGCGCCCGAGCGGACCTGCCGCCGCTGATCCCCGACGTGAGCCCGGCCCTCGCGGAGGCGGGCCAAGGCACCGAGGAGGACGCGATCACCCTCGCCCGCAAGGTGGGCGTCCGCCTCTTCGCCGGTCCGCACATCGTCGAGGGGTACCACGCCCTCGCCGCGGTGGCCGAGCGGTTCCGCCCCGACCTCGTGCTGCGCGGCGAGGCGGAGTTCGCGGCCGTGCTGCTCGCCGAGGACCTCGGTGTTCCGCACGTCCCCGCCCCGGCCGGTAGCGCCAACGCGCTCCTCCCGGACTACCTGCTCTTCCTGCTCAACGCGCGCAGGCGCGAGCTCGGCCGACCGGAGTGGGACGACCTCGAACCGCTCCACCGCCACGGGCGGCTCGACTTCATGCCCGCGTCGTACTCGTTCGCCCCTCCCCACCTGCCGGCCGCGATCACCTGCCGGCAGCCGGACGCCATCGACCGCGCCGAGGTCCTGCCGGACTGGGTCCTCGCACTGCCCGCGGACCGCCCCCTGGTGCTGGCGTCGTTCGGGACCGTCATCTCCGTGCTGCACGCGCAGGCTGTCGACCCGTTCACGGTCGCGGTGCAGGCCGACACGCGGTCGGCCCTGCTGGCCGTCGTCGCCGCGCTCGCCGAGACCGACTGCGTCGGCGTGGTCGCCACCGGCGGCCTGATCCCGGCCGACTCCCCGGTCCCCGGGAACGTCCGGCTCGCCGACCACGTCCCCCAACCCCTGCTGCTGCGCTGCGCCCGGCTGTTCATCACCCACGGCGGCTACAACGGTATCCGGGAGTCGATCGCGGCCGGCGTGCCGATGGCCGTGCTGCCCCGGTACGGGGACCAGTTCGCCAATGCCCGCCGGGTCCGGGAACTCGGCCTGGGCCTGCACGTGACCGACAGCTCTGCGGGGGCGATCGCCGCGGCGTGCCGGACCCTGCTAGCCGACGCGGCGGTGACCGCGCGGGCCCGACTCGCCCAGCGCCACATGCTCGCCCTGCCGCCGGTGGAGGACCTCGTCCCGCGCCTGGAGCGGATCGCCGCCGGGACCGGTGCCCCGGTGCCCGTGGGCACCGGGGCTTTCCCGGTCTCATAGCACGGGCCCGTGCCGTCAGCCCGACGGCACGGCCGCCGGGACCGAACCGCGGACCGCGTCCACGAGCCCGACCGGGTCCGCGGGCAGCCGCTCATCCCGCCAGGCGACGTGGCCGTCCGGGCGGACCAGCACGAACGGGCACGCGTACAGCCGCGCCACCTCCGGGTCGTCGCACTCGACGACCCGGAGCGGGACGCCCCGCGCGTCGAACGCCTCCCGCACCTCCTGGGTGCCCCACGGGTCGTGCTCGAAGCACAGGAGGACGAATTCCCCACCGAACAGGTCCAGCAGGGACACACCCGGCCGCAGCCAGGCGTGCGCCGCCCGGGAACCGGGGTCGCTGCCCGGTCGCCACTCCGGCGTCAGGTCGGCGCCGGCGCCGATGACCAGCGGGGACCGGTAGCGGTAGCCGAAGTGGACCTCGGGGTTGTCGAACTCCTTGTCGGCGCCACTGGTGCGCAGCCGTTCGGCCATCTCGGCGCGCCGTCGCCCGCCCTCCGGCGTGTCCGCGCGCAGGTCGACGGGCAGCGCGCGGGTCAACGTCCGCTGGAGGTGCCGGTTGGCGGCTTCGAGGCTGTCGAGCGCGACGGGCCGCCGCTCGGCCTCGTAGCCGGCCAGCAGGTGCTCCCCACCCCAGCCGTGGAGGTGCGCGGCCAGCTTCCAGCCCAGGTCGGCGGCATCGGCGATGCCGATGTTCATGCCGAACCCGCCGGACGGCGACACGGTGTGGGCGGCGTCCCCGACCAGGAAGACCCGGCCGTGCCGGTAGCGGTCGGCCACCCAGTGGGTGAGGTGCCACTCGTCGTCGGCCACGGGTTCGACCGGTGTGTCGAACGCGATCGCGTCCCGCAGCAGCGCGGTCGAGTCCGCCGTCAGCGCCGGGCCCGACACGGTCAGGTTGAACAGCTCCCCGCCGTCCATCGAGCGCAGCGGGTAGCGCAGCTCGTCGGAGAGCATCAGGAAGTAGACCATGGCCGGGCGGTGGCCGCGCTCGCGCAGGCGACGGGTCAGCTCCGGCGCGCGGAACAGGATGTTGCGCAGCACCCTGGCCTCGTGCCGCGCCGGCGCGTCGATGCCGCACCAGCGCCTGACCGGGGACGAGGCGCCGTCGCAGGCGACCAGGTACCGGGTCCGGATCACGCTCGTCGTGCCGTCGCCGAGGTCGGTGACGCGCGCGGTGACTCCGTCGTCGTCCTGGGTGAACGAGTCCAGCCGGTGGCTCAGCAGCAGCGGGCCGTCCGGGGCCTTGCCCACCGCGCCCACGAGCAGCGGCTGGAGCCAGTGCGCGGGGCAGACCTGGTCCGGTTCCGGCGTGTGCCGGAACTCCGGGCGGGTGGCGACGCTGCCCCGTTCGAAGCGGTGCAGCTCGTGCCCGCCGACCCGGGTGACCCAGGCGATGTCCAGCGGGTGGTCCGGCGGCCAGCCCGCGGCGCGGATGTCGTCGGCCAGTCCCCACCGCCGGAACAGCTCCATGGACCGCGGTCCGATCGTGCTCACCCCGGGTTGGGGCACCCGTCCGTCCCGCCGCTCGACGACCAGGTGGTCGATCCCCCGGTAGCGGAGGTCCAGCGCCATCGCCAGGCCCACCGGGCCGGCTCCGACGACCAGGACGTCCGATTCGCGGGTCGAGGGTGGTGCACTGGCTGAGGGCACGGGAGCCACCTCCGGGGCATCGTCGTGATCGGTCCGCTCCTCCCCTGGATTCTGCTGGCCGCACGGGGTGCGCACATCTTCGGCCATCCGATCGGGTAACGACCCGGGGCTCGTCGCCGTGTCCACTGGGGACAGGAGGGCGGTGGGACGGCGTTCCCCGGGCGACTTCCCCACCCGGCGCGCGCCGGTTCCGCTGTGTGACCGGTGTCCTGGAATCCGCTCTGACGGTGGGAATTTCGAGTGGCGCCAAGGGCAGGGGGGTTGCTGGGGCAAGGGAACTCTGCTCACCGTGGTGGTGCAACGAGGGCGGGACGTGGTTGCTGAGGTGCCTTATCTGAGGAGAGTTCATGCTCGGCATGCACGTGGTCGACCGTCGTTCCACCACCGATCACCCCGACGGTGCGGCAGGACCCGATCCGCTGCGCGGTGTACGCGTCGTGAGCCCGGTCGGCTGCCCGGCGGCCGACCGGTGTCCGGACGCCCCGCCCATCACGATCCTGGGTGCGGGCATCGCAGGGTTGGTGGCCGCACACGAGCTGGAGTTGTTGGGGCACCGGGTGGAGGTGCTGGAGGGCAGCGGACGCGTGGGCGGTCGCATCCTCACCCACCGCTTCGGCGCCGGCGGGCCGCTGGTGGAGCTCGGCGCCATGAGGGTGCCCGGCGATCACCGGTACACTTTGGACTACTTCGCCCGGCTGGGCCTGTCCGGGAAGGTCCGGCCGTTCCGGACCCTGTTCTCCGAACCGCAGGCGTACCACGCCACCAGTCGGGGCTTCGTCCGCCTGGGCCAGGCCGCGCGCATCCTGGTCGAGGACTTCCGCGCGGAGCTCGCCGACAGCCGTTACCGCGAGGAGACCGTGCTGTTCGGCGCGTGGTTGACCGCGATGGGGAACGCGATCGGTCCGGCCGGTTTCCGCGAGCGCGGTTTCACCGCGGAGCTGCTGGACGCGGTGGACCGCGTCGACCTGGCGCCGTTCGTGGTGGGCGCCGACCGCGATCAGGTCGACCTGCACGCCTTCTTCGCCGCGCACCCCGGGGCCCGGGCCGGCTGCGGTGGCCGGTTGGCCCGGTTCATCGACGACGTGCTGTCGGAGACCAGCCCCGACCTGGTGCGGCTCGAAGGCGGGATGGACCAGCTGGTCCAGGCGCTGGTGTCGCGGTTGCGGTCACCGGTGCGCCTCGGGTGCGAGGTGGTCGGGCTGGAGGTGTGCGCCGAGCGGGTGCTGGTGCAGGTCCGCACCGGCGACCGCGTGGTCACGCGGAGCTGCCCCGAGGTGCTGTGCACGCTGCCGTTCTCGGTCCTGCGCCGGATCCGGTTGTGCAACCTGAGCCGGGCCAAGGTCGAGGCCGTCCGCGGTATGACCTACTGGCCGGCCACGAAGGTCGCCTTCCACTGCCGGGAGGCGTTCTGGACCGGGGACGGGATCTCCGGCGGGGCGTCGTTCAGCGGCGGGCGCGTGCGCCAGACCTACTACGTGCCGGCGGAGTGCGACCCGGCGCGGGGGGCCGTGCTGCTGGCCAGCTACACGCTGGGGGAGGAGGCCGAGTCCTTCGGCCTGATGCCCGCGGAGGACCGGCACGAGGCGGTGTTGCGGGAGGTGGGCCGGATGCACCCGGAACTGCTGGAGCCCGGCATGGTGATCGGCGCGGCCAGCATGGCCTGGGGCCACCACTGGTGGAGCAGCGGTGCGGCGGTCAGCCAGTGGGAGCTGGACGACGCCGGCCGGGCGGAGGAGCGGCTGCGGGCGGCGAGCCCGGAGAACGGGTTGTACTTCGCGGGGGACCACTGCTCGGCGAACCCGGCGTGGATCGACGGCGCCATCCGGTCCGCGGTCGACGCCGCGCAGCAGATCCACCTGGACAGCCGGACGCGGACGGCGGTGTCGGCGTGAGCGTGCCCCCCGTGCCCCGGTCCGACCTGCCGCCGTTCGACCACCGCTCCCTGGGGCAGGAGGAGATCATCCGGCCCTACCCGCTGTACCGGCGGTACCTCGCGGAGGAACCGGTGCACTGGAGTTCCGGGAGCGGTGCGTGGTACGTGTTCGGCTACCGGCCGACGATGGAGGTGCTGGGGAGCCCGGACTTCACCCGCGGCGGGTTGGTCTTCCCCCCCGGCTGCGACGCGCTGGCCCGCCTCGTGCGCGACTGGCTGGTGTTCCTCGATCCGCCGCGGCACACGCGGCTGCGGTCGGTGCTCGCCGGCCGGTTCACCCTCGCCGCGGTGCGCTCCCTGCGCCCGCAGGTGCAACGGGTCGCCGACGGCCTTGTCGCCGCCCTCGCGGGCCGACCGGAGATCGACCTGGTGGCCGACTTCGCGACCAGGCTGCCGCTGCACGTCATGTGCGACCTGCTCGGCCTGCCCGCGGCCGACCGGGAGTGGCTGCACCAGCGCGCGCTCGTGCTCCAAGAGGCCAGCTCGACCCGTCAGGGCGACTACGCCGCCGCCGAGGAGGCGGCCCGGGACCTGGGCGACTACTTCCGCCGGGCCGCCGCCGACCCGGCCGAGGACGGGCTGCTCGCGCCGCTCGTGCGGGCCGGGTGCACCCCCGACGAGGTCGCCGGCACGGGCGTGCACCTGCTCACCGCGGGCCACGAGACCACGGCCCACCTGATCGGCAAGTCCGTGCTGGCGCTGCTGGACCACCCGGGGGTGCTGCGCTCGCGGCCGGTGTTCACCGCCGACCACGTGGACGAGCTGATCCGCTACGACGGTCCGGTGCAGATGGTGAGCCGGCGGGCCGGGCGGGACGTGGTGCTGGGCGGTCGGCGGGTCCGGGCGGGAGACAAGGTGGTGCTGGTGCTCGGCGCCGCCAACCGCGATCCCGACCGCTTCGCGCAGCCCGACGAGCTGCGGCTGGACCGGGCGCCCCGCCGGCACTGCGGGTTCGGTCACGGCGCCCACCGGTGCCTGGGCGCCGCCCTGGCGGGCCTGGAGGCACAGCTCGCTCTGACCGCGCTGGTGCGGGCCCTGCCCGCGCCGCACGCCGCCGGGCAACCGGTGCGCTACCACCACGACCTGATCTTCCACGGTCCGCGGACCCTGCCGCTGCGCACCGGCTGGCCGGGGTGACGGAACAGCGCCCGGTGCCCGGGGCGGCGTTGCGCCGCCCCGGGCACCAATTCAGGCCGCGTCCCCGGCGGGGGTGAGGCGGACCGGCAGCGAGGTGAGCTGCCGGATGGCGTACCCGCTCACCCAGCGGGTTTCGCCGGTCGTCCGCGTGGCGTCGGGGAACTCCCGGAGGAACTCGGTCAGGGCGATCCGGAGTTCGGCGCGCGCCAGCGCCGCGCCGACGCAGTAGTGGACGCCGTGGCCGAAGGTGTAGTGCGCCGTGGGCGGCGAGGCGTGGTTGGCAGCGGGGATGTTGAGCAGGACGGGCTTGCCCGCCGGGATCTCGTGCTCCTGGAGCAGCACCGGGGAGGTGGTGAACCGCCAGGTGGCCAGGGGGAACGGCGGGTGGAGGCGCAGGGCGCGCTCGACGTGCTCCTCGATCTCCTCCGCGGTGGTCGGGCGCCTGTCCGGTGGTTCGGCCAGCACGTCGGCCAGCAGCGCGGCCAGCACGCTCGTCGTGGACTCGTGCCCGGGGACGACGAGCCCGGGGGTCCAGGTGGCGATCTCGACGGTGCTGACCGAGCCGTCGGTGTCGTGCAGTTCCAGCAGGTCGGCGATCATGCCGGGGCGCAGTTCGTGCCGTCGCGGGCCGAGGAAGGCCCCGACGCCGCCGTAGAGCTGGGCGCGCCCCCGTTCACGCTCGGCGTCGTCCGCGCCGTAGGTGAGCAGGCGGCAGGCGGCGGTGAGCGGTTCGTGCATGTCCGGTGGCAGCCCGAGCACGGCGCTGATGGCCGCCACGGGCAGCGGGTAGGCGAACCGGGACACCAGGTCGACGTCCCCGTCGAGTGATCGCAGGAGGTCGCGCACGATCTCGGTGATCAGCTGCTGCCAGCGCTCCCGGTTCCGGGCGGAGAAGACCACGGCGTGCAGTTTTCGCTGCCGGGTGTGCTCGGCGCCCTCGCTGGTGATCATCTCGGCGGCGCGGGAGGTCTGGGTGGAGCCGATCAGCCCGGTGACGTCGGTGAACCAGGGTGGCGCCGCGCCGGCGTCCTTGGTGAGCCGGCGGTCGCGGAACGCCAGGCGGACCAGCTCGGGGTCGTTCACCAGCCACACCTCGCCGCCGGCCCAGGCCACGCGGGCGAGCGGGTGGCGGCGGGCCACGTCGAGCAGGCGCTCCTGCACATCGCCGGGGCTCACGTCGAGCTGCATCTCGACCAGGTTCGTCATGTCGGTTCCCAGGGGGTCGGGGGTGGGTCGGTCAGCGGGGCGGCCCGCCGAACCGCGCCGCGAGGTGGGCGCTGATCCCGGCCACCCGGTCGGGCACCCGGTCGTCCTGGCGGCACCGCGCCGCGAGGTCCGCGAACTCCCGCGCGATCCTGCGGCGGGCCACGTCGGGCCGGGACAGCGGGACGGGGGGTTCCGGCAGTTCGAAGGAGGGGCCCGCGGTGCGGCCGGGAACGCCGGAGGGCAGCGTCACCAGCAGCTCGGCGAGAGGCCGCATCATCCCGGTCATCACGTCGATCGCGGCGTTCATCAGCTCGGACCGGCGCAGGCTGGTGTCGGGTCGTTCGGCGAAGTGCTGCGCGGTCAGCAGCAGCATCAGGTAGTACGACCTGTTGAACAGCGCCATGACCCGCGCGGTGTCGGGGTCGGTGACGGGTTGGCCCACCCCGGGACCGGTGCCCGTGGTCGGGTTGCGCAGCACGGGGTGGGCCGGGTGCCACCGCCCGCCTCCCCCGCGGAGGTGCTCGGTCATGAGCAGGTCGGCGATCCGGCGGAAGGTGTCGTGGTGCGACGGGCCGGGGTCGCCCACCGCCGGCAGCACGCCGCCCTCGCCCTGCTCGGTCACGAAGTCGACCGCGAACAGGGCGCTGGACAGGTCGTCCACCTCGAACTGGTAGTCGGGGTGGGTCGTGTCGATCGACTCGCGCAGGAACAGGTGGTGTTCACCGCCGCCCCTGCCGCGCTCGACCGCGAACAGGTCGGGCACCCGGGTCAGGCCGTCGCGGATGGCGCTGTACAGCTCGCTCAGCGACCGGTACGGCCCGCCGCCCGGCCGGCCGTCGTCGGGTTCCTCGATGGCGATGAACCGCTGCACGCTGCCGAGGTGCAGCGGTTCGAGCGCGAAGTCCACCGGCAGCGGCAGGCGGGCGTTGATCGTGGCGAAGTCCACCTCGGGCACGTGGAACGGCTCGCCCACGGCCATGAGGATGTTGTTGACGACCAGGTAGTGCGCCATCTCCTCGCGGGCGACCCCGAGCAGGCCACCCCGGATCCCGGTGTGCAGCGTCCGCCCGCCGTCGCCGCAGGCGAGTTCGAGTTGTTCCGCGGTCCACCGGCCCTCGCGCACCCACGCCGCGCCGACGCCGTAGGTCGGCACGGAGTACGCCGCGTAGAGGTACTGCAACATCACCGCCAGTTCGAGGGTGACGGCCTGGCGCAGCGCGGCGACCAGCGCGGCGCGGGTGGTGATCGGCGGCGTCCACGACGTCTCCGCGGCGATCGGGCGCGGCGCCCGCCGCTGTTGGCGGCGCAGGTACTTCAGCAGCAGTCGCGCTTTCGGCGCCGACAGGTCCCTGGTGGGCGGCATGTAGTAGGTCTTGCCCCTGTTGCGCGGGTCGCACATCTGCCACATCAGCGTCGCGTAGGTCTCGACCTTGCACCGGTCGGCGAGGCTGAACACCTCGGTGCGCATGAACGAGGACACCAGTTCGTAGTAGGCCAGGACCTTCTCGTGCACGAGCTCGAAGGTGACGTCCTGCTCCGGGATGTCGTCCAGCTCCCGGTCGTCGGGCAGCACCCGGACCGCCACGACGCCGTGCGGTCCGAGCTCGACCCGGGTGACACCGGCCCGGAGCCCGCGGACGGTGAAGCCGCCGAGACCGGTGCCGTCGACGTCGACCTCGCCGATCGCGAGCAGGTCGTGCCGCTGGCGCACGACGAGGGCCACCGGGTGCGGCCTGCCCCGCAGGTACGCCCGGAACGTCACCCGGGCGTCGTGCTCGGGGGTGCCGTCGGTGTGGTCGAGGACCAGGGCGGCGTCGTCGGACTGGACGTTGAGCTCGACCTCGCGCAGCAGCTCCACCGGGTGGCCGTGCCGGTCGAGGCGGACGACCCGCAACGCCTGGTCGTTCGCCGCCCGCGCCCCGGACGCCGCGGGCACGGTGACGATCCCGCTGGTCGGCGGGTGCTCGTGCGCCTTGTCGGGCACGGTCGCGACCAGCTCGTCGGACTCGACCGTGCGGAGCAGCAGGTCGCCACCGCGCCAGGACTGCGGCACGGCCGTGATCAGGTTGAACGTGACGTGCGTCGACGCCACGTCGACGCTGAGGGTGTGCAAGCCGGTGCGCTCGCCGCACGGCACGAGCAGCCGCCCGGCGGGGTGGGTGCGCAGTTCCGCCGCGCGCCACGGTGCGATGGTGCCCCGCAGCCGCCACAGGTTCGGCGTGTCCGGCGCCGTGGGCGGGGACATGTGGCCGAGCGCGAACTGGACCACCAGCCCGTCACCCGCCGCGGCCCTCAGGTGCTCGACCGCGGGGGAGGTGCCGTCCAGCCACCGCGGCTCCTCGACCACGAACTGGTGGACCACCGACCTGCGCAGCTCCGCCGCCAGGAAGTGCTCGCCGACGTCGGGCAGGTGGTCCGGGTTCTGCCACCGCGGCGGCGACGTGCCCGCCACCTGCCCGGTGACCGCGTACCCGACGTCGTGCGACCGCCCGGCGCGGCCGAAGCCGAATTGGCCGACCACCAGGGTCATCGTGTCCGCGGCGGTCGGGTCGACGTCGAAGACCCGCGCCCGGTTGACGGTGGTCGCGAGGTACTCGTTGTGGTGGCCCCACATGTCCACGCAGCGGCCCACCAGCGGGTCGTCCGGGTCCAGCCGGCCGGCCTCGCGCTCCACCCCGGTGATCGTCGCGTCGATCGCGAAGTGCCCGCTGCCGCCGAAGTTCCAGCCCGCGGTCGCGCTGAACACCCCGTCGGGGCAAGGCCGGCCCGCGGCGTCGTACCGGGGGCCCTGGTCCACCAGGTACTCGTGGTACTCGCGGGCCGGCCGCCCCACCGGGAACGGGCCGCTGTCGGTGAGGGCGGTGTTGGTGGTGACGTCCACCAGGCCGCTGCGCGGTCCGGTGGGCAGGCTGGTCCGCGCCGTGCCGCCGAAGTGCAGCCGGGGCAGGTCGAACACGCTCACGGCTGCTCCAGGACGGCGCCCCGAGCTGGATCCGACCTGCTCATCGGCACCTCCGCACCGTGTCGCGACCCGCACCGGAACCGGTCCCCGGCTCCCGCTCCCACGGTGTGCGGATTCCGGCCCGCCCGGCAACCCGGTTCCGCGCCGGTCACCCGAAAACCCCACCGTTGGAGCGGCGACCCGGACTTGGCGTCACCCAGCGGGGTCGCCCTGGGAGCGGACCTGATCGACGAAGCCGCGGTGGTTGGCGGTGAACGCCCGGTCGCGCGGCAACCACCTCCGACCGGTCCGCCACACCTCGCGCCACCCCACCGCCTGCGCGAACGCGGCTTCCGCTGCCGGTGCCCCCGGCAGTGACAGCGACGACGCGCGCGTGTGAACGACGCGCAGGCCACGCACACCACCGACTGCGGCAGGTCACCTGTGGCCTGTTGATGGCGAGCCCTCGGGCTGACGACCGGTCCTGATCGGCTGGACCCGCCCCTGGCGCCGGGAGAACCGGCGCGCGCTCTGTTCCACGCGATCAAAGGTGGTGGCCACCGACGATCGGTGCCGCCACTCGTCGGTGCGGACGGGTGTCCGGAACGGCCGCCGGATTCGCGCCCGCCTCGACGAGCCGACAGGTCGGCGGCGACCGAAGGAGCTGGTGAGTCGTAGTAGCCGCAGGCCGCGTCGGCGCGGGGAGCGCGCCGGCATGGGCGGGCGCTCCGCGCTGGAGGGGCCATCCCCGCTCGCGCGGGCAGCACGGCGGCGAGTCCGACCAGCACCCCGTCAACGGCGGACCACCCCCGCTCACGGGAAGATCCCAATGACTTTTCATTACTTCAGTGTTGAACAAAAAGTACAATCCCCGCTCGCCCGCGGAGCGCAGGTGGACCTCGTCGTGGTGTGCGTTTTGTTCGGCTCGTCCCGGTCTCGTACGTGGGTGGCCGTCTGCCCTCTTCGGGAGGGCGGTGAGGTTCACCCCGAACGGTGGACAGGGGCTCACGGGGGTCGGGCAGCCGCTTGAAGCGGTTTCTCGTAGTCGTCGGGACTGATCACATCGAGCGCGGAGTGCCGCCGGACACTGAGCCCTTCCCGGTAACAGGTGGTTGCTCTGAGCAGCTACGCAGTGTATTGCCCTGAGCTGCGGCGATCATCGAACTCTGTGGTAGAACGGTGTGAAACCCCTGGTATGAGCAGCCCGGCTTCCCAGCGCCGGCGCGGCCCTGGACGACGGACAGCCGGGCTCGCGCTCTACGCGATGCCCGTATCCGCACGATGCCGAGTCCGTAGTCGGCCCTACCCGGCGTCCTGTGCCTCGATCAGGTCGAGGTCGCGAACGCAGAAGCGGTGGTGCTCGAAGGTCTCGTTCAGCACCGTGCCGAGGCACCGCCGCACCGAGCGGCCCCGGGCGTACGGCGGCCAGACATCGTCGTCGGGCACCGGCGCCGGCGCTGCGAGCTGCTCAGCGGTGACCTTGTCGAGCCAGGCCTCGAGCTCGGCGGCCTGTGCGTCACGCACGCTCACGATCTCGTCGAAGTCCGGATCGAGTGAGAGGTCAAGCCCGTGCGCTCCACGGTAAGGCTCGACGTCCGGCCCGATGCCCATCGGCGTGAACAGCTCCGTCGAGCCCAGGCAACAGCGGCGGAACCACGAGTCGTGCACGAAGACCAGGTGGCGCATCGTCTGGACCGCCGACCACTCGTCGTTCACGCTGTGGCGCTCGATGCCGGGCGTACGGCGGATTCGCTCGATTGTGGCGGCCCAGCCGGCATGGAGCTGACGCGACGCCTCGCGCAGATCGGCAAGGTCCTCGGAGCGGATCAGCACCCGCACCGGATAACGCCGATCAAGCTCTGCCTCGACGTACCCGGTGACCTCGACACCGTTCACCACGAGGTTGGTGATGAGCCCATCGATCACGGCATCCTGCATGACGACACCGATCAGGCGTGCCCCGGTCAGGTCGCACTCGCGGAATTCCGCACCCTGCAGATCCTCGTCGATATGTCGTGTCATGGTCCGCATACTAGGTCCGGGCACCGACAAGCCGGCATCGGCGCTGACAGACGGCGGTAGCCAGAGCTCTGACTGCCTCAAGTCGAATTCCGACAGCAGGTCGGGATCCCCGCATCGCGCGACGCGGAGATCGGGTCCGGCCGGCGTCCAGAGCGCTGAAAGTCGCAGAGGCGCCGGCGCTCCCGCGCTACCCGGTGAGCTCGCGCGGCGCTTGAGCTGGGACGGCAGCGGTGGCCTTGAGCTCGGGGAGGTGCCGGTACAGCGTGGCCCGGCTGACGCCGAGCAGTTTGGCGATCGAGCCCGTCGACCGGTCCGGCTCGGCGAGCAGCGCCGGCGGTATGCGATCTTCTCCGGGGTGAACGCCGGCGGCCGTCCGAAACGCTGGCAGCGTCCAGGTCCTCATTGGTGTTGGCCACGATGGTGGTGCGGATGAACTCGGCCAGCGCGGCGGAAACGGTCAGCCGGTCCTGCTCGGCGATGAACCGGGTCTTCGTACAGATCAACTTCACACCGCGAGGCTTCACGTGGACTCCATCGTGACATACACCGCCGTGCTCGACGTAACAGAGGACACGGTGTTCTTCCTGGCCCGCCTGTTGTGGCTGCGGCGTCGTGAGCTGGGCACGCGACGAACCCGCCGCTCGCTGGGCTGCTACCGGCAGGCGGTGCTGGTCATCCGCTGGTTCCTGGATGGCACCAGGATTGCCCAGCTCGCGGTCGACAACGGCACCGGCGGCTCGACCGCGTATCGCTACGTCCATGAGGGCATCGACGTGCCGGCCGGCCGATCCGGGTCTCCGACGTCCGTCCCGGCTGCGAACACGACGTGACCTGCGCGAAGGCCGCCGCCGGACTGATGCCGGCGTTGGAGCAGTCCGCTGCCGAGGGTGTAGCGACCCTGACCGACCTGGGCTACGAGGGCCTGGCCGGGCCCGCACTGCGGATGCCGGTCAAGAAGGTGAAGGGCACCGAGCTGTCCGAGGCGCACAAGCAGTACAACTTGATCGTCCGCGGTGTTCACGGCGTCGCCGAGCGCGCGGACTCCCTGCTGGAGACCACCTCCAAGGCCCTGCGACGCGTCAGCGTCTGCCCGTGGCGGATCGGCGCGATCGCCAAGGCCGCACTCGTCCTGCTCCACCTCGAACACGGCCGCCCCCTCCCAGCCCATCACCCAACGTGAACACTCATTACCGGGAATGACTCACTGTTGTAGAACGTGATCCACTTGTCAATCGCGGCAACGAGTTCGGCCTTCGTGGCGTAGACGTGCCGGTAGTGGTGCTCGTGTTCGAACGTCGACCAGAGCGACTCCGCGGGGCTGTTGTCCCGGCAGATCCCGGTCGCGCCCATCGACCGGCGCAGCCCGTGCCGGAAAAACGCCTGTGCCGTCAGGTTCGCGGTGTACTCCTTGGATTCAATCGGTCGTCGCAACACCGGTGCCTTAGTAGCCGTTTCCGAGCTTGGGCAGGTGACGGCTCTTTGGTGCGCAGACGAGGGAACTCCTGGTAGATCGGACGTTGTCGAAGCGCCGTTCTGCCAGGA